>NZ_JBITSN010000001.1:695198-1070640 GCF_044540975.1 Streptomyces sp. NPDC085927
GGGCCGTCCGGGGGGGGGGGGGGGGGCCCCCCCCCCGGGCGGGGGCCCGGGCGGGGGGGGCCCCCCCCCCGCCCCCCCCCCCCCCCGGCCCGGCGGGGGGCCCCCCCGCCCCCGCCCGGCGGGACATGTCCCGCCGGCCGGAACCACGACGAACGGGAGAACCGCAGCAGGGCGGGCCCTTTCGCCGCCGTACGGCCCAGCCCTCCACGGGCGGGTCCCGGCGCCCTGCACGAGGTTCGCGTCAGGTGCGGGAGACGGTGCCGCAGCCCTGGTCGGCTTCGCGTATCCCCTGGCTCCGGTCGTACGGGTCCCGTGCCTCCCCCGTCGGTGCGGGGCCGTGGGGCCGGTCGGTGAAGAACTGCGGGCGGATCACCCCGTCGCCGTCCCGGCAGTCGTCGTTGAAGATCTCGCTCTCGACGGCGAGGGGCCGGATGTGGCCGTCGGTCACCTGGAACCTGGCGGGATCCGCCGCGTCCACCTCGAGCATCCGGCGCACGATCGACCGGGTCACCTCGTCACCGCCGCCGGCAGGGGCCACCGCGTACACGAAGGTGTAGTCGGCCTTGACCACGACCTTCCCGGCGGTTCCCCGTACGGGCTCGAAGGTCAGACGGCCACGGACTCTCACATCGCCGACCGGTTCGACCTCGGCGGGGTCGAACCGGGAGAACGTCCACGTCGGGTCGTTCTTCCCGGTGGGCTTGCGCAGTCCGGCGCGCACCTCGGAGAGGTAATCCGCCGCCAGCGGGTCGATGAGGGCCAGGGCCTTCTTCGGCTCGGCCCCCATGAGCACCGCACGGTCGAGGTTCGAGGCGACCAGGAACTCCTTCGCCCCTTCCAGCGCCGCCTCGACGTCGGCGACGGGGACGCCGTTGACGGCCGCCCCCTTCCCCTTCGCCTCCACCTTCGGCAGTCGGATGGCGTCCGCTCCCGATCCCCACCGCGCGGCGGGCGAACCGGCGAACGGCCGCTCACGGGTGGGAACACCGGCCGGAGCGGCAGAGGGGGCACCGCTGGGACGGGCGGTCTCGGGAGCCAGCGGTACGACGGAGTCCGCGCTCGCCGCGTTCGCACCGTCCGAGGTGCCGGAGCCCTCACCGAGACCGCCGGGCAGCCAGGAGAGCGCGCCGGACGGGTTGACGGCGACCACCGCCACGGCCGCGGCCACCAGTACGCCGACGATGCTCCAGCCCCTGCGCCGGCGCGGGGCACGGCCGTTCACGCCCCGCTGGGCGGGACCGGTACGCCATCCCTCGGGCCGGGCGGGCGGGGCGGCGGACTTGTTCCGGCCCCAACGGCGTTTCCCACCGCCACCGCCCGCCCTGGCCTGCGCCTCGTCCATGGCACGCAGCCGCTCGGTCACCATCCGCGCCCGCGCGGACGGCTCCTTCGGAGCGGAGGCGCGGATGTCCCGCTCACTGTCCTCGACGAATTTGTCCCACACATCGTCGGGCAGGGAGGAGAGTTCCGGTCTCGTGGGATCTTCGGACGGCTGCTCGGGCACTGGGTGACGCGCTTTCTGTCAGGGGACACCGGATCCCGCCAAGGGGAATCGGAGGGTGAGCGTACGCCGGAACGGATCATCTCCCCCAAGTGATCCACCTCACATAAAAATTATGTGAGGACCGGGACAACCATTCACAGGGTTCGTAGATCAAACCACCGGAACCACGGGCCACTGCCGCGCCCCACCGCGGAGGCCTCCACCCGACGCGTACCGCCACCGGCGGTACTCCCGACTTCCCGAGGTCTTCATGAAGCTCCGCCGCGCCATGGCTGTTGCCGCCGCAACAGCAGTGATAGCCCCGGCTGCGCTCCTCGCGGCTCCGGCCGCATACGCCACCGAGTCGGCGAGCCCGTCGCCGAGCGTCACCGCGACCGAGTCGGCCGACGAGGACGGGGCGGAGGAGACGGACGCCCCGCCCACCTCGTCGGCCCCGGCCGAGCCGACCGACGGCGCGGACAACCCCGACGACACCGAGACCGACGAGCCCGGAACCGGTGAGGAGCCGGAGCCCACGCCCAGCGGCTCGGAGGACGAGACGGAGCCGGCCCCGAGCACCTCCGCCCCCGCGCCGAGCCCGTCCACGCCGGAGGAGTCGGAGGAGTCGGAGGAGTCGGAGTCACCGGACCCCGAGCCCTCCGCGTGCGAGGACACCAAGGTCGATGTCGGCATCTCCGGGCTGCCCGGCAAGATCTCCGCGGGCAGCGGCTGGCACGAGTTCTCGCTGGACGTGGTGAACAACTCCGACTCCACGCTCGAGGACCTCGACTACTTCGCCGGAGCCGCCGCCGACGCGGACGGCGCGGAACTGTTCAAGAGCAAGCAGGTCGAGCTGCAGGTCTGGGACCCGGACGGCAAGACCTGGACCGCCCTCGACGAGGGCGGCTACGCGGTCGGTTACATCGGCTACAGCACCGAGCTCGAGGCCGACTACCAGGTCAACATCCCGATGCGGCTCAACGTGAAGGCCTCGGCCCCGGTCGGCGCCGGCTTCACCCTCGGCGCGACCATCTACGGCGACAGCGACGGCGAGTGCACCGGCTACGGCTCCGTGTCGTACAAGTTCCAGATCGTGGCCGCCGGTAAGGACACGGACGGCACCAAGCCGCAGGAAGGCGGCAAGGCGCCCGTCACCGACAAGAAGCCGGTCCACAGCAACACCCCGAAGGTCACCGGGAGCCTCGCCGAGACCGGCGCCGGTTCCGATCTTCCGATGATCAGCTTCGTCGGCGGTCTTGCCCTCGTGGCCGGTACCGGTGCGGTGTACCTGGTGCGTCGTCGCAAGACCGGCGCGGTGGCGTAAACACGCCGCACGGCGGTCGACGCCGGACCAGGCAAGGAGAAGGACCTGCGCTCGGAGGGGGGCGCAGGTCCTTCTCCTTGCCCGGCCCTCCCCTTTCGGGGCCCTCCCCTTCCCCGCCTCTTTTCCCGTCTCTTTCCCGTGCCTTCCTACTTCTTCGGCGGCATCGCCGGCATCCCCAGGAACGGCAGCTTCAGGGCGCCGAAGGCGTCCGCCGGGACCACCGGGGACTTCGGCTCGACCGGCTGGAGCCGCTCGTATGCCGCGCCCTGCTCCGGTCGCCGGTCGGGCTCGCCCTTGTTGGGCCAGTACGACATCGCCCGTTCGGCCTGCGCCGTGATCGTCAGGGACGGGTTCACCCCCAGGTTCGCGGAGACCGCCGCTCCGTCCACGACCGAGATGCCGGGGTGGCCGTAGAGCCGGTGGTACGGGTCGATCACGCCGGTCTCCGGCGTGGCGCCGATGACGCAGCCGCCCAGGAAATGGGCCGTCAGGGGCATGCCCGTCAGCTCGCCGATGTTGGAGCCGGCGAACCCGTTGATCTCGGCGGCCAGGGCGGACGCGCCCTCCGTGGCCGCCTTGATCTGCTTGGGGTTGGGGGCGCCGTGGCCTTGGCGGGCGGTGAGCAGCCCGCGCCCCGGACCGGACGGCTTCAGGTACGTCGTCAGGGAGTTGTCCAGCGACTGCATCACCAGGGCGATGATGGTCCGTTCCGACCAGCGTCGGTTGGAGAGCGAACGCGCCATCAGCAAGGGGTGTTTCACCGCGTTGCCCAGCCAGCCCAGGACCCTGGCCGGCCCCGAGTTGCTGCCCGCGTAGGGGACCTGGAGGATCGAGAGGGCGCCCATCGAGTTGGAGCCACGGCCGTAACGGACCGGCTCGATGTGGGTGTTCTCGTCGGGGTGGATCGACGACGTGATGGCCACACCCCGGGTGAAGTCGGCCTTGGCCGAGGCCGACACCTTGCGGTAGTGGCGGTTGTCGGTCTGCGCGCCGACGAGGGCCTCGGAGTTGGTGCGGGTCAGTTCGCCCAGCTTGTCCGAGAGGCGCGGCAGCTGTCCGTTCGCCTTCATGCGGTGTAGCAGCGTCTGGGTGCCGTAGGTGCCGGCGGCCAGCACGACCCGGCGGGCCCGGAAGGTCCGGCCGCTGCCCTTGCGGCGGTTGTCGGTGGGGAGCGTGGCGACGGCGAATCCGCCCTGCGAGTCCTCCGTCACCGACACGGCCGTCGTCATGGGGTGGACGACCGCGCCGGCCTTCTCGGCGAGGTGCAGGTAGTTCTCGTTGAGGGTGTTCTTCGCCCCGTGCCGGCAGCCCGTCATGCACTCGCCGCACTCGGCACAGGCCCGGCGCGACGGCCCCGCCCCGCCGAAGTACGGGTCGGACACCTCCTGTCCCGGCTTCGCCTTCGTCTTCCCGTCGGCGTCCTCGCCGTCACCGAAGAAGACGCCGACGGGGGTCATGTGGAAGGTGTCGCCCACACCCATCCGCTCGGCCGCCGCCTTCAGATGCAGGTCGGTCGTGGTCGTCGTCGGGTTGAGCCGTACGCCCAGCATGCGCTGCGCCTGGTCGTAGTACGGCTTCAGCTCCTCCTGCCAGTCGGTGATGTCGCGCCACTGCGGGTCGTCGAAGAAGGCCTTGGGCGGTACGTAGAGGGTGTTGGCGTAGTTGAGGGAGCCGCCGCCGACGCCCGCCCCGGCCAGGACCATGACGCTGCCCAGGAGGTGGATTCGCTGGAGGCCGTACATACCGAGCCGGGGAGCCCACAGGTAGTTCTTCAGGTCCCAGGAGTTCCTCGGGAGGGACGCGCGGGTGAAGCGGCGGCCCGCTTCCAGGACGCCGACGCGGTACCCCTTCTCGGACAGGCGCAGGGCCGTGACCGAGCCGCCGAAGCCGGAGCCGACCACCAGGACGTCATAGTCGTAGTCGTGGTCGTACGCCGGGTCGGCGCCGGTGCCGGGAACGGGCACGGTGTCGCGGCCGGTGGCCGGCACGGCGTCGGGCGCGGTGTCGTGACCGGCGACGGGCTCGCCGCCGTGACCGGCGTCGTCCTGTTCCGGAACGGAGTTCTCCTGTGACACGTGCTCTCCTCGTCGAAAGCTGCGGGGCGGGGCTGTCCGCCGGGCGGGACTCTGTCGGCTGCGGTCGGCTGCGGTCGGCTGTGCGCGGCTGTCTGCGGCGCACAGCCGGCTAACGGAAGCGGAATGCCTTCATCAGGCGCAGGCTCCGGCTGATGAACGTCGCGTACTGCTCGTCGTCCATGCCGAAGGCGGGCCCCATGGGCAGCAGCCGCTGGTGGGCGACGGTCTGGGCCTCCGTGAACTTGAGAATGCCCTCGGAGCCGTGCCGGCGGCCGAGGCCGGAATCCTTCATGCCGCCCATCGGCGACTGGACGCTGCCGTAGGCGGGCGCATACCCCTCGTTGATGTTGACCGTGCCGGTACGCAGCCGGGCGGCCACCTCACGGCCGCGCCGGGCGTCCTTCGTCCAGACCGAGGAGTTCAGGCCGTACGAGGTGGCGTTGGCGCGTTCGACGGCCTCGTCGTCGGACCCGAAGCGGTAGACGGAGACGACCGGACCGAAGGTCTCCTCCGCACAGACGCCCATGGACTCCTCGACGCCGTCGAGGATGGTCGGCTCGTAGAAGTACGGGCCGATGTCCGGGCGTGCCGTGCCGCCCGTGATCACCTTGGCACCCTTGGCGACGGCGTCGTCCACGTGTCGGGTGACCGCGTCCAGCTGGCGTTCGCCGACCAGGGAGCCCATGTCGGCGCCGTAGGACAGGGAGGTGCCGAGGCGGATCGCCCGGGTCCGGGCGGCGAAGCGCTCCAGGAAGGCGTCGGCGACCGCCTCATGGACATACAGCCGCTCGATGGAGATGCAGAGCTGGCCCGCGGAGGAGAAACAGGCCCGGACGGCACCCGCGGCCGCCTTGTCCAGGTCGGCGTCCTCCAGGACCAGCATGGCGTTCTTCCCTCCCAGCTCCAGGGAGACGCCGACGAGCCGGGAGGCGGCGATCCGGGCGACCTCACGGCCGGTGCGGGTGGAGCCGGTGAAGGAGACGTAGTCGGCGCGCTCGACGACCTCCGGACCGACGACCGGTCCCTCGCCGAGGACGACCTGGAAGAGGTCGGCGGGCAGTCCGGCCTCGATCAGCAGGTCACGGGCCCACAGGGCGGTGAGGCAGGTCTCCGTGTCGGGCTTCATCACGACCGCGTTGCCCGCCACGAACGCCGGGAGCGCGTCGCCGACGGAGAGCTCGAGCGGGTAGTTCCAGGGGGCGATCTGGCCGACGACGCCGCGCGGGTGACGCCGTTCGGTGACCTTCGTGAGGGCCGGCATGGCGCCCGCGTGCCGCTTGGGCCGCAGGTACGCGGCGGCCCGGCGGCCGTAGTGACGGGCGGCGACGGCGACGCCCTGGACCTCCTCGTGGGCGTGCAGGCGGGCCTTGCCGGTCTCCAGCTGGATCAGGTCGAGCACCTCGGCCTGGCGTTCCAGGACCAGGTCGTGGAAGCGGAGCAGCACGGCGGCCCGCTGTCGTACCGGGGTCCGCTCCCACACGGCCTGGGCGGCCCGGGCCGCTTCGAAGGCCCGCTGCACGTCCTCGGGGGTCGACTCGGGCAGGTCGGCCAGTTTCTCACCGGTGAACGGCGTGTGGTTGGCGGTCCGCCCGGACCCGACGACGCCCTTGGTGAGCTGGGCGACCAGTTCGGGCGTGACCACGTCGACCGCGGTCCGGGCGCCCGCCGGGGTGGGGGCGAGAGGGTTGGTACCGGTCGTGTGCCGGGTCTGCGCGTCCGTCATGAGCCGCAGGGTATGCCCGCGCGAACACTTTGTGTACCCGTCAGTAACAGATTCACGGACTGCTCACACACCACGCCAGTGAACGCTGGCAACAAACCCGCTGATCAGGGCGTTGGCGACCGGACCACCCCGATCTCGAGCCGGTCGCGGGCGCCCTTGAACACCGCCGCCCCCTCCTTTTCCCTGGGCGTGCCCTTGGGCATGTCGACCCGGAGCTCGTACATGCGGTCGTCGTCGGCGAGGATCATCAGCTGCATGACCCGGATGCGCAGCTTGTCCGGGCCGTACGTCGTGTCGGCGAGGACGGCTTCGTACCCCTGGAAGCTGGTGCGGGTGTACTGGGTTCGCGCGTCCCCCTCGTAGGCGTCCCAGTCCGCGTGCGCCTGTTGCGCCTGGGCCATCGGGGACCGGGGGGCCTGGTCCCATTGGGTGAGGCGGACGTCGACGCTGTCCCGGGAGTTGCCGTCGTTGAACCCGTAGACCACGAGCCTGGGCTGATCGCGCGCACCGCTTTCCCGGGCGAACTCCTGGTAGCCGTGCGGGAGGGAGAGGACGGCGGCCATGGCGGTCTCGCGGTGGGCGGTCCAGAGAGGCGAGGCGGGGGTGGACGTGGGGACGGGCGTGGGGATGGACATGGGGGTGGCGGAGGCGGAAGCGCCGACGGTGCGCTCAGTGGCCGTCCCTGTGTCCGACATGAGGGTGGCGGCGGACCAGGCACCGCCTACGAGCAGAGCACCGAGGGCCGCCACGGGGGCGGGACGAAGAAGGCGGCGCGCGAGGGGCGAGGGCACGGGGGCTCGGGGAGGGGGAGTGCCAGAACCTGGGAGGTCGGGATCGGGGGTGGGCTCGGATTCGGATTCGGATTCGCGCTCGGGCTCGGAGACGTCGGGGATCGGCTCGGGCTCCGGGATCGGCTCGGACATCGACTCGAGCTCGGGCTCGGGGATCGGCTCGGGCTCGGGGATCGGCTCGGGCTCGGGGATCGGCTCGGACATCGACTCGGGTCCCAGCTCCGACCTCGGCTCCGGTACGCGTGGGCCGTCGTCGAGTGCGGGTCCGGGGAGCGGTGCCGCGGCGGAGCGGTTCAGCTGCACCGTGCCGGCATCGTCCGCCGACTCCCGTAGCCCGGAAGTGTCCTGGTCGCTCGCCACGGATACCGTCGACGCGGGCTCCGGCCACCTGCTCGTCGCCGCTTCCAGTGCCACGGCGACCTCTTCGGCGTCCGGCCGCTCCTCGGGTTCCTTCGCCAACAGCCTTACGATCAGCGGCCCGAGCGCACCGGCCTGTTTCGGCTCGGGCGTCTCCTCGGCGATGATCGCGGCGAGTGTGGACTCCGGCGTCGTACGGCGGAACGGGGACCAGCCCTCGACCGCGGCGTACAGCAGAACGCCGAGGGACCACAGGTCGGAGGCGGGGCCCGCGATGCGGCCGGACATCCGCTCGGGGGCGACGAACTCCAGCGAGCCGACGAACTCACCGCTGCCCGTCAGGGATTCCTCGCCCTGGACGTGGGCGATGCCGAAGTCCGTGAGGACGACGCGCCGGTGCGGTCCGAGCAGGATGTTGGCGGGCTTCACATCGCGGTGCACGATGCCGACGGTGTGGGCGGCGCGCAGTGCGCCAAGGACGGCGAGCCCGATCCGGGCAGCCTCGGCGGGCGGCAGCGGACCTCGGTCGAGCAGCTCGTGCAGCGACTCGCCTCGGACCAGCTCCATGACGATCCAGGGAAGTCCGTTGGTGCCGTCCCGCCCCTCCAGCTCCTTGACCCCGTCGTCCTCCACCACGACGTCGTGGATGACGACCGCGGCGGGATGGTCGACGCGGGCGGCGGCACGGGCCTCGCGGTGCAGCCGGTGGGCGGCCCGCCGATGCCTCTCGTCCCCCGGGTGGCCCGGTAACCGCGGCTGCTTCACGGCGACTTCACGCTGGACGAGTTCGTCGAGCGCCCGCCAGACGGTGCCCATGCCGCCGGAACCGATCCGCTCGATCAACCGGTAGCGACCGCCGATCAGGCGACCCCGGGCGCCCGTCGCACCACCGTCGTTGCTCATCCCCCATCAGTACCGTGCGAGGCGCCGCGTTGTCGACGCGGCGCCCGTACCGGGCACGGCACAGTCTGCGTCCCGCCCGGATCAGAGCTTGTCGACGTCCAGGTTGGCGATCACGGTCTCCGCCACTTCACGCCCGCGCTCCGTGAAGTCACCCTTGCCCGGGTAGCTGATGGTGAGCTTGTACATGTTCTCGTCGGACGTCATGTAGTAGAAGATGCGCATTTCACGGGGACGGGGGTTCTGGCTGTCGTTCGTCTTGTAGACGACGGTGTTCTCCGCGGCCTTCTTCCCCTTGTACGTGAGGTCCGGCTTCGGCTTCGTCACCGGGCCCTCCGGCATGTCGAGGTCGTAACTGCCGCTCTCCTTGAAGCTCTTGTTGTCGTCGTACATCTCGGCATCGGCGGAGGCCTCGATGTCGTTGCCGGTGTCCTCGGCCTTCCGGTCCAGCGTCAGACCGATCCAGATGCTGCCGCTGTGGTCCGTGTACCTGACCCAGTGCTCATCGGTACCGCCCAAGGACTTCTCCGGGTCGGGAACGGTGCGCTGGTAGTCCTTCGGCACCGACACGGACGCCGCGACGTCCTTCTCCTTGTGGGTCTTCCAGTCGTCCGGCAGCGGTCCCGCGAACGGGTCCGCGATCACCAGATACGCGGCCACCGCTCCGGCGACGACCGCCGCGCCCAGTCCGCCCAGCGTCTTGTAGCCGATCCGGATGCCCTTGCCTCCGGTTCCGGACCCGGAACCGGAACCGGTGCCGTCGCCGAGGCCCGAGGCGTGGACGATCTGTGTGGGTTGGGGTGCGGGCGGGTTCGCGACGGCGTCCAGCAGCGCACGTACCCGGGCGGCGTTCGGACGGTGCGCCGGGTCCTTCTGCAGCAGGCCCGTGATGACCTCGGCCAGCGGACCCTGCGCGGCGGCGGGCGGCGCGGGCACGGCGTTGAGGACGGACTGGAGTGTCGCGGGCGTGTTGCTGCGCCGGAACGGCGAGACGCCCTCCGTGGCCGCGTACAGCACGACACCGAGGGACCACAGGTCGGAGGCGGGCCCTGGACGCTGGCCCAGCACCCGCTCGGGCGCGATGTACTCGGGCGAGCCCACGAAGCCGCCGGTGTCGGTCAGGTTGGTCTCGCCCTCGATCTGGGCGATGCCGAAGTCGGTGAGGACGACCCGGTCGTGCCGGCCGAGCAGTACGTTGTCCGGTTTCACGTCCCGGTGCAGGATGCCGGCCGCGTGCGCGGCCTCCAGCGCGCCGAGCACCTCCAGGCCGACCCTGGCCGCCTCGCGCGCGGAGAGGGTGCCCTCCTCCTGCAGCACGGCGCCCAGGGAACGGCCCTGGACCAGCTCCATCACGATCCACGGCTGCCCGTCCACGACCGCGACGTCGTGGACGTTGACCACCGCGGGATGATCGAGCCGGGCGGCCGCACGGGCCTCGCGGCGCATGCGCTCGAACGCGTTGGCGCGTTCGCGTTCGGGAAGGTGGTCCGGGACGCGGGGCTCCTTGACGGCGACCTCGCGGTCCACCGTCTCGTCCGCCGCCCGCCACACCGTGCCCATGCCGCCGTGCCCGAGCTTGGAAAGCAGCCGGTAACGACCGGCGATGACCCGGCCGACGCCGGGGTCGTCCTGCGACGGCCGAGGGTGCGACGGCTCATGGCGGGACGGCTGTGACGGTGCCGGCGGAGGCGCCGACGGCCGGACCGGCGCCTGCTGGTGCGGTGGCGGCTGCTGCTGGGACTGCTGCGGAACCACCTGCGTGGGTGCCGCGTACGGGTTGCCCGGATGCGGCACGGACGCGGGCGGGTTCGGGTTCGGCGGTTGCAGACCAAAACTCGTTGGCTCGTCGGCCGCGCCGTGGCGGGCTCCCCCGTTGCTGCTCATGCTCCATCCATATCGCGCCAGGCCCTGGCGGAGCCACAGCGGGTGCCGTCCGGTCACAGACCCGTGACTCTGTCCGCGGCTTATTCACCTTTTATGCATGTACACGCCGGCCGAAGTCGTGCCGGACACCACAGAACCCGACAGCGGCACCACGACGGAAGAAGCCGGAGAGAACGGAGAAAACGCAGAAGCGGAGGGCAAGGGAGACGCGGGAGAAGCGGACGGGCCCGCCGTACGGGAGGGGTCGGCCGTGAGGGACGGGCTGTCCGCACCGCCCGTACGGGACGGGCGGGGCTCCGGAGATCGAGTCGCGGGAGTCAGCGGCCCGGTGCTCGGCGGCGTATCGCCCCCGCCGCTCCCGTCACCGTCGCGGTCCAGGAGCAGGACCGTCGCGGACACCCCGGCGCCCACCAGCGCGGCAACGGCCAGCGCTGCCACGAGCACACTTCTCGTGGGCCGCCCCGGCGAGCGCACGACGGTGACGGCAAGGCCGTCGGAGGCACGCCCCCACCCGGCCGCCCCTCCTCGTTCCGGGAGCGGCCGACGCGTCCGGCCCCGCCCGCGCACCGGATATCCGGACGGCGGGTATCCCGACGGCAGGTATCCGAGCGGCGGAGACTCCGGCGTGCGGCCCGTCTCGAGGAAGAACCGCAGCATCCCCTCGGCTCGGTCCGCGTCCAGCCGCCGGTCGGGGTCCCGCTCCAGCAGGCCGCGCACCACGGGCAGAAGCGGTCCGGCCTGCAGGGGCGGCCTTATCTCGTCGACCACGACCGCGTGCACGATCCCGCCGATCGAGTCCCGGCGGAACGGCGACTCGCCGCTGAGCGCCGTGCACAACAGCGCGCCCAGCGACCACAGATCGGACTCGGGTCCGGTCCTGGCCCCGGACATCCGCTCGGGGGCGGTGTACTCGGGCGAGCCGACGAAGGAACCGGACTCGGTGAGCGTGGTGGCGCCCGCGACCTGGGCGATGCCGAAGTCGGTGAGGACGACCCGGTCGGTGCCACACTCGAGCAGCACGTTCGCGGGTTTGAGATCGCGGTGCAGGACGCCCGCCGCGTGGGCGGCGCGCAGCGCGCCGAGCAGGTCGATGCCGATGCGCGCGGCCTCCACCGCGTCGACCGGGCCCTGGGTGGCGATACGGTCGGCGAGCGAACCGCCGTCGATCAACTCCAGGACGATGTACGGGCGCTCGTCGTCCTCGACGACATCGTGGACGACGATGATGTGCGGATGACTCAACTGGGCGAGCGCCCGCGCCTCCCGCAGGGTGCGGTCCCGCTGCCGCCGTGCCTCCGCCGCGGAGAGCGTCTCGTCCAAGGGGAGTTCCTTGACCGCGACGCCACGCCCGAGCAGTTGGTCCGTCGCCCGCCACACCACGCTCATGCCGCCGCGCCCGAGCCTCGCCTCCAGGCGATAACGGCCCGCGATGACACGGGCATTGTGCCGTGCGGGCCCGCTTCCGGGCTCCCCCTCGGTCACCATGGGCCCATCATGCCCCACCGGATGTCATCCCTCCGGTAGGCCTATTCGGCCAAGCGCCGCCGTCACGGAACCGTCGCGGAACCGGCCAGTCGGGTCCCCCGGGGGCCGGGACCTGTCCTAGCGGGGTTCCCGCCACCCCCGCAGGACCGTTTCGAACTGCTTGTTCGTGGTGGCCCAGTCCTCGGCCGGGGACGCCATGTAGATCGCGTACTCGACTCCGTCACGGGAGATGTACATCTGGTCGACGGCCTGGTACGGCCCTGGGAACTCCGTGTCCTTCGCCAGCGCGGTCCAGGTGTACTCCAGCCGCGCGCTCTCACGGTCACGGTAGACACGGCGTTCCAGACCCACCTGTTGGTAGTCGACCAGCCGCTGCCCTATCTGCTGGTCCAGATCGCTCAGGTGCTCGTACGGGTCGTCGAAGTCGGGGGAGTCGTCGGCGGCGATACGGATGAAGCTCCTGCCTCCGTCGGGCGTGTAGTCGACCTGTCGCGTCTCCTCGTCGAAGACGACCCGTTCCCAGTCGTCGCCGGGCAGGACGATGCTGAAGCCGAACGGGTCGTCGCGGCGCACCCAGCCCGCCGGAAGCCCACCCGTCTGCGCACTGTCGTCCGCACCGGTCTTCTCAGGCGTGGGCGTCGGTGTCGGCTTGTCGAAGGGCGACGCCGAACTGCCGCTGTCCTGTGCCTTGCCGTCGTCCCTTTGGATGAGCAGCATCGCGGTCCCTCCGCCGACGAGCGCGGCCAGGACCACGACCAGGGCGATCAGAGACCCTCGCCCGAGCCGCCGCGGCCCGGCGGTGGTGACGCCCCCGGAAGGCGACTGGACGGCCGTGGCACCGGGGCCCCCGCCGCCCGGCAGACCAGAAGTCGCACCGGTCGTACCGGGGGCACCAGGAGGGACGCCGGTCGCGCCGGGTGCAGGTCCGGCCTCTGTGCCGGCCGCCGGTGGAAAGTACGACGGCGGCGGCACGGCACCCGCACCGGCACCCGCCGCTGGCGCGTACGCCGTCGATCCCGGCGGCCATGACGACGGCGCCGGCGAATGCGACGGCAATGGCGATGGCGATGGCGATGACGAATGCGACATCGGCCCCGACGGCATCCGGGTGCCGTCGGCCTGCGTCGGCACGTACATCTGCGCCGAGGCGGGCCGCCGCCCCTCCGCCGCTTCGGCGAGCATCTGCTCGGTCGCCTCCGCGTCGGGCCGTGCGGCCGGATCCTTGCACAGGAGTGCGCTGATGACGGGCGCGAGCGGGCCGGCGTACGGCGGCTCGTCGGCCTCCTCCTCCACGACCGCCTGCATGGTGGTCAGCGGAGACGTGCGGCGGAACGGCGATCTGCCCTCCACCGCCGTGTACAGCGTCGCACCGAGCGCCCAGAGGTCCGAGGCGGGGCCGGGATCCAGACCGCGGATCCGCTCGGGTGCCAGGTAGTCGACCGAGCCGACGACCTCTCCGGTACGGGTGATCCCCGTGTCGCCCTCGATCTGCGCGATGCCGAAGTCGGTGAGCAGCACACGTCCGTCGCCGCCGAGGAGCACGTTGCCCGGCTTGACGTCGCGGTGCACCACCCCGGCGGCGTGCGCGGCGCGCAGCGCGCGCAGCACCCACAGGCCGATACGGGCCGCCTCGCGGGGCTCGATGCGCTCCCGCTCCTTGACGGCGTCGGCGAGCGAATGGCCCTCCACCAGCTCCATGACGATCCACGGCCGGCCGTCGTGCTCCAGCACGTCGTGCACGGTGACGACCGCGGAGTGGTTGATCCGTGCCGCCGCGCGTGCCTCGGCGCGGGTACGCGCCAGCATCATGGCCTGGTCCCCGTCGGAGACGTAGAGCGCGGCGGTCAACTCCTTGATGGCCACGGACCGGTGCAGCACCTCATCATGCGCGCGCCACACCCGGCCCATGCCACCGCTGCCGATGGCATCACCCAGCCGGTAGCGACCCGCGACGAGCAGGCCCTGCATCTGATTCACCTTGCCCCGCAATGGTCTTGACAGGGCCAGGTTAGGTTTCCGGGGTCCGGCCTGGGAACAGCGGGCGGGCCATGGAAACCGCACTGTGATGGTTGCCACTGCGGGGAACGCACGGCGACGGATGCGACAGCAGCGACTGCTGAGGCGTACGGCAACGGATCAGCCGGTGAACCGGTAGGTCGCCGAGGCCTGCTCGAACAGCCGTGTCACCTCGTCGCGTTCCCCCTCCGGGCCGCGTACCTGCAGCACGTGGTACCGGCCGTCGATCAGCGCCGCGAGGTTGCGGATGTACAGCTCGCCGCTGTCGCCGGTCCAGGTGAACTGGCCCTCCGCCATGGCCCGTCCGCCCACCTCGATGGTCTTCAGACCGGTGGAGGTGGCCCAGCTGGAGTCGCGGTACGGCTGAAGCTCGCGCTCGTCGTCCCGCTGATAGGCCATCGGGTCGTCTCCGTACTGCGCGGCGCTGTCCCGGCCGGGTACGACGATCAGCTCGAAGTCGCCGCTGGAGTAGAGAACCTGACCGCTGCCGTTCTTCCCGGTGCGCTGCCAGCCCTTCGCCACGGCGACGCTGAAGCCCTCCGGGTCCTTGCGCAGGGTGAAGCCCTCGGGGACCGCGGGGTCGTCGGGAGCGGTGGTCTGTGTCTCGTCGGCCGTGCCGGACTCCCCGGTGCCGCCCTCCGGGCTCTTCGGATCCCCCGGATCCGCCGAGGAGTCACCGGATCCCGGCGCGCCGCCCGCCTCCTGCGACGGAGACGCCTCGCCGGTCGTCCCGGCCGCGCCGGTGCGGTCGGCCGCCCCCCCGGTCTCCTCACCGGCCTTCGGCATGAACATCACGGCGTACGCGATCGCCGCGGCCATGGCGAGCAGCACCAGCAGGAGCAGGGTGCGGCCCAGCCGGCGCGGGGACCCCGCCTCCTGTTTGGCGCGCTTGTGCCGTCCGTGGTGCGCGGGCAGTCCGGCGCGGCGCCTGCGCACCAGCTCGCCCCGGCGGCGCACGATCGGCAGCCGGCTGGTGTCGACCGGCGGTGCCGCTATGACGTGCACGCCGGCTTCCGGCTCGGGCGCCGACCGCACCAGCGAACGCAGCCAGCCGCGCAACTCCTCGAAGTCGAGCCGCTCGGTGGGATCCTGGCGCAGGAGCGACTCCACGACCGGCCTGAGCGGCCCGCACTCCTCGGCGAACGCGGCGGGCTCGGCGCACACCATCTGCACCAGCTCGGCCGTCGAATCCTCCGGGTAGGGCGCGTGTCCCTGTACGGCCCGGAACAGAAGCGCGCCCAGCGCCCACAGGTCGGTCGCGGGGCCGATGGGCGCGGCCAGCTGCCAGTTCTCGTGCACGGGACCGGCCTGCTCCGGTGCCCACCGCTCCGTCACGGGGCCGACGACGGCCATCCTCGCCTGTCGTGCCCGCTCGGCGGCCAACGCGGTGGCGGGGCCCCGGCGCGCGGACGCGTGGGCCGCCGGCTCGTCCCAACGAGCGGCCGGGACGACTCCGCCGGGAGGTGCAGCCCCGGCCGGGCCTGTCACGCCGGTCGCGGGGCCGAGCACGGGTGCCGGCACAAACCCGCCGGGCGGCAGGGCGGTACGCCCGGGCCCGTCGGCTCCGCCGAGGCCGCTGCCGCTGCCGCTGCCGCTGCCGCTGGGCAACTGTGGGCTATTGGTTCCCGGTTCGGCGGCGGGGGCGCTGCGGGGCGTGGCGCCGTGCCAGCCGGTGGCCTCCACCCCGTACGGGTCGGCTATCAGCCCCGGCGGGACCGCACCGGTCCCGCTCCCGCCCGGAGTACCCGGGGTACCCGACGAACCATTGGTGTGCGGTGCGAGGGCGGCCGGGCCGCCGTCCCCGGTGGCGGAAGCGGCGCCGGGCAGGGCGGTTCGGCCCAACCGCTGTGCCTCCTGCACCCGGGCAGCGGCACGAGCACCCGCCCGGTACGCGGCGATCGCCCCCGCGCGGGCGGCCCTTACGTCCTCGGCGCTGTCGCTGGCACGCGGGGCCTCCGTGGCAGATGCCCCACCACCCGGGTCCGCCGCCCCGCTCCCGGGCAGCCGGCCGGCCCGCGCCTCGATGGCGGCCCGTCGCACGGCATCAGGATTCGATTCGGGGCCGGGGCCGGGGCCGGGGCCGGGGCCGGCGGTGAAGCCGGGAGGCCACGACGGAGTGCGCCCTGGCGCTTGTGGCGGAATACCGGTTCCCGTGGGTGCCACGGGTCCCAGGGCCTCGGCTGTCGAGCCCGCGCCCGCCCCCGGCACCGCCGGGGGCGGAACAGCCTTACCCGGAACAGCAGTACCCGTAACAGCCGTACCCGGAGAGGCGGTTTCCGGAAGGAACGTGTCAGGAGCAGGCACCGGGTCGTACCCGCACAGCGCCTCTTCCGCCGCGCCGACCGCGAGACCGGTCAGCATCACACGGCCGTCGTCGCAGACCAGCACCGTGCGCGGGGTGATGTTCCGGTGCACCCAGCCGTGGCCGTGCAGGACCCGCACGGCCATCAGGACGTCGGCGGCGACCTCGGCCGCCCGGTACGGGGTCAGCGGCCGCTCGGCCAGCAGCGCCGCCAGCGGCCGGGCGGACACCAGTTCGCTGACGATCCAGAGGGAACCGCCCTCCGCGAACACGTCGAAGACCTGGTCCAGCCGCGGATGGTCGGGGATGGCCGCCGCGGCCTGCGCGGCCTCGACCGCTCGCCGCACCACGGGGTCGGTGGGCCGCCGCGTGCTCGCGCGATCGGCCGTACGCCCGCCGGCCCGGCGGGCGCTTCCGTCACGCGCCGTGAAACCGTCGGGCAGGCCTTCCGCGTCGAGCACCTCGGCCTCGACGACCTCCGGCAACGGGACCTGCCTGACCAGGACTTCCTGCCCGCTGTAGGTGTCGAAGGCGCGGGTCTCGGTCAGTTCGTACTCGTCGGAGGGCGGCAACGGCAGGCGGTAGCGGTCAGCGAGAACCCGCCCCGCGTATTCGTCCACTGCGCCTCCCCCGGCTTTATGGTCGGTCAGGTCCGCTCGCCCAGCGGCCTGTTCCGGCTGCGTACGGTCCGCAAACACTCACGATACGTGCCGGAGGCAACCCGAAGAGAGGGGATGCCACATCTCCCTCCCCAATCAGGCGGCCACTCATGCTCAGGACTTGGGTTCAAAGGACTGCGTCAGCGCCTGCCAGGTCTCCTTGCGCTGCTCACCGTCCCAGCCGTCGGCCTTTGCCGTGTACATCAGTGCATACCCGACCCGGCCGTCCACGACGAACCCCCGGTCGATGGTCCGGTACTTCGTACCGCCGTCCACGTAGGTGAATTCCCAGTCGGCGGTGTTCCACCCCCGGTAGTCCACCGCCTCTATTCGGACCCTCTTGTACTGCGAACGCACCATGTAGCGTTCCTGGTTCTTCCAGTCGGCCACCGGGTCGCCCTTCGGCGTGGACGTCCAGGCGATGAGCAGCTTCTGTCCGTCGGGCCCGGTGAACCGGTCCCCGGCCGTTCCCGTCGATTCGTACTTCCAGCCCTCGGGCAGCCCGATCGTGTAGCCCTGGTTCCCTTCGTGCGTCTCCGCCACCGGGGCGTCCCCGCCGGTCCCGGCCGAGCCGTCCGACCCGCTGTCGCCCGCTCCGGCGTCGGTGTCGCCGGATCCCGCTCCCGTGCCGGCGCCCTTCGATTCGGCCGCCTCACCGTCGGTTCGGGTGCCGTCGCCCTCACCGGCCTCGGAACCGTCATCCTTCTTGGTGTCGGCGCTGGGCGCCTGGCCGGAGGTCGCCTGCTCCGTACCGCCCTTCGCCCCCGCGCCGCCTTCGTCGCCGAGCGTCAGGGCGAGCACGACACCGAGCACGGCAAGCACCACGACCACCGCGATGACGACCAGCGTCCGCCGCGGCACCACATCGGTGAGCGACGCCTTCGGCGCGGGCCGCGACGGCAGGTCCGGCGGCGTCATCACGGGCCACCCCGAATCCCGGGCGCCCGGCGCCGGGTTCGACGCCGGCCCGGAAGCCGGGCCGGACACCGTACCGGACCCACGGACCCCGGCCGGGCCGCCCGGCCGCGCCCTGCTTCCGGCGTCCGTTCCAGCCCGAGCCGTCGTCGGCGCGGCGGCCGGGGCCGCAGAGGTCGCCGAGGCAGCCTTGCCGGCCGTCGAACCGGCGGCACCGCTGCCGGACTTGGCGCGCGTCGCAGCCGCGGAACCGGCCGCCTCCGCGGCCTTCCGAACGGAGCGCATCGCGCCGCGCAGCTTCTCCCCGGCCTCCTCGCCGCCCCGCCTGCCCCTGCCACGTCCACCGGGCAGTTCGGGCAGCGGCACGACCTTCGTCGCGTCCACCGGTTCCGACCCGCCGCCCTTGGTCTCGGGCGCGTTGATCACCGCGTTCAGCATGGCCCGCGAACCGGCGTCGTCGAGCCGCTGGGCCGGGTCCTTGGCGAGCAGCCCGTAGATGACGTCCCTGAGCGGTCCCGCGTTCTTGGGCTCCTCGAGCGGCTCGGTCATCACCGCCGTGAGCGTCGCGATCGCGGACCCCTTGTCGTACGGCGGTGTGCCCTCCACCGCCGCGTACAGCAGCCCGCCGAGCGACCACAGGTCGGCCGCCGGCCCCGGCTTGTGCCCGCGGGCCCGCTCCGGGGAGATGTACGAGGGGGCACCGACCAGCATGCCGGTCGAGGTGATGGACGGGTCGCCCTCGACCTGGGCGATGCCGAAGTCGGTGAGCACGACCCGGCCGTCCTCGGCGATCAGCACGTTCGACGGCTTCACATCGCGGTGCAGGATGCCCTCGCGGTGCGCGGAACGCAGCACGTCGAGCACCGCGAGCCCGACCTCGGCAGCCCGCCGGGGCTCCAGCAGACCGTCCTCCCGGATGGCCTCGGCGAGCGACTTGCCCTCGACGAGTTCCATCACGATCCAGGGCCGGTCGTCCTCCTGGACCACGTCGAAGACCGTCACGGCACTGTTGTTACGGATCCGCGCGATCGCCTTGGCCTCGCGCAGCGTCCGTGTGATCAGCCGCCGTTTCTCCTCCTCGTCGATGCTCGACGGGAAGCGAAGCTCCTTGACGGCGACGGTCCGCCCCAAGGTTTCGTCCTCGGCGCGCCACACCGTCCCCATGCCGCCGCGGCCGAGCACATCCCCCAGCCGGTACCGCCCGGCGAGCAGACGTGCGCTCTCGTCCTGACGGGTTGTCCCCGCCCGCTCCGGCTCCGACATGCGTCCCCTCATGCAACCCGCCCCGACAGAGCCTTCATTGTCCCTCACCCGACAAGTGCTCAGCGCCCAGGGTGCCCCTGGCCGTACCCCCTCCCCGGCGCACCCGAAACCCGGGTGAAGGACGCGCTCCGCGGCCCTGCATGATGTCCCTCGGACAAGAGGGGAACCGGATGCCATCGCCCAGGACGCTCTTGACCATCGCCGTGTCCGTGGCCCTGCTCTCCCTGGCGCCGCCGGTCTCCTCGGCGCTGTCGGCCCCTCCCTCGGATGCGCTCCTTCCGCTGCTGGTCACACAGGGTGGAGCCCCGGCGGCGGCCCTGTTGGCCGTGGACGAATCCGGCCCGCGTCATGCCCTCGCCGGCGAGGGCATGAGCCGGACCGACCACTTCCGCGCCGGCAGCATCACGAAGACGTTCATCGCGACGCTCGTACTGCAACTGGCGGACGAGCACCGCCTGTCGCTGTCCGACACCGTGGAAGAACATCTGCCGAAACTGGTACGAGGAGAGGGCAACGACGGCCGCGCGCTGACCCTGCGTTCTCTGCTCAACCACACCAGCGGCCTCTACGACTTCGTCACGGACACCCAGGGCACGGTCCCCGTCACTCCCCATCAGGCACTGCGTATCGCACTCACCCACTCCCCGGCCGACCCCGGCCGTTTCTCCTACTCGAACACCAACTACGTCCTGCTCGGCCTGGTCGTCGAACAAGTCACCGGCCACTCGTACGCCACCGAGGCCGAGCGGCGCATCATCGCTCCGCTGCGGCTGACGGGCACCTCCTTCCCCGGCTCCCGCTCCTCCCTGCCCTCTCCGCACGGCCGCGCCTACGCCACCGACGGAACCGATGTCACCGAACTCGACCCGCGGGTGGCCGGCGCGGCGGGCGAACTGGTGACCACGCTCGCCGACCTGGACCGCTTCTACGCGGGACTGCTGGGCGGTGAACTGCTGCCCCCGCGCCGGCTGCGCGAGATGCTCGACACCCGTGCCACACACGGCTCGTACGGCATGGGCCTGTTCCCCGTGAAACTTCCGTGCGGCACCACCGTATGGGGGCACAACGGACACATTTCCGGCAGCTACGTGCGCAGTGCAGCCACCGTCGACGGTCGGCATGTCCTCACCTTCCGGGTGAACACGGACGCGATAGCGGTCCCCGGCCTCGAACCCGCGGTGCTCGCGGCCGAGTTCTGCCCTCGCACCCCGTAGAACGGCCGGGTTCCGAACGGAGATCCCAGTTCATGACACTCATTCGAGTGAACGTGAACCCGGATTCCCCGGGGCAGGCCCGACCAGCCCGGCCTGCCCCGGCACCCGCGGGACCGCCCCCGGCACCACGGCACGCTCCGGACCGGCCCGAGCAGCCCCGAACCGACCCGGACCGCTCCGGATTCCCTCCGCTCCGATACGCCGATACGCCGGCGGCACCGCCCTACAACGGAATGATGTCCGGAGCCCCCAGCCTGGCCGCGTCCGCCGTCAGGTCGTCCGGCTGCCGCTGCGACTCCCGCTCGGCCTCCACCCGCTTCTCGTAGTGCTGCACCTCGCGTTCGATCCGCTCCTTGTCCCAGCCCAGCACCGGCGCCATCAGCTCGGCGGCCTCCCGGGCGCTGCGCGTCCCCCGGTCGAACGTCTCGATCGAGATGCGGGTGCGCCGGGTCAGCACGTCGTCCAGATGCCGCGCTCCCTCGTGCGAGGCGGCATAGGTGATCTCGGCGCGCAAATAGTCGTCGGCCGCCTGCAGCGGTTGGCCCAGCGAGGGGTCCCCGACGACGAGTTCCAGGACCTCTTCGGCCAGCGACCCGTAGCGGTTCAGCAGGTGCTCGACCCGCACCACGTGCAGTCCGGTGCGTGCGGCGATCCGCGCCCGCGCGTTCCACAGCGCCCGGTACCCTTCGGCCCCGACCAGCGGCGTGTCCTCGGTGACGCAGGCGGCGACCCGTGCGTCGAGTCCGTGCACGGCTTCGTCCACCGCGTCCTTGGCCATCACGCGGTACGTCGTGTACTTGCCGCCCGCGACCACCACGAGTCCGGGTACGGGATGCGCCACGGTGTGCTCCCGCGACAGCTTGCTGGTCGCGTCGGACTCACCGGCGAGCAGTGGCCGCAGACCGGCGAACACGCCTTGGACGTCGTCCCTCGTGAGCGGGACCGCGAGCACCGAGTTCACGTGCTCGAGCAGGTAGTCGATGTCCGCGCTGGACGCGGCCGGGTGCGCCTTGTCGAGGTCCCAGTCGGTGTCCGTGGTCCCGACGATCCAGTGCCGGCCCCACGGGATGACGAACAGGACGGACTTCTCCGTGCGCAGGATGAGCCCGGTGGTGGAGTGGATGCGGTCCTTGGGGACGACCAGGTGGATGCCCTTGGAGGCCCTTACGTGGAACCGGCCCCGTTCGCCCACCATCGCCTGGGTGTCGTCGGTCCACACCCCGGTGGCGTTGACGACCTGTTTGGCGCGGACTTCGTACTCCCCGCCGCCCTCGACGTCCTGTACCCGGGCACCGACGACCCGTTCGCCCTCGCGCAGGAATCCGGTCACCCGCGCGCGGTTGGCGACCTTCGCGCCGTATGCCGCCGCGGTGCGCACCAGCGTCGTCACGAACCGCGCGTCGTCCATTTGGGCGTCGTAGTACTGCAACGCCCCGACCAGGGCGTCCTTCTTCAGGCACGGTGCCACGCGCAGCGCGTGACGGCGGCTCAGGTGCCGGTGCACGGGCAGCCCTCGTCCGTGTCCGGGAGCCATCGACATGGCGTCGTAGAGCGCGACGCCCGCGCCGGCGTACAGCCGCTCCCAGCCCTTGTGCTGCAGCGGGTAGAGGAACGGCACCGGTTTCACCAGGTGCGGGGCGAGCTTCTCCAGCAGCAGACCGCGTTCCTTCAGCGCCTCCCGTACGAGGGCGAAGTCGAGCATTTCCAGGTAGCGCAGACCTCCGTGGATCAGTTTGCTGGACCGGCTGGACGTGCCCGACGCCCAGTCACGTGCCTCGACCAGTCCTGTGGACAGGCCGCGTGTCACGGCGTCCAGCGCGGTGCCCGCACCGACCACGCCGCTGCCCACCACCAGCACGTCCAGTTCACGCTCCGCCATGGATGCGAGGGACTCGGCGCGCTCCGCCGGTCCCAGTGTCGCTGTCCTCACCGCTGCCTCCCGCTCATCGGTCGCATCGGCCGCACCCGTCGGGCGAAGCCCGGCCCCCTCCCTCATGCCCAAATTCTCGCCGGGTTGTCCGACTTCAGCCACCACGCACCCCGGCCTGTGGACACCTCTTGCCTCGACTCGGCGAAACTCGGCCGATCAATACAGCAAATCGGTCATATTTACTCCTAGTCTGACATTGCGCTCGCTCGTTCTGTCCACAGGGCTTGCGCACCTGTCCCGCTTCGGTTACTGGGAAGGACGGCCCACGCCATGCCCGCAGATCTCGCCGTCATCGGACTCGGCCCCTACGGCCTGCCCCTGGCCCAGGCCGCCGTCGCCGCCGGCATCCCCACCATCGGCTACCGGACCGGCCCGGAGCCCGCCTCCCTCAGCCCCGCCGAGCTGCGCCGCATGATCGCGCAGGGGTTCCGCGCGATCACCGGCCCCGCCGAGCTCGGCCGGGTACGCACCGCGGTCATCTGCGCACCGGTTCCGCGCGGCGCGGAAGGAGGGCTGGATCTCGGCCAGGTGGAAGCGGCGGCCCGTACCCTGGCCGCGCGGCTGCGCCCGCACACCACGGTGATCCTCGAGTCCCCGGCACCCCCCGGGACGACCGAGGAGTTCCTCCGCCCCCTGCTCGAATCCGGATCCGGCCTCCGCGCGGGCCGTGACTTCCACCTCGCCTACTCCCCCAGCCGCGTCGACCCCGGCAACCGCGACTTCACCCCCGCCAACACGCCGAAGGTCATCGGCGGGCTCACCCCGGCCTGCACCGAGTCGGCCGCCGCGTTCTACGGAAGGCTCAGCGACAAGGTCGTCCGCGCGCGGGGCCCGCGGGAAGCGGAGACCGTGCAGTTGCTGGAGACCAATTTCCGCCACGTCAACACCGCCCTCGTCAACGAGATGGCCGTACTCTGCCACGATCTGGGCGTCGACCTGTGGGACGTCATCCGCTGTGCGGAGACCAAGCCCTTCGGCTTCCACTCCTTCCGCCCCGGCCCCGGTGTCGGCGGCCACTCCGTCGTCCAGGACCTGACCGCCCACACGGGACGCACCCTGCGGATGGCGGAACTCGCCCAACAGGTCAACGGCCGCATGCCCCACTACGTCGTACAGCGCGCCGCCGCACTCCTCAACGAGCACGGCAAGTCGGCACGCGGCGCACGCGTGCTGCTCCTCGGCGTCACCTACAAGGCCGACCTCGCCGACCAGCAGGGCAGCCCCGCGCGGGAGATCGCGATGCGGCTGATGGAGCTGGGGGCCTCCGTCAGCTACCACGACCCGCATGTCCCGTCCTGGAGCGTGCTCGACCGCCCCCTCCCCCGCGCGGACTCCTTGTACGAGGCCGCCGCCGACGCCGATCTGACGATCCTGCTCCAGCAGCACCGCACGTACGACCTCCAGGGCCTTTCCGTGAAGGCCCAGCTGCTGCTGGACACGCGCGGGGCCACACCGACGGGGGCAGCGCACCGGTTGTGAGAGAGGGCGCCCGCGGCTCACCGTGCTCCAGGGCTCGGTGGTGGGCGGTGTCCCGCGCGGGTACCTTGGGAGGCAGGTGGAGCCCACCGCAGCGGGTACTGCGGCAGGCTCCAGGCGGTTCACGGAGTGTCCACCCCTAGGTCCTGCAGGGGTGGCCGCTCACCATCCGAAAATCCGCGAAATCCACCTCCTCCGGCACTTCACCGGCCTTGGGGCACATCGGCACAGCGGTTAACGCCAAGCCGTTGATCATGGACTTAGGGCCCGCCGTAGACCTGTCTACGGCAGTTCGGCGTTCAGGTGGGGCTGGGGCCTGGAGCCGCTCACGGAGGTCGGCCTCCTCGGCGGTGAGCGGGTCCTCGGGTCGGCGGATGCGTCCGGGCCCGGGCCGTAGCGCCGGGCCGTCGTCCGCCGCGGTGGCCTCGGCTTCGGCAAGTGCCCGGCAGCCCCGGGTGCGGCAGGCGCCGCCGGCGGGTGCGTCACAATCCGGGCAGTCATGACGTTCTGCCGCCAATGCGGCCTGATCGGGCGTGAGATCCATGCCCGGATCCCCTCAGAAGCGTCTCGCACAACACGTCGGTTTCGAGAGGCCTTTTGCGAACGGCGACCTGCGGAAACGTGATCACTCCGGAGGCTTTCTCAGAACTCTCGCAGATGAACATGTGCGGGAAACAGCGTGTCGGCGATCTCGCTCCGACCCTGGATCTACATCACTGCGCCGTAGCTGGAGGAGCGTCCACCGCTGTGGCAGTCATGGGATGGACCCGTCCATCATGCGCTGAGTGCCGATGGTGGCGAGCAGGGCGAGTCTGCTGTCGGATTCACTGCCGGGTTCGGCTGTGTACATCAAGATCCGCAGGTCGTGGCGCTGGGTGGTGAGGATGTCGCAGTCCAGGTCGAGGGTCCCGACCTCGGAATGGACGACCCTCTTGATGGTCGGGCCGTGTTCGGCGATCTCGTGACGCTGCCAGAGTTTGCGGAACTGCGTGCTTGTCTCGTTCAGCCGTGCGGCGAGCTGTCGCGGCTGGGCGTCGTCGGGGTAGCGGCCGGTACTGCGTCGCAGGTCGGCGACCAGGGACGCGTCGAGGGCTTCGGCGCTGCCGGGCCGTACAGGTGGCAGTCCGAGGTGCCGGTGAAGTGCAGCCACAGCAAATTGCGGTCGGCTTCCCGCACCTGGGAGGGGTCGCCCGCCAGCGCCGCCCACAAGCGGTTCCAGAGCAGGAGGTTCCACATCGCGTCGAAGACGGCCACGGGCCGTTCGCCGGTGCGTTCCACCAGGCGGCGGATGCTCGCGGGCACCAGCCGGCTGATGCGTCCACCGCCGGTGGCGTGCCCGGCCAGACGGAACAGGTGCTCCTGTTCGGTGTCGCCGAGCTGCAGTGCCCGGGCGAGCGCGGCGCACACCTGCGCCGAGGGCGCCGAGGCCCGCCCCTGCTCCAGGCGCACGATGTAGTCGACGGAGACACCCGCCAGCACGGCCAGCTCCTCGCGCCGCAGCCCTTTGGTACGCCGGGCGGTGTTCGCCGGCAGACCCGCCATGTGCGGGGTCAGCCGCTCGCGCCACACCCGCAGGATCGCGGCCAGCTCACCGGAGTCGCTCATGGAATCCATGGTCGCAGCACACACCGGGAACAGCCTGGTACTCCCGTTACCAGGAAGAAGCGTCTCTGGCCCGGGTCGGCGGTGCGCCGCACACTGGCGACCATGACCATCGCGCTGATCATCGGAGCGCGTTCTTCGACGCCGACGGCGTCAGCCCCTGGCGGCCGCAGCCGCCCCCACCGCTCCTACGAGGAGGAAACCCGTTCATGATCGTCGTCACCGGGGCCACCGGCCAGCTCGGCCGCCAGGTCATCGAGCACCTGCTCCTGCGCGGTGTGCCGGCCGGCCAGGTCGTCGCAGCCGCCCGCACCCCCGCCAAGGCGGCCGGTCTCGCCGCCCTGGGCGTCGAGGTCCGCACCGCCGACTACGACCGACCCGAGACCCTGTCGGCGGCTTTCGCGGGAGCCGACAAGGTCCTGCTGGTCTCCTCCACCGGCTCGGACGCCACGCGTATCGCCCAACACCGCTCGGCCATCGACGCCGCGGCCAAGTGCGGCGTGGGCCTTTTCGCCTACACCTCGGTCACCCGCGCCCCCACCAACCCGATGGGCCTGGCACGAGTGCACCGTGCCACCGAGCAGGCCATCGTCGACGCCGGCCTGCCCGCCGTCGTGCTGCGCAACGGCTGGTACACCGAGAACCACACCGCCGCCCTGCCCGGGGCCGTCGCGCGCGGCACCCTCACCGGCAGCGCGGGCGACGGGCGGATCGCCTCTGCGACCCGGGCGGACCTCGCCGAAGCCGCAGCCGTCGTCCTCACCCTTGACGATCAGGCCGGGAAGACCTACGACCTCACCGGTGACACCGCCTGGACACTGCCCGAACTCGCGGCCGAGGCCGCGGCACAATCCGGCACGCCTCTCGCCTACACCGATCTCCCCGCCGAGCAGTACCGGCAGATCCTCCGCCAGGCCGGACTGCCCGAACCTGCCGTCGACCTGATCGTCGACGCCGACGTACAGATCTCCCACGGCGCCCTGGCCCACGTCACCGGCGACCTGACCAGCCTCCTGGGCCGGCCCGCCACACCGCTGTCCGTCACCGTCGCCCAGACCCTGGGCACCTGACCGCCAGGTGTCACGCGGCCCGCACCCGCACGGCCGCCACCGGCGACACCCTGACAGAGACGTCTGGCAACGCCCGGCCCGGAGAGACGGAGGGCTCCCGGACTCTCCTGCTCCTCGTCGTCCTCATCGAGCCCGGCGGCGTCCGGATCACGCAGAGGGCCCGTACGAAGCGGCCTGCTCATCGGTCAAGAACTCCACTGGCATGGACCTGACCTTATTGACGTCCACAGCCGGCCAGGGATCATCCGCCGAACCCCGCCACCGGGCCGACCGCTTGTGGTAGGCGCTCAAGATCATCGGCTCAGCGTTAACCGCTGTACCGATGTGCTCCAAGGCACTTCACCGTCCACAGACGGATCCGGCCCCAGTGGGTGGGCTTGCGGTGACGGCCCATGGGCACACCCCCCCTTCCACGAGGCCGCCCGTCAGCCCGGTGGGGCGGTCCGTTCGGAATCGGGCCGGGCCCCGAAGGGCGGGGCCCGGAACGTCTTCCTTGGAAGGGGGCGACCCGGAGAACCGAGCCGCCGGACACGGACGCCACCGCCCCGAATCGGCTCATCTCCCGATATTCGCGCCGAAGGCAACCGAGCGCCCCTCTGCCGCCCCACGCGTCCCCACCCATCACGGCACCGCCCTCACGGACACACGACGGGGCCCGGCCACCCCCACATGGGTGGCCGGGCCCCGTCATCGCCTCAAGGGCATCGCGCTCCGGGCGAGCGCGGCGTCACGTCATCGCCGGTGCTGCGAGTCCGCCACCGTCACCTCGACGCGCTGGAACTCCTTCAGCTCGCTGTAACCGGTGGTGGCCATGGCGCGGCGCAGGGCGCCGAAGAGGTTCATCGAGCCGTCGGGCGTGTGCGACGGGCCGGTGAGGATCTCCTCGATGGTACCGACGGTGCCGAGGTCGACCTTCTTGCCGCGCGGCAGCTCCTCGTTCACCGCCTCCATGCCCCAGTGGTTGCCCTTGCCCGGACCGTCGGTGGCACGCGCGAGCGGGGAGCCCATCATCACCGCGTCGGCGCCACAGGCGATCGCCTTGGGCAGGTCGCCCGACCAGCCCACACCGCCGTCCGCGATCACGTGCACGTACCGGCCGCCGGACTCGTCCATGTAGTCACGGCGGGCAGCGGCCACGTCCGCGACCGCGGTGGCCATGGGGACCTGGATGCCGAGCACATTGCGGGTGGTGTGCGCGGCGCCGCCGCCGAAGCCCACCAGGACACCGGCCGCGCCGGTACGCATCAGGTGCAGGGCCGCGGTGTAGGTGGCGCAGCCGCCGACGATCACCGGGACGTCGAGTTCGTAGATGAACTGCTTCAGGTTGAGCGGCTCGTGCGAGCCGGAGACGTGCTCCGCGGAGACGGTCGTACCGCGGATCACGAAGATGTCCACGCCGGCGTCGACGACGGCCTTGGAGAACTGCGCGGTGCGCTGCGGGGAGAGCGCGGCCGCGGTGACCACGCCCGAGTCGCGCACCTCCTTGATGCGCTGCCCGATCAGCTCCTCCTTGATGGGAGCGGCGTAGATCTCCTGGAAGCGGCGCGTGGCCGTCTCGGCGTCCAGTTCGGCGATCTCGTCGAGCAGCGGTTGCGGGTCCTCGTACCGCGTCCACAGTCCTTCGAGGTTCAGCACGCCGAGGCCGCCGAGCTCACCGATGCGGATCGCCGTGGCCGGGGAGACGACCGAGTCCATGGGGGCGGCCAGGAAGGGCAGCTCAAAGCGGTAGGCGTCGATCTGCCAGGCGATCGAGACCTCCTTCGGGTCCCGCGTACGGCGGCTGGGGACGACGGCGATGTCGTCGAAGGCGTACGCCCTGCGGCCGCGCTTGCCGCGCCCGATCTCGATCTCAGTCACGTTTGTGGCCTTTCCCTATGCGTTGCAGCACTTTCCAGTATCCCCGACAGTCCCGCCCCGCCCCGCCCGGACGAACGGCGAGGGCGGCCCGGGAGAGGTCCGGGCCGCCCTCGGACGACTGTCACGCGCCCGTGCGCCCCGTCGTACGGCCTGCACGCGTACGGCCTGCACGCGTGTGCGCTGTGCGCGTGGGGCACGCGCGAGGCATGCGGGGCCGTCGCTGTCGGACGGCCGTCTCGCGCGGACTCGGGCTGTCAGGCTGTCAGCGCTTGTTGCTGTAGTTGGGTGCTTCCACGGTCATCTGGATGTCGTGCGGGTGGCTCTCCTTGAGTCCCGCGGAGGTGATCCGCACGAAACGGCCGTTCGCCTGCAGGTCGGGGACGGTCTGGCCGCCGACGTAGAACATCGACTGCCGCAGGCCTCCGACCAGCTGGTGGACCACCGAGGAGAGCGGGCCGCGATAGGGCACCTGGCCCTCGATGCCCTCGGGGACGAGCTGCTCGTCGGAGGCGACGCCCTCCTGGAAGTAGCGGTCCTTGGAGAACGACTTGCGGTCGCCGCGGGTCTGCATCGCGCCGAGCGACCCCATGCCGCGGTACGACTTGAACTGCTTGCCGTTGATGAACAGCAGCTCGCCCGGAGACTCCTCGCATCCCGCGAGCAGCGATCCCAGCATCACCGTGTCGGCGCCCGCCACCAGGGCCTTGGCGATGTCGCCGGAGTACTGCAGGCCGCCGTCGCCGATGACCGGGACGCCGGCGTCCTTGGCCGCGAGCGCGGCTTCGTAGATCGCGGTGACCTGCGGCACTCCCACGCCGGCGACGACGCGCGTGGTGCAGATGGAACCGGGGCCGACGCCGACCTTGATGCCGTCGCAGCCCGCGTCGACCAGTGCCTTCGCGCCGTCGCGCGTGGCGACGTTGCCGCCGATGACGTCGACGCCGCTGGAGTTCGATTTGATCTTGGCGACCATGTCGCCGACGAGGCGGGAGTGGCCGTGCGCGGTGTCGACGACGATGAAGTCGGCGCCCGCCTCGATCAGCGCCTGGGCGCGCTCGAAGGCGTCGCCGGCCACGCCGACCGCGGCACCGACCAGCAGCCGGCCCTCGCCGTCCTTGGCGGCGAGCGGGTACTGCTCGGCCTTGACGAAGTCCTTGACCGTGATCAGGCCCTTGAGGACGCCGTGGTCGTCGACCAGCGGAAGCTTCTCGATCTTGTGGCGGCGCAGCAGCTGCATGGCGTCCGCGCCGGAGATGCCGACCTTGCCGGTGACCAGCGGCATCGGCGTCATGACCTCGCGCACCTGCTGGGAGCGGTCCGTCTCGAAGGTCATGTCACGGTTGGTGACTATGCCGAGGAGCTTCTTGTTGCCGTCGGTGACCGGGACACCGCTGATACGGAACTTGGCGCACAGGGCGTCGGCTTCGGCGATGGTGGCGTCCGGGTGGATGGTGATCGGGTCGGTGACCATCCCGGACTCGGAGCGCTTCACCAGGTCGACCTGGTTCGCCTGGTCCTCGATGGACAGGTTGCGGTGCAGGACACCGACTCCGCCCTGGCGGGCCATCGCGATCGCCATGCGCGATTCGGTCACCTTGTCCATGGCGGCGGACAGCAGCGGGATGTTGACCCGCACGTTCCTGGAGACGTGCGAGGCGGTGTCGATCTCGTCGGGCGCCATGTCCGACGCGCCCGGCAGCAGCAGCACGTCGTCGTAGGTCAGCCCGAGTGTCGCGAATTTACCGGGCACTCCGTCGACGTTCGCAGTCATGACACCTTCCCCAAATGGCCTTGATCGGTGCGGATGCCCATGCTAACGGGAAGTAGAGGTGTCTCATTCCACCGTTCCACAAGGCTCCGATATTCGTATGTTCGTACGGAATCAGCCGCGCGTCCGTTCATCGCCCAAGAGGCGACCGGGCGGCGGATGGTTTCCGCAACGGCGGTTACTGCTCCGCCAGAGCGCGCAGCCGGCTCAGGGCGCGGTGCTGGGCGACCCGGACGGCGCCGGGTGACATTCCCAACATCTGACCGGTCTCCTCCGCCGTGAGGCCCACGGCGATCCGCAGCAGAAGCAGTTCGCGCTGGTTCTCGGGCAGGTTGGCCATCAGCTTCTTGGCCCATTCGGCATCGCTGCTGAGCAGGGCGCGCTCCTCCGGGCCGAGGGAGTCGTCGGGACGCTCGGGCATCTCGTCGGAGGGCACGGCCGTCAGACCTGGGTGACGCATCGCGGCGCGCTGCAGGTCGGCGACCTTGTGTGCGGCGATGGCGAAGACGAACGCCTCGAAGGGGCGGCCGGTGTCCTTGTAGCGGGGCAGTGCCAGAAGCACCGCCACACAGACCTCCTGAGCGAGGTCCTCGACGAAGTGCCGGGCGTCGCCCGGGAGCCGGGACAGCCGGGTACGGCAGTACCGCAGTGCCAGGGGGTGGACATGGGCGAGCAGATCGTGCGTGGCCTGCTCGTCCCCGTCGACGGCTCGGTGGACGAGCGCACCGATCGCCCCTTGGGCAGTGCCCGCCTCGTCGTCGCGCATCGGTCCATGGTGCCTTGCGGGCGTCGGCTCCGTGGCACCCCGTCCGTTGTTGTGCACCGAAGCGTTATGAGCAGGTGCGCCGGAACTCATCTCCTGCGCCCTCCTCTTCCGCTCGACCGACTTGTCCCCAAGGAACTCCACACCTCAAGGATGCGTCATCCGCGGCGAAACAGGCACAGGGCACCCGGCCACCGCCTCCGGTGCCCTGGTGAACCGGGCATTTCACGTCCGTGCCGAGGCAGTGCGCACGGACGTCCACAGGGCCTGTCGTGACGACCGCAGGACCTGTCGTCCGGATCGGTCCGGGGCCGTCCACCGGGGCGGGCGCCCCGCCGGACCACGGGCTGCGTCCAGCGGGGCGACGACAGCCCGCGCCGGGGACATCGTCCGCCTCCGACACGATCCCGCAAGAGTGCGAGCCGGGCGGGTGCGGTCCGGGCGGGTTCATCCGCGCGCCCCCACCCGCCGGCCACCGCTCGATGCCGCGCACCGAAGCCGGTCCGATCCGAAGGACAGGCCCTAGCGCACCAGGCCCCACCGGAATCCGAGCGCCACCGCATGGGCCCGGTCCGACGCTCCGAGCTTCTTGAAGAGCCGCCGGGCGTGTGTCTTGACGGTGTCCTCGGAGAGGAACAGTTCGCGGCCGATCTCGGCGTTGGAGCGGCCGTGACTCATGCCTTCGAGGACCTGGATCTCACGCGCGGTGAGCGTGGGCGCCGCGCCCATCTCCGCCGAGCGCAGCCGCCGCGGGGCGAGCCGCCAGGTCGGGTCGGCGAGGGCCTGCGTGACCGTCGCCCGCAGTTCCGCGCGGGAGGCGTCCTTGTGCAGATAGCCACGGGCGCCGGCGGCCACCGCGAGCGCCACGCCGTCGAGGTCCTCGGCGACGGTGAGCATGATGATCCGCGCGCCGGGGTCGGCGGACAGCAGCCGCCGGACGGTCTCGACACCCCCCAGGCCGGGCATGCGCACGTCCATCAGAATCAGGTCAGAGCGGTCGGCTCCCCAGCGGCGGAGGACTTCCTCGCCGTTGGCGGCCGTCGTCACGCGCTCGACGCCGGGCACGGTCGCGACCGCGCGGCGGAGCGCTTCTCGGGCAAGCGGGGAGTCGTCGCAGACGAGGACGGAAGTCATGACCGCCCTCCGCAGCTGATGCGCGTCACCTTGAGCCTCCAGGCTGGTACGAAATCGTCACCCGTGCGGTCGACCGCTTCGGACACCTGCCCGAGCGCTTGTTCCTTCAACCGCCTCGCACTCTCAACGACGGTCACTCAAAAGAGTTACGGGGCCGTCTGCCGTCTTCGGCACTCTACGTGAGGGGACGGACACGGTGCAGACACGCGCGGGAGACCCTCGAACTTTCATCACAACCCGTGCCCCGTTCGGCCCCTTTTCTTCCCATTTGCTGGTGTCTGAGGCTAGATTCGCAATGAGTCATATTTTCATCTCCTTGGATCGTAGTTGTACGGTCGTGGACACCGGATCCGCCCAGAACGGCTACAAGGGGTCACGTAATGGCAGATTTCTCCCGCCTTCCAGGACCGAACGCGGACCTGTGGGACTGGCAGCTCCTGGCCGCATGCCGCGGGGTGGACAGCTCGCTCTTCTTCCACCCCGAGGGTGAGCGCGGGGCGGCACGAAGTGCTCGCGAGAACTCGGCCAAAGAGGTCTGCATGAGGTGCCCGGTACGCGCCGAGTGCGCCGCCCACGCCCTGGCCGTACGCGAGCCGTACGGCGTGTGGGGCGGGCTGACCGAGGACGAGCGCGAAGAACTGATGGGCCGGGCGCGCCACCGGCTGGTGTCGGCACCGACACCGGCACCGGCACCGACGTCGGCGACATCGACACCGGCCCCGGGTTCACCGACGACATCGGCGGTGTCGGCGCCCGTTCCGGCATCGGTCGGCGAGCACGCCGCTTCGAACAACTGAAGGAACGTTTCTTCACCTCGGGCACACACGTGTGCCCTTTGCTTTTCGTGGGGTTCCGCCCTCCCTGTGCCACCGGAGCGACGACAGAGGGGAGACGGCGACCCGACCGGACACGAGAAGGGGCGGAACGGGACGGGACAGGCCGGAAGAGTGTCGGCCTTCCGTAATGCCGGGCTCCGGCCGGCTCCGGCTAACGGCCGCCCGCGCGCGCCAGCTGGTCGAGTGTCGCGCCGACCGCGGGCACCTGGGCGAGGTCCGGGAGGGTCAGGGCGACGATCTCCCGCCGCACCGCGGGCTCCAGAGCGACAGTGCGCACACCCCTGGGCCGTACGGACTCGATGGCCAGTTGGGGCAGGACGGCCACCCCGAGCCCCGCGCCGACCAGGCCGGCCACAGCGGGGTAGTCGTCGGTCGCGAAGTCGATGCGGGGGGTGAAACCGGCCGTCTCGCACACCTCCACCAGTTGCCCCCGGCAGCGCGGACAGCCGGCGATCCACGGCTCCTCGGCGAGTTCCCCTATGGCCAGGGACTCCACGTCCGCCAGCGGGTGCCGCTCGGGCAGGAGTCCCACCAGCCGGTCCGTGAGGAGCGGCCGCACGACGAGGTCGTCCCACTCCTCCGCACCCGCCGCCCCTTCGTAGCGGAAGGCGAGGGCCACGTCGCAGTCGCCGTCCCGCAGCATCTCGACGGACCGGGGCGGTTCGGCCTCCTCCAGGGAGACACGGGTGCCCGGGTGGGCGTCGCGGAGCGCGGCGAGTGCTGTCGGGACGAGCGTCGAGCTGCCGCTGGGAAAGGACACGAGCCGTACCCGTCCCGCCCGCAGCCCGGCGATGGCGGCGATCTCCTCCTCGGCGGCTGTCAGCCCGGCGAGGATGCCGGCGGCATGACGCACCAGCGCGTCCCCGGCCTGCGTCATGCGCATCTCCCGTCCGGTGCGGACGAGCAGCGGCGTGCCCACGGACGCCTCCAGCGCCTTCATCTGCTGACTGACGGCGGGCTGGGTGCAGCCCAGTTCCCTGGCCGCCGCCGAGAACGAACCGGTGGTGGCCACGGCGCGCAGCACTCGGAGATGACGGGCCTCGATCACACTCAGAGAATAAGCCGTCCTTTGACGTGGCACTGAATATCGCTTCGCCGCTTTGGTCCCGCATCGCTTACGGTGCGCCCCATGAAGCTTCTGTCTGTGAACCTGGGTCGCCCCAAGGCCGTGCCGTACACGGACCAGCCCGAGGGTCTGACCGGCATCGACAAGCAGCCGGCGGACGGACCGGTGCGGGTGACGGCACCGGGACCGAAAGGGGTCGGCGCGAGCGGACTGGCCGGGGACGCGGTGTGCGAGACGCGGCACCACGGGGGCGACGACCAGGCGGTGTACGCGATGGCCCGCGAGGACCTCGACGAGTGGGAAGGCGTGCTGGGGCGCACACTGCCGAACGGCTCGTTCGGGGAGAACCTCACCACTGAGGGAATCGACCTGTCCGGCGCCCGGATCGGTGAACGGTGGGCCATCGGGTCCGAGGTGATGCTGGAGGTCACCTCCGGTCGCATTCCCTGTCGCACCTTCCAGGGCCATCTGGGTGAGAAGGGCTGGGTGAAGCGGTTCACGCAGCGGGGCGCGCCGGGTGCGTATCTGCGGGTGATCAGGCCCGGTGCGATCCGGGCGGGCGACGCGATACGGATCGTGCACCGGCCGGATCACGAGGTGACGGTCGCTCTGCAGTTCCGGGCGGTGACGACCGAGCAGACTCTGCTGCCGCTGCTGCTGGCGGCGGGCGAAGCCCTCCACCCGGAGGCACTGGCGAGGGCACGGAAGTACAAGGAGAAGTACGAGGAGAACCCCGGGTCGAAGACCGGGATGAAGTCCGGGGCGGTCCAGGGCTCCTGATGGGCGGCCACTGCTCACCGGCCATGGACTGCCGGGCCGTCCCATGAGCACAGAGCACCGAGCACCTGCTCCTGTCCGGTCGGTCGGTCCGTCGGTCCGTCGGTCCGTCGGTCCGTCGGTCCGTCGGTCCGTCGGTCCGTCGACAGAAGGCTGCTGGGCACCCCCCTCGGGGTAAACCCCTGATCCTGGGCGAGGGTTGGGTCAGGGATGGTTCCGGGGATGTCCCGATGTCCGGCGGGCCGTGATCCAGGACGCTCGAAGCATGTCTCGTCACATGTCCAAGAACGCGGCGCCGGACGGGGGAAGTCCGCCCGGCGCCCCCCGCCGCGCATTCCGCTGGAAGCGCCTTGTCGCCGTACTCGGCTCACTGGTCACCGTGTTCGCCGTGGCCGTCGGCGGCCTGTTCGCCTGGCTGTGGACCGGCGCCGAAGTCAGCACGGTGGGCAGGACGCCGTTCGACAACGCCCTGGCGATACCGCCGTTGGCCGATTCGACCGTGGAGAAGGACGGCACACGGGTCTTCGACCTGCGCATGCAGGCGGGCGAGACGGAGTTCCGCGCCGGGAAGAGGACCGCGACCTGGGGATTCAACGGCTCCTACCTCGGCCCGACGCTGCGGGCGGAGCGTGGCGAGAAGGTACGGGTGCGGGTCAGCAACCGTCTGAACGAGGCGTCCTCCGTGCACTGGCACGGAATGCACCTGCCGGCCCGCATGGACGGCGGCCCGCACCAGATGATCGCCCCGGGCGCCACCTGGACACCGCACTGGACCGTGGACCAGCCGGCGGCGACGCTCTGGTACCACCCTCACCCGCACGGCAGGACCGAGGAACACGTCCGGCGTGGTCTCGCCGGCCTGTTCCTCCTCGACGACGAGAAGTCCGCGCGCCTGCCCCTGCCGAAGCGGTACGGCGTCGACGATCTGCCGGTCGTCGTGCAGGACGTCCGTTTCGACGGCACGCGGCTGGCCGGGGACCACGGGATGATGCAGAACGCGGGCTTCCTGGGTGACCGGACCATGGTCAACGGCACACTGAACCCCTATCGGGAGGTGCGCGACGAGCTGATACGACTGCGGCTGGTCAACGCGTCCACCGCCCGTACCTACGCCTTCGGTTTCCCGGACGACCGTGACTTCTCGCTGATCGGCACGGACGGCGGACTGCTGGAGCGGCCCGCGGTGATGGACCGGGTGCAGTTGTCGCCGGGCGAGCGCGCCGAGATCGTCGTGCGGGTCGAGGCGGGTGAGCGGGTGATGCTCCGGAGCTTTCCCCAGGAGAACTACGGGGGCTTCTGGCAGCAGCGGTTCGGCGGTGGCGACGATTCCTTCGACATACTGGAGTTGCGGGCCGCCCGGCAGCTGCGGGCGTCGCCCGAGTTGCCGGCCACGCTCACCGAGCCGGAGCTGCCCGACGGCGACGAGGCGGTACGGGGGCGGCACTTCGATCTGAAGCTGTCCGGGATAAACGGCCGGTCGATGGACATGGGGCGCGTCGACGACACCGTCACCCGCGGGACGACGGAGGTGTGGACGGTACGCAACACGAACGGCATGCCGCACAACTTCCACGTGCACGACGTGCAGTTCCGCGTGCTGGAGGTGAACGGGTCGGCTCCGCCGGCGGCCCTGCGCGGGCCGAAGGACACGGTGTTCGTCCCGCACGGCACGACGATGAAGCTGGCACTGCGCTTCACCGGTCCGGCCGACCCGGACGTTCCGTACATGTACCACTGCCATCTGCTGTACCACGAGGACGAAGGGATGATGGGCCAGTTCGTGGTGGTCGGGAAAGGCCGGTCGGCCGGTACCCCGCCGGGTCATGCCGGGCACGGGGACGGAGACGGAAACGGGTAGAAGGGCGGGGCGGGTGGAGGGGCGGGCGCGGGGGTGACTGATCCGGTCGGGCTTCAGTGCACCGACCGGGACGGCGACGCCGACCGGACGCCCCGACTCCGGGTAACTAGTCTTGCGCCATGACAACCGCTCTGATTACGGGATCGACGGCCGGGATCGGTGCCGCGTTCGCGCGGCGGCTGGCGGCCGACGGGCATGACCTGGTGCTGGTGGCCCGCAACATCGGCAGACTCCGGGAGCAGGCGACCGAGCTCCACGACCGTCACGGCATCGAGGCGGAGGTACTGACGGCCGACCTGTCCGAGGACAAGGGCATCGAGACGGTGGCCGATCGGCTGGGCGATCGTAAGAACCCCGTCGACCTGCTGATCAACAACGCGGGCTTCGGCAACAAGGGCCGGTACCTCGACGTCTCCATGGCGGACGAGCTGAGGATGCTCAAGGTGCACTGCGAGGCGGTGCTCCGGCTGACGACGGCGGCGGCGGAGGCGATGCGGGAGCGCGGGCGCGGAGGCGTCGTGAACGTCGCCTCGACCGCGGCGTTCGTGCCGCGCGGCACCTACGGGGCGTCGAAGGCGTGGGTCGTGCAGTTCACCCAGGGCGCGGCGCAGGACCTGGCGGGCAACGGCGTACGGCTGATGGCGCTGTGCCCCGGCTTCGTACGCACCGAGTTCCACGAGCGGGCGGGGATGGGGACGGACAACATCCCGAACTGGATGTGGCTGGACGCGGACAAGGTGGCCGAGGCGGCCCTCGCGGACCTGGCCCGCGGCAAGACGGTGTCGATCCCGGACGCGCGCTACAAGGCGCTGATGGGAGCGGCGAAGCTGGTGCCGCGCGGGATGCTGGGCGGCTTCTCCTCACGGACGGGCCGCAAGTACGGACCTCAGTAGCCGCCCACGACCTGCCTGCCGCGCGCCGCGGCGGGTGGGGCCGGGGCGCCTGTGCCCGAAAGAGGGGCGGTCGGAAGCCACGTCCCGGCTCCCGACCGCCCCTCCGTCACATCAACCGCGCGCTGGGTGAACTGCACGACCCACGCCTTCGACGCCCCGCCCCGGAGAGTCGTCGGCTCCGAACAGCTGAACCCCGCCGTAGGTGGCAAGGGCGACGAGCGCCACGAGCAGAGCCGCCGCAGCGACGAACCGTCCCCGCGCCTGACGTGTGTTGTTGATCGTCAGCGGGCCGATCGCGATCGGGCTGCGGGAGACCCGGCCGCCCGTGATCACCACGGAGGAGTGCGCCATGATCCCGGACAGGTGCTGCTCCAGGCGGTTCCGGAGCTCGGGATCGGCCTCGACCTCCTCGCGCAGAACGGCCGAGCGGCCGACGCGGTTCGTCACCTCGTCCCCGGCTCCGACCGGGTCCAGCGGTTGAGCGTCTCGCTCTTGTCGTCGTAGGTGAGCCAGGTGCCGTCACCGAGCGGCCGTACGTCACTGTCCACGGGGCCCGTCGGGTACGTAACCACCCCGCGTATCCGCAACGTGCGGGCGTCGAGCAGCCAATGGCGGACCTGCTCCGGATACTTGTCGGAGTCGGCCGTCGAGGCGATGACGGTGCCGGCGTCGACGAAACCGCAGCCGTAGTCCCAGTAGGTCTCGTCCTCGTCTTCGTCCTCGTCGTCGGCCGACTCCGGTTCCCGCTCGGCGATCACGGTGCCGTCCAGGGCGTGCAGTTGCAGGTCCGCTCCGTAGTGCTCGACCGTCAGGAAGCCGGGGTGTGCCGGGTGGACGTCCGTCAGGATGCGGTCCAGGCCCTCGTTCAGGTCCCCGCCGGTCAGCTTCTCGCCGTCCCAGCGCGCCCAGTGCGGCGGTCGCCCGAAGCGAAGCCGGACAACCACCCTGAGATCCACTTCCTCATTCCCGTTTCCATCTCACCCATCACTCAATTTGGTGACATAAAGTCATGGAGCGAGTGCATGCAGTTACGATTTCGGTGCCAGTGCGACGCGTAAGAGGTGTCGTGGTGTCAGGCAGAGCCGATCAGCTGGTCATCATCGCCATGCCCCCAAGGAGTGTTCGTGAAGCTCTCCCCCCGTCCTCTTCGAGTCGTCCTGGCGGCAGCGTCAAGTGCCGCGCTGGCCATGATGGCGTTTCCGGGTCCGGCTCACGCCGAGCCCGAGCGCGGTCCGGAAGTGCGTCAGGCGGGTGCGAGCCCTCTCGCCCCGTGCGGCTTCTTCCGGTACAACGTCCGCGAGTCCCAGTTCGCCGGATACAACCACTGCGGCGAGACGACGGTACGGGTACACGTCGACGTCAGAGGGGGCGGCAGCACGAATGACTACCACCTCTGCGTCAAGCCCGGCCCCACGCAGCTACCGGGCGCAGGTCCGAACTATCTCAACGCGTACTACATCGGCGGCGCCGGCTGCCGGATCGGAGATCCCACCGGGCACACACCCCACTGAGCCTTTGATACGAGGACGCGGAGGGGAGCCGATGAACCACCGTCTCCCGTATCCCGACCGCCCGCAGATTTGTTCTCCTACGACAACGTCCTGGTGACCACGGACGCCGCTTCCTCGATCAGCTTGTCGTCGTAGTCGGCGTCTTCCGTACCGCGATTCGACATGATCGCCATGACGATGGGCGCGGCGCCGGGCGGCCACACCACGGCGATGTCGTTGCGGACGCCGTAGACACCGCCTCTGCCGGTCTTGTCGCCGACCACCCAGTCTCGGGGGACGCCCGCCCTGATGAGCTCGTCGCCGGTGGTGTTGGTCCGCAGCCACTTCGTGAGCTGTGCGCGTTCCTTCTTGGCCAGCGCGTCTCCGAGAACGAATGCCCGCAGGACGTCGGCCCACGCGCGGGGTGTGGTGGTGTCCCGCGTGGCGCCCGGGGCCCACTGGTTCAGTTCCGGCTCGCGGCGCTCCACCCGGGTGGTGGTGTCGCCCACCTCTTCGAGAGCGGATGCCAGGCCCTTCGGCCCACCGAGCGCGTCGAGCAGGAGGTTGGCCGCGGTGTTGTCGCTGTGGCGGACGGCGGCGTCACACAGCTCGCGCAGAGTCATCCCGGTGTCGACGTGCTTCTCGGTCACGGGAGAGGGGGCCACCAGGTCGTCCCTGGAATACGTGATCACCTCGTCCATGCCGCTCAGGGAGTACTCGCGCAGGACGGCAGCGGCGGCGAACGCCTTGAACGTGGAGGCGTAGGCGAACCGCTCGTTGTCGTTGTAGGCCACTTCCCGCCCGTCACCGGTGTCGACCGCGTAGACCCCCAGTCGTGCGCCGTACGCGCGCTCCAGCTCCTTGAATTCGCCGGCGGCCGGCTTCGCGGCCGGGGCCGGCCGCGTCGTCACCGCAGACGGAGCCGATGAAGCCGGTGAAGTCGGTGAAGCCGGGGCACTGCCGGAGCCGCAGGCCGCGAGCGGGAGGGCGACGAGCACGGCGAGCCCGCCCAGAACGGCAAGCCGTGCACGTGTGTACTGCATGCTCGAACCTCCGGGTGACCCGTGGACGGAGTGCGGAGAGAAGAAGGAAAGGGCGGCCCCGGCCGCGGGACGGGGAGCCGGGCTCATTCTCACCTTCGGCTGCCGTGCGGTCCAAGCGGCGCAGGGCACTGACATTGATACCGGCGTTGACGCATCGATACCGAGTACGAGCACGGGCGCAGCACGGAGGCCCGGCGCCGCTGGGCAGCGGTGCCGGGCCTCCGTGTCTGCTACGGGCGTCTGTTACCGACGTCCGCCGCTATGAGCGGTCGCTCAGTGGGAGTGGCCGTGGCCGTGGCCACCGGCGGCCGGCTCCTCTTCTTCCTTCTTCTCGACGACCAGGGTCTCGGTCGTCAGGAGGAGGGAGGCGATGGAGGCGGCGTTCTCCAGGGCGGAGCGGGTGACCTTGACCGGGTCGATGACGCCGGCCTTGACCAGGTCGCCGTACTCGCCGGTGGCGGCGTTGTAGCCGTTGCCCTTCTCGAGCTCGGCGACCTTGGAGACGATGACGTAGCCCTCGAGGCCGGCGTTCTCGGCGATCCAGCGCAGCGGCTCGACGGCGGCGCGGCGGACGACCGCGACACCGGTGGCCTCGTCGCCGGTCTTGCCGAGGTTGCCCTCGAGGACCTTGACGGCGTGGACGAGCGCGGAGCCACCACCGGAGACGATGCCCTCCTCGACCGCGGCGCGGGTCGCGGAGATGGCGTCCTCCAGGCGGTGCTTCTTCTCCTTCAGCTCCACCTCGGTGGCGGCGCCGACCTTGATGACGCACACGCCGCCGGCGAGCTTCGCGAGGCGCTCCTGGAGCTTCTCGCGGTCCCAGTCGGAGTCCGTGGAATCGATCTCGGCCTTGATCTGGCCGACGCGACCGGTCACGTCCTCCTTCTTGCCGCCGCCGTCGACGAGCGTGGTGTCGTCCTTGGTGACGGTGACGCGGCGGGCGGAGCCCAGCACGTCCAGGCCGACCTGGTCGAGCTTGAGGCCGACCTCCTCGGAGACGACCGTGGCGCCGGTGAGGACGGCCATGTCCTGCAGCATCGCCTTGCGACGGTCACCGAAGCCGGGGGCCTTGACCGCGACGGCGTTGAACGTGCCGCGGATCTTGTTGACGACCAGGGTCGACAGGGCCTCGCCCTCGACGTCCTCGGCGATGATCAGCAGCGGCTTGGAGGAGTTGGCCTGGATGACCTTCTCCAGCAGCGGCAGCAGTTCGGCGATGGAGCCGATCTTGCCCTGCGTGATGAGGATGTACGGGTCGTCCAGGACGGCTTCCATGCGCTCCTGGTCCGTCACGAAGTACGGCGACAGGTAGCCCTTGTCGAAGGCCATGCCCTCGGTGAAGTCCAGCTCCAGGCCGAAGGTGTTGGACTCCTCGACGGTGATGACACCGTCCTTGCCGACCTTGTCCATCGCCTCGGCGATGAGCTCGCCGACCTGCTGGTCCTGGGCGGACAGCCCGGCGACGGCGGCGATGTCGGACTTCTCGTCGATCGGCCGGGCCGAGGCGAGCAGGTCCTCGGAGACGGCGGCGACGGCGGCGTCGATGCCCTTCTTGAGGGCGGCCGGGGAGGCGCCGGCGGCGACGTTGCGCAGGCCTTCGCGGACCAGGGCCTGGGCCAGCACGGTCGCGGTGGTCGTACCGTCACCCGCGATGTCGTTGGTCTTGGTCGCCACCTCCTTGACCAGCTGGGCACCGAGGTTCTCGAACGGGTCCTCGACCTCGACCTCGCGGGCGATCGTGACACCGTCGTTGGTGATGGTGGGGGCGCCGAACTTCTTGTCGATGACGACGTTGCGGCCCCTGGGGCCGATCGTCACCTTCACCGTGTCGGCAAGCTTGTTGACGCCGCGCTCAAGGGCGCGACGGGCGTCCTCGTCGAACTTCAGGATCTTCGCCATGGCAGCGGGAGCCCTCTCGGAAATCTGGGGTGAGAAAACACTGCGCCCCGGGCGCCCGGCTCAGTAAGCGTGTCGGGACCAGGGGCGCAGTTCGGAGCAAATCTGCTACGAGGTGACTTACTTCTCGATGATCGCGAGAACGTCGCGGGCCGAGAGGACGAGGTACTCCTCGCCGTTGTACTTCACCTCGGTGCCGCCGTACTTGCTGTACAGCACGATGTCACCGACGTTCACGTCGAGTTCGACGCGCTTGCCGTCCTCGATGCGGCCGGGGCCGGTGGCCAGGACAACGCCCTCCTGGGGCTTCTCCTTGGCCGTGTCCGGAATGACCAGGCCCGAAGCCGTGGTCTGTTCGGCGTCGAGCGGCTGGACCACGATGCGGTCCTCGAGCGGCTTGATGGCAACCTTGGAGCTGGCGGTCGTCACGATCCGACCTCCCCCTTCGGAGATCTCACGGGGTTAACTGTCTGAGGTGGCGACCAGGTGGATCCGTCGTCGCGGGTGCCGGACCTGCCCGTCGCTGTGTTGGCACTCTCCAGGGGGGAGTGCCAGAACCGAGACTATGACCGCGATTAGCACTCGGTCAAGCGGAGTGCCAATTCACTGCGTGGCGCCGCCGGGATTCTCGGGTACACCGGTCCGAGAATCCGGGCTGTGTTCGAGGGCTCACCCCCAAGCCCTACGAGCGGGGGAGTACCCCCGGAGGGGCTCATTCACCGGACGTAGTCCTCCAGCCTCCCGACCTTCAGTCCCTGCTCCTCCAGCTCGCCCAGCAAACGCGTCGTCCGTTCCGCAAGGGTCAGCGGCGGGGCCTCGCCCGCGGGGACGGAGATGATGTCGCCGGGGGCCAGGCGGTGGGCGCCACGGGTGTACGTGAGGGTGCCGTCGCCCTCCAGGGCGACCCGCCAGAGCACGACCGCCGCGATGCCGCAGTCGGCGGCGGCCCGGAGGGTCGTGGTGTCGTACGTGCCGTAGGGCGGGCGGAACAGGTGGGGGCGGATGCCGAAGCGGGACTTGAGCTTGCGCTGCTGGCCGCAGATCTCGGCGCGCTGACCGGCGTAGGGCAGGCCGCGCAGGGCGGGGTGGTCGAGGGTGTGGTTCTGCAGACTCGCGCCGACCGAGCGCAGCCGGGCGAAGTGGCCGTAGCCGGGCCCGACCACGCTGTCCGTGAGGAACATGCTGACGGGGAGGCGGCGCCGGCGTACGAGGTCGATGAAGCGGGGGTCGCGTTCGGCGCCGTCGTCGTAGGTCAGGAAGACGACCTTGTCCCGGGTGGGGACGTGGTCGACGACGGGCGGGCGGCCGGGAGCGGAGCTGTTCAGCGGGGAGCTGTTCGGAGTGGGGTGGTTCGGAGCGGAGCGCCCGGACGACTGACCCGCACCGTCCCCGGCGCCCTTCCCCACCTCCGCCTCCGCCGCTTCCTCCTCCACCGCCTTCCCCGCCTTCGCCCCGGCCCCTTGAATCGTCGGGCCCGTGCCCGGCTGCGGCCCTGGCGGACCGCAGCCCGCCAGGGCCGCCGGAAGGACGAGGCTCGCCGCCAGGAGAACCGCCGTGGCCGCCCTCCGCCGGATCACAGGTAGTCCTCCAGGCGCCCCACCGCGTATCCCTCGGCCGCGACCTTGTCCAGGAAGCGGCGGATCATGTCGGGCATGGTGCCCTTCCAGGCGTCGCGGCCCCGGAAGTGGGAGAGGACGATGTCGCCGGGGTGCAGTTTCCTGTCCCACTCGCGGTAGTCCCAGCGGTCGACGAAGACCTCCTCGTTCCACAGCGGGGCGTACTCGATGCCGCAAGCCTTCGCCGCGCGCAGGGTGTCCTTGTTGTAATTGCCGAACGGCGGGCGGAAGAGGACGGGGCGGTCGCCGTACCGCTTCTCGATGACGTCCTGCATGCCGCAGATCTCACTCTTCTGGCGGGCGTAGGACAGGCCGGGCAGGTACGGGTGGTTCAGGGTGTGGTTGTGCAGGCCGACGCCCCGGTCCTGCATCTTCTCGAAGTACCCGTAGTCGTCCTTGATGACGTAGTCGCTGAGGAACGCGGTGTACGGGATCTCCAGCTCGCTCATCATGCGCAGGAAGGCGGGGTCCTTCTCGGCGCCGTCGTCGATGGTGAGGAAGACGACCTTCTCCTCGGTGGGGACGGTGGTGAAGACCGGGGGGAGGTCCAGTCTCCGGTGGCCGTCGACCTCGAAGCCCTTACGGGTGGTGATCCTGGGTTTCTCCTCCGGCGGGGGCGGGGCCGTCAGGGGCACCCGCTTGAGCCCCCAGCGCTTCGCGACGGCCACGCGTGCGGCGTGCGCGGCGCGCAGTTTGGTGGCGTAGGAGTCGAGTGCGCGGGCCGGGGGCGCCTGGAGGGGTTGCTGACCGCCCGCGGGCGGAGCGGCGGCGGGCGCCTTGTCGCAGCCCGAGACGAGAGGGGCGAGGGTCGCGAGGGTGAGTGCGGCGACACCGGCCCGCATGCCCGCCGTTGACCGCCTTTTGTCGTTTTGTCCTACTACTCGCATGGGGTCGGATCCTCGCAGTCCCCCGCGCCGGACCCGACCCGACACCTCGGCCGGCGGTACACCGTCCACCGACTGGCCGACAGCGGACCCGCGACTGGCCCACAATGAGCCGGTGAACGACCGCACCCCCCACCAGGCCCAGCCCCTCCCTCAGCCCGCCCCCCGGCACAGCCCCCAGTCCGTCCCCGAGTCCGTCCCCCAGCCCCTCGCCCTGCTGCTCACCTCCGAAGGCCGCGCCCTCCTCGACGAGGTGCGCGACACCGACCCGGCCCAGGAGCTCGCCGTCGCGACCCGGCTGCGCCGTGGGCATCCGGCGGAGCTCGTGTCCGCGGCACTCGGCCAGGCCCGGCTGCGCCGGCGGGCGGCGGCGAAGTTCGGGGCCGAGGACGCCGGACGGATGTTCTTCACGCCGAACGGGGTCGAGCAGTCGACCCGGGCGAGCGTGGCGGCGTACCGGGCGGGGCGGCTGAAGGAGCTGGGGGTGACCTCGGTGGCCGACCTGTGCTGCGGGATCGGCGGGGACGCGATCGCGCTGGCCCGCTCCGGGATCCGGGTGCTCGCGGTGGACCGGGACCCGCTGACCGCGGCGACGGCCCGTGCGAACGCGGAGGCGCTGGGCCTGGCCGAGCTGATCGAGGTGCGGGAGGCCGATGTCACGGAGGTGGACACGGCCGGTTACGACGCCGTCTTCGTCGACCCGGCCCGACGCGGCGGCCGGGGCCGCATCTTCGACCCCGAGGCCTACTCGCCCCCGCTGTCCTGGGCGATCGCGGCGGCCCGCAGGGCGCCCCGCGCCGCCGCCCTGAAGGTCGCGCCGGGCATCCCGCACGAGGCCGTTCCCGGTGACGCGGAGGCCGAGTGGATCTCGGACGGCGGGGACGTGAAGGAGGCGGTGCTGTGGTTCGGCACCGGGCCCACGGCCACCCTCGCGCAGTCGGACCCCGAACCGGGCCCCGGCGCGGTACGCGCGACCCTGCTGCCCGGCCCCCGCACGCTGCTCTCCCGCGGGCTGCCCGACCCGGACGTGCGTCCGCCGGGCCGGTACCTGTACGAGCCCGACGGCGCCGTCATCCGCGCGCATCTCGTCGCCGAGGTCGCCGAACAGCTCGACGGCGGGCTCATCGACCCGACCATCGCCTACGTCACCGCCGACGAGCACCGCCCCACCCCGTACGCCACCGCCTACGAGATCACCGACCGGCTCCCCTTCAACGTCAAGAAGCTGAAGGCGCTGCTGCGTGAGCGCCGGGTCGGCACACTGACCGTCAAGAAGCGCGGCTCGGCGGTGGAACCGGAGGAACTCCGCCGCAAGACCCTCCCCAAGCCTCACGGCACCGCGTCCGTCACCGTCTTCCTCACCCGTGTCGTCGGCGCTCCCACGATGCTGCTGGGCCATCCGGTGCGCTGAGCTTCGGGCCGGAAGGCGCCTCCCTCGGCCTCCCGCCCGTCGGCCTCCCGCCCGTCAGCCTGCCGCCCGGCGCAGCAGCATCTCCCGTTCCCGCTCGTTCCTGGTCAGGGAAGCCGCACGCGTGAACTCCGCGCGGGCCTCCTCGGCACGGCCGAGACGGACCAGCAGGTCTCCGCGGACGCTCGGCAGGAGGTGGTAGTCCCGGAGCGCCGGTACGTCGGTCAGCGCGTCGACGAGGGGGAGGGCGGCGGCGGGGCCGTCGGCCATGGAGACGGCGACCGCGCGGTTGAGTTCGACGACCGGGGACGGGGCGCGGGCGGCGAGGAGACCGTAGAGGGCGGCGATGCGGCGCCAGTCGGTGTCCTCGTAGCGGTACGCGTGCGCGTGGCAGGCGGCGATGGCGGCCTGGAGGACGTACGGGCCCGGGACACCGCCCGACATCGCGTCGGCCCGGGTGAGGGCGGTGACGCCGCGGAGGATGAGCATGCGGTTCCAGCGCGTCCGGTTCTGGTCCTTGAGCAGGACCGGTTCGCCGTCCGGGCCGGTGCGGGCGGCGGCGCGGGAGGTCTGGAACTCCAGCAGCGCGGTGAGACCGTGGACCTCGGGTTCCTTGGGCATCAGCCCGGACAGCACACGGGCCAGCCGCAGCGCGTCCTCGCACAGGCCGGGGCGCAGCCAGTCGTCGCCCTCGGTGGCCGCGTACCCCTCGTTGAAGATCAGGTAGATGACGTCCAGGACCGAGTCGAGGCGGGCCTCGCGGTCGGGGCCGTAGGGGACCTCGAAGGCGACGTTCTTCGTCGCGAGGGTCCGTTTCGCGCGCACGATGCGCTGGGCCACCGTCGGCTCCGGGACCAGGAACGCGCGGGCGATCTCGGCCGTGGTCAGACCGCCGAGCAGGCGCAGGGTGAGGGCGATGCGGGCCTCGGCGGACAGGGCCGGGTGGCAGGCGGTGAAGACGAGCCGGAGCAGGTCGTCGTCGATGTCGTCGGGGTCGGCGGGCTCCTCCGGCGGCGCCACCGCCGAGATGTCCCGGCCGATTTCGGCCAGCTTGCGGGCGTAGTTCTCGCGGCGCCGGATCAGGTCGACGGCACGGTTCCTGGCGGTGGCCATGAGCCACGCGCCCGGGTTGTCGGGCACACCGTCCCTCGGCCACTGCTCCAGCGCGGCGACGAGGGCGTCCTGCGCCAGCTCCTCCGCGATACCGACGTCCCGGACGAGGCGGGCCACGCCGGCGATCACCCGCGGGGACTCCAGGCGGAAGACGGTCTCGACGGACTGGTGCGTCCGGGCGGGGGTGGGCTGCGATGTCACAGCCCACCATCAGACACCCCTGCGGCCCCGGGGCCAAGCAGCAGCCCCGGCGGCAGCCCGCTGCCGGCCCGCCGCCCCGGTGCTCAGCCCTCCACGATCTCGCGCACCTCGCAGGTCACCGTCCAGTGCTCCTCGTGCACCTTCAGGAACCGCTTGGTCCACTCGATCGCCTCGGCCGAGTCCTTGGCCTGCATCAGCGCGTAACCCCCGATGACCTCCTTGGACTCGGTGAACGGCCCGTCGGTCACGGACAGTCGCCCGCCTTCGTAGTGCACCCGGGTGCCCTGGGCCGTCGGGGTCAGCCCGGCGGTGTCCAGCAGGACCCCGGCCTTCGTCATCTCCTCGATCAGCTCGCCCATCCGCTGCATCAGTTCGGGGCTGGGCCCCTCCGCGGGCTCGTTGGACTCGTCGATCCGGATCAGGGAGAGAAAGCGCGGCATGATGACTCCTCATGGCGTCGTGTCGTACGGACCGGGCCCTTCCCGGCCTCTCACCCCTGCGTCGAACGGGCGGCGCCGGGATCGACACGCTCCCCGGATTTCCCTGAACTTTCCTCCGGCGCGTGGCGAGTCACCACCGCCGGATCACCGCCGACGGGTCACCACCGCCGGATCACCGCCGACGGGTCACCGCCGACGGGTCACCGCCGACGGGTCACCGCCGACGGGTCACCGCAGCGACGCCCACAGTTCCTCCGCCTCCGGCTGCTCCGCCACCACCCGGTTGGAGTCCCAGGGAGCCGGGAGCACCGGCATCGTGAGGGTGGTGGCCGCGGACGACGACAGGCCCTGCAGGCTCTGGGCGAAGCGGGTCAGCTCGGTCAGCGAGTCCAGGCCGGTGTCGGTCGTGAGACTGCTGGTGACCGCGTCGGCGACCTCGTACAGCTTCACGGGGTCGGTCAGCAGGCTCTGCCTCCCGACCCGGTCCAGCAGCGCCTTCACCAGCGTGTGCTGGAGTCCTATGCGGCCGAGGTCGCTGCTGTCCCCGATGCCGTACCTGGTGCGGGCCAGCGCGAGGGCCTCAGTGCCGTCCAGGTGGTGGGTGCCCGCTTCGAGGTTCAGCCGGCTCCGGTCGTCGTCGATGTCCTCGTCCGTGGTGACGGTGACGCCGCCGAGCGCGTCGACCAGGCGGGCGAAGCCGGTGAAGTCGATCTCGACGTAGTGGTCCATGCGGACGTCCGTGAGCAGTTCGACCGTCTTCACCGCGCACACCGGCCCGCCCACCTCGTACGCGCTGTTGAACATCGCGTGGGACGCCGGCCGCGTCGACTCGCCGTCCGGCAGCGGGCAGGCCGGACGCTCGACCAGGGTGTCGCGCGGGATGCTGACCACGGTCGCGGCGGTCCGGCCGGCGTCGAGGTGGACGACCATGGCCGTGTCGGAACGGGCCCCGCCGCTGTCGCCCCCGCCGAGTGCCCGGTTCTCCCCGCCACTGCGCGAGTCCGAGCCCAGCACCAGGATGTTGAGGGACCCCGTCGGCAGGGGCGAGGCCGAGGCGGACGCCGAAGCGCCCTGGTCGGAGGCGGTTCCCCTGGCCGGACGGTCGTCGCCCAGGGCGCTGTTGATGTCGACGCTCGTGATGTTGTCGCCGAGCTGCCGGTACGCCCAGCCGGCCGCCCCGGCGCCCAGCACCAGCGCGCCCGCCAGAGCGAGGCCGGTGAACTTCAGCGTCCGCGCCCGGCGGTCCGGCCGCCGCCACCTCGCCGACATGTCGGTCTCCGGAGCCGGCCGTGTACCGGTTTCCGTGTCCGGTTCTGGGCCCGGGCGTATGTCCGGTCGTATGTCCTGGCGTATGTCCTGGCGTATGTCCGCGCCCTCGGAGCCGTCCGAGGACGCGTCGCTTCCGGCCTCGTCGTGCCCTTCACCGTGGCCTGCGTCGTGCCCTTCACCGTGGCCTGCGTCGTGCCCTTCACCGTGGCCTGCGTCTCGGCCCTCGTCGCGGTCCTCGTGTCCCATCACAGACAGGAACGTAAGTCCGAATTATGACGACCAACGTCCCCCGGACCGTTTTCTCGTGAAGTTCTCAGACTTCACGGCCTGACTCACCCTGAGAACCGCCCAGTTGGCGGCCGGGCGGCGGGCACCGCGCGAGCAACACAGGACCGAAACTTTCGAACCCGTCGGCGACTCCCTTCGGGCACGGCCCGACCGGCGTCCGGAAGCCCGGGAACCGTCAGCCTCCAGCCGGCGGCGGCGCCGTGCTGCTGCGCACCACCAGGCTCGTCGCCAGTTCCACCCGGGACGCGGCCGCCGCCGCGTCCTCGCCCTTGCCGAGGTCGAGCACCAGCCTGGCCGCCGCCTCCGCCATCTCCGTCAGCGGCTGCCGTACGGTCGTCAGCGGCGGCCCCACCCAGCGGGCCACCGGAAGGTCGTCGAATCCGACCACGCTCAGGTCCTCGGGAATCCGCAGGCCCAGCTCACGCGCGGCCTCGTAGAGACCGAGCGCCTGGAGGTCGTTGCCGGTGAAGACCGCGGTGGGCCGGTCGGGGCGGCGCAGCAGGGCGAGGCCCTGGCGGTAACCGGTCTCGTGGTGGAAGTCGCCGGTCATGATCAGCCCGGGATCCACCGGAAGCCCGCCGGTCTCCAGCGCGGCCCGGTAACCGCCGATGCGGGCACGGCTGCACATCATCTGCGAGGGCCCGCTGATCGCCCCGATCCTGGTGTGCCCCAGCTCGACCAGATGCCGGGTGGCGGCGAGCCCGCCCTGCCAGTTGGTCGCGCCGATGGAGGGCACGTCGGTACCGGGGTCGCCGGCCGGGTCCATCACCACGAACGGGATGGAGCGGCTGGTCAGCAGCGCCCGTCCGGACTCGTCGAGGCCGGACAGGACGAGGATCACCCCGTGCGGGCGGCGGGCGGCGACCTGGTCGGCCCAGGTCCGCCCCGGCGTGAGCCGCCCCGCGCTCTCGGAGAGCACGACGCTCAGTCCCGCGTCCCTCGCCACGTTCTCCACGCCCCGGATGACCTCCATCGCCCAGGCGCTCTCGAGTTCGTGGAAGACCAGGTCGATCAGGGGCGAACGGGTGGCCTCGGCGCGCCGGCGCCGGTAGCCGTGGGCGCGCAGCAGTTCCTCGACCCGGCTCCGGGTGGCGGGGGCGACGTCGGCACGGCCGTTGAGGACCTTCGAAACAGTCGGTGCCGAGACACCGGCCTCGCGGGCGATCTCGGCAAGGGTCGCAGTCTGCGCACTGCGCCCTCGCGTCCGGGTTTCGGCGGGCTGCGAGGAAGTCATGGCCGCGATCGTATCCCTGCGGGCCCCCTTGACGAAGTCTTCCTTGCGCCATAGGTTCCCGGAACATTCGATATACGGTCCGAAACATTCGGAACTCCCGGCCGCGGACCCGGCCTCACCCCCGTCACCGCGTCGAGAACCTTTGCGAGAGGGCCCGCCGTCCACCCGACAGGAGCTTCATGACCACCGCGCCCTGGCGTGACCCCGCCCTGCCCGCCGCAGCCCGTGTCGACGACCTGCTCGCCCGGATGACCCTGGAGGAGAAGACCGCCCAGCTGTACGGGGTATGGGTGGGCGCGGACACGGACGGCGAGGGCGTCGCCCCGCACCAGCACGACATGACCTCCGACTACGACTGGGACGAGCTGATCACCCTCGGCCTCGGCCAGCTCACCCGCCCCTTCGGCACGGCCCCCGTCGACCCGGCTCTCGGCACGCAGGCGCTGGCCCGCGCCCAGCGCCGGATCGCGGCGGCGGGCAGGTTCGGCATCCCGGCGGTCGCGCACGAGGAGTGCCTGGCCGGATTCACCGCCTGGCAGGCCACCGCCTACCCGGTGCCACTGGCCTGGGGCGCCACCTTCCACCCCGAACTGGTCGAGGAGATGGCCCGGCGCATCGGCCGCGACCTGCGCTCGGTCGGCGTCCACCAGGGCCTCGCGCCGGTCCTGGACGTCGTCCGCGATCCGCGCTGGGGCAGGGTGGAGGAGACGATCGGCGAGGACCCGTACCTGGTCGGCACCATCGGCACCGCCTACGTGCGCGGGCTGGAGTCCGCCGGGGTCGTCGCCACCCTCAAGCACTTCGCCGGATACGCCTCCTCGGCCGGCGCCCGCAACCTCGCTCCCGTGCGGGCGGGCGTCCGGGAGTTCGCCGACGTCACCCTGCCGCCGTTCGAGATGGCGCTGCGCGAGGGCGGGGCGCGCTCGGTGATGGCCGCGTACACCGAGACGGACGGCGTGCCCGCCTCGGCCGACCCGGCCCTGCTGACCCGGCTCCTGCGGGAGGAATGGGGATTCACCGGCACGGTCGTCGCCGACTACTTCGGCATCGGCTTCCTGGAGAACCTGCACCGGGTCGCCGCGACCCCGGCCGAGGCGGCGCACGCGGCACTGCTGGCCGGCATCGACGTCGAGTTGCCCACCCTGAAGTGCTACGGCGAGCCCCTCCTGGACGCGGTCCGGGCCGGCGAGGTCCCCGAGGCACTGGTGGACCGGGCGGCCCGCCGGGTGCTGCTCCAGAAGTGCGAGCTGGGCCTCCTCGACGAGGACTGGACCCCGGAGCCGGGCGTCCCCGTCGACCTGGACTCCACGGGGAACCGCGCCCTGGCCCGTGGCCTGGCCGAGGAGTCGGTGGTCCTCCTCGACAACCCCGACGGACTGCTCCCGCTCTCCCCCGACGCCCGGATCGCGGTCGTCGGCCCCCGCGCGGCCGACGCCCTGGCCATGCTGGGCTGCTACTCCTTCCCCTCCCACGTCCTCACCCACCATCCCGGCAGGCCGACGGGCATCGGCATCCCGACCGTGCTGGAAGCGCTGCGCGCCGAACTGCCCGACGCCAAGGTGACGTTCGCGGAGGGCTGCGACACCTCGGACCCGGACACCGGCGGCTTCGAGGAGGCCGTCGCCCGTACCGCCGAGGCGGACGTGTGCGTGGCGGTCCTCGGCGACCGGGCCGGGCTGTTCGGCCGCGGCACCTCCGGCGAGGGCTGCGACGCGACCGACCTGAGCCTGCCCGGCGTCCAGGGCGCGCTGCTGGACGCGCTGGTCGGCACCGGCGTGCCCGTCGTCCTGGTGCTGCTCACCGGCCGCCCGTACGCGCTCGGCCGCTGGCAGGGCCGCCTGGGCGCGGCCGTCCAGGCGTTCTTCCCCGGGGAGGAGGGCGGCCCCGCGGTGGCGGGAGTGCTGTCGGGCCGCGTCAACCCGTCCGGCCGGCTGCCCGTGAGCGTGCCCCAGGTGCCCGGCGGCCAGCCGTGGACGTACCTCCAGCCGCCGCTCGGCCTCGCGGGCGAGGTCAGCAACCTCGACCCGACCCCGCTGTACGCCTTCGGCCACGGCCGCTCGTACACGACGTTCGCGTGGGAGGACTTCACGGGCGGCGACGAACCGGTGGAGCTCGCGGCCGACGGGACGTACGACGTCTCCCTGACCGTGCGCAACACGGGCGACCGCGACGGCGCGGAGGTCGTGCAGCTCTACCTGCACGACCCGGTGGCCTCGGTCACCCGCCCCGACGTCCGCCTGATCGGCTACCGGCGCGTGGAGCTGGCCCCGGGTGCGGCGGCCCGCGTCACCTTCCGCTTCCACCCGGACCTCTCGGCGTTCACCGACCGCTCGGGCCGGCGGGTGGTCGAACCCGGCGCCCTGGAACTGCGGTTGGCGGCCTCCAGCGCGGACGTACGCCACACGGCCCGCCTCACCCTCACCGGCCCCCTCCGCGAACCCGGCCCCGACCGGCGGCTGGTGTGCGGGACGGAGGTGTCGGACGAGACGTGACGGGCGGGGACGGGCGGAACGGACGAGGGCAGGGGTGGCGAGGGGCGGTCAGTCCGTCGCCACCGACTCGAAGCGCCACCGGTGCACCGCGCGGGTGACCAGGCCCCCGTCCGGCTCGGGGAGTTCGGGCAGCTCGGCGTCGTACGGGGCGTCCCACCAGGTGATGACGAGGACCCGGTCCTGCGGGGCGCGGAAGGTCTCCCGGCGCACGGGGGCGGAACCGGCGGGCAGTTCCCGCACCTGCTCCTCGGCCCAGGCGAGCAGTTCCCCGCCCCGGCCGGGTACGGCCCGCGCCTCCCACATCAACGCGACGGTCACGAGTACAGGTTCTCCTTGCTGACCTCGTGCACGTGGTCGTGGCCGTGGGCGTGCGAGTTGCCCGGCACGTGCGGTTCCGTCACCGGGAGGGACGAGTCCGCGGACAGGTCCCAGTCGGAAGCCGCCCGGTTGCGGGCGACCATCTCGGCGCCCAGGGCGGCCACCATCGCGCCGTTGTCCGTGCACAGCTTGGGGCGCGGTACGCGCAGCCGGATGCCCGCCGCCTCGCAGCGCTCCTGGGCCAGTGCCCGCAGCCGTGTGTTGGCGGCCACGCCGCCGCCGATCATCAGATGGTCGACGCCCTCGTCCTTGCAGGCACGTACGGCCTTGCGGGTGAGCACGTCCACGACCGCCTCCTGGAAGGAGGCCGACACGTCACGCACCGGGACCTCCTCCCCCGCCGCCCGCTTGGCCTCGATCCAGCGGGCCACAGCCGTCTTCAGGCCGGAGAAGGAGAAGTCGTACGCCGGGTCGCGGGGCCCGGTCAGCCCGCGCGGGAACGCGATCGCGGACGGGTCGCCCTCGCGCGCGTACCGGTCGATGACCGGGCCGCCGGGGAAGCCGAGGTCGAGTACGCGGGCGATCTTGTCGAAGGCCTCGCCTGCCGCGTCGTCGATGGTGGCGCCCATCGGACGGACGTCGGAGGTGATGTCCGAGGAGAGCAGCAGCGAGGAGTGGCCGCCGGAGACCAGCAGCGCCATCGTCGGCTCGGGGAGCGGCCCGTGCTCCAGCTGGTCGACGCAGATGTGCGAGGCGAGGTGGTTGACGCCGTACAGGGGCTTGCCGAGGGCGTAGGCGTACGCCTTCGCCGCCGAGACGCCGACCAGCAGCGCACCGGCGAGACCCGGACCGGCGGTGACGGCGATGCCGTCCAGGTCCCGGGCGCTCACCCCCGCCTCCTTCAGCGCGCGGCCGATGGTGGGGACCATCGCCTCCAGGTGGGCGCGCGAGGCGACCTCGGGGACGACACCGCCGAAGCGGGCGTGCTCGTCGACGCTGGAGGCGACGGCGTCCGCCAGCAGGGTGGTGCCCCGGACGACGCCGACACCGGTCTCGTCGCAGGAGGTCTCGATCCCCAGTACCAGGGGTTCGTCAGCCATGGGTCTCGGTTCCTTCTACGCCGTTCACTGGGGTCGCGGGGTTCGCGGGGTCTTGGGGGTTCGCCGGGTCGACGGAGGTGGACGGGTCGGTCAGCCGCATCACCAGGGCGTCCACGTTCCCCGGCTGGTAGTAGCCCTTCCTGACCCCGATGGTCTCGAAGCCGAAGCGCTCGTACAGCTTCTGGGCCCGGACGTTGTCGATCCGGCACTCCAGCAGCACCTCGGCGCACTCGAACGCGGTCGCCGCCCGCAGCAGCTCCGTCAGCAGCCGCGAACCGAGGCCGGTGCCCCAGTGGCCCCGGCTGACGGCGATCGTCTGGACGTCGGCCACCCCGGTCGCCTCGTCCGTGCCCACCTCGCCGTCGGCCGCCGTACCGGCGGAGGTGAGGCCCGCGTATCCGACGAGACGGCCGTCCTCCTCGGCGACCACGTAACGGCGGGTCGCCGCGGGACCGCGCGCATGGGCCAGCTCGGACCAGAACATCCCCCGTGACCAGGCGTCCTCGGGGAACAGCTCGCGCTCCAGCTGGAACACTCGTTCGATGTCCCACCAGCGCATCTCGCGCAGCGCGACCTTCTCGGACCCTGTCACTTGTGTCACTTGGGGGTGACCACCTTGTAGTTCTTGGGGACCTGGGCATCGGGACGGCGCAGGTACAGCGGCCGGGGCGCGGGCAGTTCGACACCGGCCGCCAGCCGCTCGGCGGCCAGCCGGACGAGGGCGGCGGCGGTCACGTACTCGGGCTCGTGCGCCTTGGGGAAGGTGTCGGGGTACAGCAGCGCGCCGGCGCCGACCGCGGGCAGCCCCGCGACCTGACCGGCGATGTCGGCGGGCCGGTCGACGGCGGGGTCGGTGAGGCGGGTGCGGGAGTCGGCGTACCGCGCCCAGTAGACCTCCTTGCGGCGGGCGTCGGTCGCCACGACGAAGGGGCCCTCCAGGTCGGCGGCGTACGCGAGGCCGTCCAGCGTGCACACACCGTGCACGGGGACACCGAGCGCGAGCCCGAAGGCGTCCGCGGTCATCAGGCCGACCCTCAGCCCGGTGTACGGCCCGGGGCCGATGCCGACGACGATCCCGGTGAGGGCGTCCACCTTCAGACCGGCCTCGGCGAGCACCCGGTCGATCGCCGGGAGCAGCAGTTCGCCGTGGCGGCGGGCGTCCACCTGGCTCGACGAAGCGATGACGTCGTCGCCGTCGTGCAGCGCGACGGTGACGGCAGGGGTGGCGGTATCCAGAGCGAGCAGGAGCACACAAACAGCCTACGGCTCCCCGCACCCCGTGTCGGACGGCCCGGTCGAACGGTCACGTACTGCTACCGTCACCTCGACGTATGCGCAATCCGGATGATTCCGGACGATCCCGAACGATCATCACCGGGGCGGTGGAGCCGGCGGGGGCGACGCGGGAGCGGGCGCGACGGGACACGGCGGACCGGGACGGGACAGAGGTGGTGACGGCGGTGGCGGGCAACAGCTCGGCGATCGTGGCGGGGCTGACCGCGGCGGCCCTCCTGACGGTCGGCGTCCTCGGCTACCAAGCGTCGGCGAACGCACCGGCCGCCCCGCACACCGCCCGTACGGACACCGCGCGGACCGCCCTGCGGACGGACCGGGGCAAGGACTCCCCCGTCACCCCGCCCAGGGGCTCCGGTCAGGGCCCCCGGGTCGTCTACCACCTGGGCGACGACCGGGTGTGGCTGGTCGAGAACGGCGGCAAGGTCCGCCGCGCCTTCGCGGTCAGCCCCGGCACGGTGGACCCGGAACCGGGCACCTACCGGGTCACTTCCCGCTCGAAGAACATCACGGGATCGGACGGCGTCCCCGTCGAACACGTCGTCCGTTTCGCGAGCAGCGACGGCACGGCGATCGGTTTCAGCGCGGCGATCGACGGATCGGCCCCGGCACCGGACCCGGAGGTCCCCACCGGTGGCATCCGCGAAAGCCGCGCGGACGGCGAGGCGATGTGGAAGTTCGCCACTGTCGGCCGCAAGGTCGTCGTCCTGCGGTAGCCGCGGCAGCGCCCACACCCCATGCTCCACGCGCCCCACGCCCGCACCCCATGGACGCACCACGCACCACGCACGACCACGGCGGCGGGCCCGGATCAGGCGGCCTCGCGATGGCCGTTCCCCGGCCCGGCGAGCCGGGGCTGCGGGTGCGGTTCGGGAGCGCGGGGCGGGGTGGAGATCACGGCGGCGGCCGCACCGGCCGCCAGCAGGTCGCGCATCGACACCCCGGCGAACGGCTGCGTCCGCGCCTCGGTCCTGCGAGAGCTCTCGGTGGGCTGCATGGACGCCTCCTGGGGCCGGGGGCGGACGGAGTTAGGTAGACCTAACTACGAGCTGGATACCATGTGACCACGCCCGGGACACCAAATGCAAGATTTTACCGACACCTTGTCGGAACGCGGGGAGAACGGACACCACGGGCACAGGGCACCGCCCCGTACCGCCCGGGCCGGGCCGGGACGATGCGCTCAGGCCGACAGTGCGCTCAGGTCCGTGCCCGCCCAGCGGTCGCCCAGGCCGGTCAGCGTCACGTGCCGGACCTCGTCCGTGGTGTCGCCGACCGCGCGGTGGATGACGATCTGGAGCCGGTCGTCGGTCAGCTCCTCGATCCTGCCCTCGCCCCACTCCACGACGATCACCGACTCGGGCAGCGAGACGTCGAGATCCAGGTCCTCCATCTCGTCCAGTCCGCCCGACAGCCGGTACGCGTCGACGTGGACCAGTGGCGGCCCGTCCCCCAGGGACGGGTGCACGCGGGCGATCACGAAGGTCGGGGAGGTGACGGCGCCCCGCACCCCGAGCCCTTCGCCGAGCCCACGGGTCAGCGTGGTCTTGCCCGCCCCCAGTTCGCCGGTGAGCATCACGAGGTCGCCGGCGCGCAGCAGCTTGGCGAGGGCACGGCCCAGGTCCCGCATCCGGCCGGGGGAACCGACGACCAGCCGGACGGACGGGAGGGACGCTGCGACTTCTTCCATCATCACTCACTCGCAGTAGGCAGTAGTACGTGGACCACACCCGCAGGGGGCCGGTCCGGGCGGGACCCCGGCGAACAGGGCCGGCAGCCGTCTCCGTCAGGAGGAGGCGGGGTCACAGCCACCCACGGTAGTCGGGGCGGGCACCGCCCCGGTGCGGGCGAGCAGGTCGGCGAGACGGTCGGTGACCACTTCCGGATGTTCCAGGATGACCAGGTGTCCGGCGTCCGGCACCAGCACCAGTTCGGCGTCCGGCAGCAGCCCGGCGATGGCCTCGCTGTGCTCGCTGGGCGTGATCAGGTCCTTCACCCCGGCCAGCACGAGCACCGGGAGAGCGGTGAGGTGGGCGAGGGCCTCGGTCTTGTCGTGCTCGCTGAACGCCGGGTAGTACTCGGCGACGACGTCGATCGGGGTGGACTCGATCATCCGCTCGGCGAACCGGGCGACGGCCGGGTCGACGTCCCGGGCCGCGAACGAGTACCGCTTGATGATCCCGGTGAACAGGTCCGCGGTGGCCCGGCGCCCCTTCTCCACCAGCTCGGCCCGCTGTCCCATCGCCTTCAGCACCCCCGGCAGCACCCGCCGCACCGCGTTGACCCCGGCCACGGGCAGCCCGAAATTGACCTCGCCCAGCCGTCCCGGCGACGTGCCGATCAGGGCGACACCGACGACCCGTTCACGGATCAGCCCGGGGTACCGGTCGGCGAGGGCCATCACCGTCATCCCGCCCATGGAGTGCCCGACCAGCACGATCGGCCCCTCGGGCGCGGCGGCGTCGATGACGGCCTTGAGGTCCTGCCCCAGCTGGTCGATGGTGACCGGCTCGCCCCGCTCGACCTGGGCCGCGCCCCGCCCGGAACGGCCGTGACTGCGCTGGTCCCAGTACACGGCCCGTACGACGCCCCTGAGCGCGGCCCGCTGGAAGTGCCAGGAGTCCTGGCTGAGGCAGTAACCGTGGCTGAAGACGACGGTGACGGGGGCGGGCGCCTTGCGGCCGAACAGCCGGCGGCGGCGCGCGGGAGCGGCGTCCGGGTCGGGGTCGGGGTCGTCGACCTCGTAGTACAGCTCGGTGCCGTCCTCGGCGTACGCCTTGCCGGGGGTGCCGCGCAGTGAGCCGTACGGTCCGGTGGAGTCGAGGGCGAGCCGGGCCTTCTTGCGCATGCCCCGGCCGACGGTCATCCGTTCTATCGCGACTCCGGCGGCGGCACCCGTGGCGAGCACGCCTATCGCGACGCCGGCGACCCCGGTCGCCCGGCGCCAGCCGTTGGACGCTTCGGCGACGGAGGCGGCAGCCGTCGTGACGGCGGCGTTGACGGCCTCCACGCTGCTCTCGCTCACGTACTGGCTCCTCTGTCGTTCCTCATGCGTGTGCGGTCGGATGAGCGTACGGACGTACGGGCGTTCCGGCGTCCTGCTTCGTCACGGCGACGTGACGGCGCATCGCCGTGCCGTCGCATCGCCATGCGTCGCGCCGTCACGGCGCCGGGCCGTCACGCCGTCACGCACTCACGTCGTTCATATAGACGCGCGGGACGCGGGTTCCGATCCGGGTGACGATCTCGTACCCGATGGTGCCCGCGGCCTGCGCCCAGTCCTCGACGGTGGGCTCGCCGCGGTCGCCGGGGCCGAAGAGCACCGCCTCGGTGCCCGGCGGGGGCTCGTCCCCGCCGAGGTCGACGACGAACTGGTCCATCGCGATCCGTCCGGCGACCGTACGCAGCTTGCCCTCGACCAGCACCGGGCCCGCGGAGGAGGCGTGCCGCGGGATGCCGTCCGCGTAGCCGAGCGGGACCAGACCGAGGGTGGTGGCGCCCGGGGTGACGTAGTGGTGGCCGTACGAGACGCCGTGCCCGCCCGGGACGTGCTTCACCAGGGCGAGGGAGGCGGTCAGGGTCATCACCTGGCGCAGCCCGAAGTCGGCGGGGGTGCCGATCTCGGGACTGGGCGAGACGCCGTACGTCGCGACGCCGGCCCGCACGAGGTCGAAGTGGCTGTCGGGGAGGGTGAGGATGGCCGGCGAGTTGGCGATGTGCCGGACCTCGGGGTCCACACCCTGCTGCTCGGCGTACGCCACCATCTCCCGGAAGCGGGTGAGCTGGGCCTCGATGGAGGGGTGTCCCGGCTCGTCGGCGCAGGCGAGGTGCGACCACAGGCCGACGACGCGCAGCAGCCCGTCGGCCTCGGCGGCGCGTGCCGCGGCGACCAGCTCGGCCCAGTCGGCGGGCACGCAGCCGCCCCGTCCCAGGCCGGTGTCGGCCTTGAGGTGCACGCGCGCGGGCCGCCCGGCGGCGCGCGCGGCCGCGGTGACCTCCTCCAGCGCCCACATGCCGCCGGCGGAGACGTCGAGGTCGGCCTCGATCGCCTCCCGCCACGGTCCGCCGGGCGTCCACAGCCAGCACATGACGCGTACGCCGGCGGGGATCCCGGCGCCGGGCGCGCGCAGCGCCAGCGCCTCCTGCGGGGTGGCCGTGCCGAGCCAGGACGCCCCGGCCTCGACGGCCGCCCGCGCGCACGCGAGGGCACCGTGCCCGTAGGCGTCCGCCTTGACCACGGTCATGAGGGCGGCTCCGGACGCGTGGGCGCGCAGGCTCCGCACATTGGCGCGCAGCGCGCCCAGATCGATCTCGGCACGGGCCCGGAGGGTCGCCTTGCGCACAGCATCGTTCTCGTTCATCGCGCCCCAGTCTCTCAGAGCGGTACAACGCCTCACCGGGAGTGGTACGACCAGGACCGCCGCGGTGGGATGGTACGACTCCGCCCGCGACCGGGGCCCCCGGCCCGGATCCCACGCGCTGCCCGGGCGCGGAATCCGGCGGCCTCATCCGCGCATGACGTCCCGCCACGCCCCCGGGATCGCCTCCGCCACGTCGTGCGCCCCCACCGGCGCGCCGTCCGCCGCGCGCCGTCCCGCGAGCCCGTGCAGGTAGGCCGCCACGCTGCCGGCGTCCCGGGCCGGCAGTCCCGCCGCCAGCAGCGAGCCCGCCAGGCCGGACAGGACGTCCCCGCTCCCGGCCGTGGCCAGCCAGGACGTCCCGGTCGGGTTGACCCGTACGGCGATGCCGCCCTCGTCCCCCGGGGCGGCGACCAGTGTCGTGGAGCCCTTGAGGAGCACGGTCGCCCCGTACCGTGCGGCCAGTTCACGCGCCGCGGCCAGCCGGCCGGCCTCGACCTCCTCGCGCTCCACGCCGAGCAGCGCGGCGGCCTCTCCGGCGTGCGGGGTCAGCAGGGTCGGCGCGGAGCGGGCCCGTACGGCCGAGGCGTCGGCCAGCCGCAGGCCGTCCGCGTCGATCAGCACCGGGACGTCCGCCGCCAGCACCTCCGCCACCGGGCCGGCGTCGTCCCCGGCACCCGGTCCGACGACCCACGCCTGCACCCGTCCGGCGTGCTTCGGTCCCCGGTCGGACACCAGCGTCTCGGGGAAGCGGGCGATCACGTCCCGCGCTGCGGGGCCGGCGTACCGTACGGCCCCGGCGCCGCCCCGCAGCGCACCGGCGACCGCGAGCACGGCGGCTCCGGGGTAGCGGGCGGACCCGGCGGCGACCCCGACGACACCGCGCCGGTACTTGTCGCTCTCCGCTCCCGGCACCGGCAGCAGCCGGGCCACGTCGGCGTGCTGGAGCGCCTCGAGTTCCGGCTCGGCGGGCAGGTCGAGACCGATGCCGACGAGCCGCACCGACCCCGCGTACTCCCGCGCCGGGTCGACGAGCAGCCCCGGCTTGTGCGTCCCGAAGGTCACCGTGACATCGGCCCGGAGCGCGGCGCCGCGCACCTCGCCGGTGTCCGCGTCGACGCCGCTCGGCAGGTCGACGGCGACGACCGTGGCACCGGACCGTTCGGCGGCCTCGGCGAGCGGGACCGCCTCCGGGCGCAGTCCGCCCGTGCCGCCGATGCCGACGATGCCGTCCACGACGAGATCGGCCCGCCGGACCGCCGCGACGGCAGCGGTGCCGGCATCGGTCCCCCTGCCGGCGTCGGCGTCGGTGATCTCCACGGTCCGGCCGCCCGCCCGGCGCAGTGCCGCGAGCCCGGCGGCGTGGGCGCGCTCCGGCGCGAGCAGCACCGCCGTGACGCCCGCGCCGCGCCGGGCCAGCCGGGCACCGGCGTAGAGGGCGTCGCCGCCGTTGTCCCCGCTGCCGACCAGCAGGACGACCCTGCTGCCGTAGACCCGGCCGTCACCCCGCCCGAGCAGGTCCGCGCAGGCCGCGGCGAGTCCGGCGGCGGCGCGCTGCATCAGCGCCCCCTCCGGCAGCCGCGCCATCAGGTCCCGCTCCGCCGCCCTGACCGTCTCCACGCTGTACGCAGTACGCATACGTCCGAGTGTCCCGCACGGAACGGCCCAACTGCCGCCCGGCGGAAGCCGTCCCGCACCCCGGAAATCGTCCGCCGGGCGCCCCGCAAGCCGGTCGAAAGTTGTCGGAGCCCGTCCCGCGGCCGCACGCATTGACGGCACGCGGCGCCCTCGCCACACTCACCACCCCCCACCGGATGAATCGATTCAGTCGAATCGGTTCGACGAGAAGCCCCACAGGAAGAGGAAGCAGAGACCCCATGGGACGCAGAGCCGCACTCCTCGCCGCAGCCGGCGCCACCGCACTCCTCACCGCCGCGGGCGCGCCGGCCGCCCCCGCCACCGCCGCACCCGCTCCCGTCACCCAGGAGGCCCCCGTCCAGGCCGCCGCCTGCGGGGACGGCTCCTACCAGGCCGAGGCCGTGCAGAGCGGCAGCACCTGGACCGCCCGGCGCGGCAGCACCGTCGTCCACACCGGTACCGACATGCGCGCGGCGGTCCAGGCGGCGATCGGCAGCCTGTCCTCCGGCCGCACCTCCAAGGAACGGGTGGTGGTCCGCGGCTCCGGCTCGGTCCCGGCCAACTCGCGTATCTCGCTGCCGAGCTACACGGTTCTCGACGTCTGCGGCACGATCAATGTGACGGGCAGCGGCTCCGGCGACCAGGCACCGGTCTACTCCCGCGGCACCCGGGACGTCGAGGTCCAGAACCTCAGCGTCACCGGCGCCCCGCTGTACGGCATCTTCCTGCGCAACGTGCAGAACGTGGTCCTGGGCCAGATCGACATGCGCCTGTCGGGCGGCCTCGGCGTCCGCATCGACAACCGCGGCGACACCAGCCAGTGGACGCGGAACGTCCGCATCGACAACGTCCACGTGTCCGGCGCGTCCAGCCACGCCGTGGAGACGTACGGGGTCGACGGCCTCACCGTCGGCACGGTCACGGCCCGCAACGTCGGTGAGTCGGGACTTCTCCTCAACCAGACCGTCAACGCCACGGTCGGCAAGGTCGACGCGGAGAACGCGGGCACCGGCACCGGTTACGCCGCCTTCCGCATGGCCAACCGCAACGGCCGGATCGGCAGCTCGTACTCGACCAACATCCGCGTCGGCGAGGTCGTCGCGCGCGGCGGCGGGCGCGGCGTCTTCTGCGTCTCGGAGAGCGGCGGCGCGACGATCGACCGGATCAGCCTGTCCAACACCGGCAACAACGCGATCCTGATCGAGAACTGCTACAACGTGAACCTCGCCGCCCAGAGCGGCACCGTCACCGGCGGGGGCGAGATCCGGCTGGCCGCCCGCACGGAGTTCGCGAACAACCGGGACATCACCGTCCAGAACCTGATGGTGACCAACTCGTCGATCCGCGAGAGCCCGTGCGGCGAGAACACCACGTTCCGCAACAACAGGCTGGTCAACAGCAGCCAGTCCGTCTGCTGACGGACCCGGCAACGGCAAGGTGACCGGCCGGCGAGGGCGAAGCCCCGCACGCCCGGCCGGTCACCGGCGCCGCCGTCCGCGTCCCGCCCGGCGGGCCATCCGCACCATGCGCACCACCGTGGACACCACCACGAGCAGAGCGGCGGCGGCGAGGAGCGCCTCTCCCCACACCGGCAGCCGGTCCCCGACCTCCCCGACGCCGGGAAAGCCCAGCACCCCGTACCGCTCCACGTCCGTCACCCACTCTCGTTCACCCTTCGGCGACGACGACCGCCGACGCCACCCCGGCATCATGGCTGAGCGAGACGTGCCAGGACCGCACGCCCAGTTCGGCGGCCCGTGCCGCCACCGTCCCCTTCACCCGCAGCCGCGGCTGCCCGCTGTCCTCGCAGTACACCTCGGCGTCGGTCCAGTACAGCCCGCTGGGCGCTCCGAGCGCCTTGGCCAGCGCCTCCTTGGCGGCGAACCGCGCCGCCAGCGAGGCGACCCCCCGCCGCTCGCCACTGGGCAACAGCAACTCGCTGTCCACGAACAGCCGCCGCGCGAGACCGGGCGTCCGCTCCAACGACGCCGCGAACCGCTCGATCTCGGCCACGTCGATCCCGACTCCGACAATGCTCATGCTCAGCACCTTACGAGCCCGTGCCCCGGCGCGGACGCCGGGCGGGTTCCCACCCCTCTCCCCACCCGTGCCGGTTCACCCTCCCGACGCATCGGCACCATGTCGGTGGCGAGCCTCACGGCGCGTCGGCAACCGCGCGGGAACGCGAGGGAAGCAGAAGCACCGACGTGGGCCGATGGCCGAGGACACGGCAAACCTCACGGCTGACGGACTCCGCCGGGTCGCTCGCCCCCGCTCACCCGGCCCGGCACATCAGGTGATGAGGCGTCAGCAGTTCGGGATCACGGTGCCGTTGTTGTCACGCGCTTCGTCGTTGCCCCAGCGCGACAGGTAGTACGCGGAGACGTACGCTCCACGCCCGTTCTTGCCCGCGTAGGTGGTGTCGAGGTCCGTCTTCAGCCACCAGTGGTTGTAGGTGCCGTTCGCGCCGCCGACCTGCTGGCCCCACACCTTGCAGTACACGTAGTTGGTGCCCGCGTTCAGCACGCCCTGCGCGTCGTTGGTGTTCGCCTGCGCGTAGCCCGTGGCGTTGGCGAAGGTGTCGACCCAGTATGTTCCGGTGCCGGTGCCGCAGCCGTTGTCGCTGGTCAGGTGGGAGCTGCCGTACGAGCCGGGGTAGGCGAGCGAGGTTCCGTTGATCTTGATTTTCTGGCCGACGCCGTTGAGCAGCTGCTCGTAGTGGATGTGTGCGCCGGAGCTGTTGCCGGTGTTGCCGGTGGTGCCGATCTGCCGTCCCTGGCTGACATATGTGCCGCTGGCGACGGAGTAGGCGTTCAGGTGGAAGTAGTACGTCTGCCAGCCGCCGCCGTGGTCGATCTTGATGTAGTTGCCGGCGCCGTTCGCCTGATAGTGCCGGGTGGCGGTTCCGGCGGCCGAGGCGAGGACGGGCGAGTTGTTGGTGGTGCCGCCGTCACTGCGGATGAAGTCCAGCGCCTCCCGGACCTCGGCCGAGTGGTGGCTGTACGTCCATTTCTGGCCACAGGCGAAGGGGGCTTTGAAGAGGGGCGCCGCCTGCGCGGGCGTCGCCAGGAGCAGACTGCCCACGAGGGCCATGAGGCCCAGCAGGGCCATGATGCGTATCGATCGCAACACCGTCTCCGAACTACGAGGCATGTGGAAGATTGATGTCCGCCATACGGACGGGCCCAGAATGCCTCAAACTGATGCGTCCATGACAGATCATTCGGAAAAAGTTCACCCCGCAACGCGCCGGTTCTTCAGACGGCCGCTCAGGGCGAGCCGGGACCGTACCGGCCCAGGATGAAGTCCCGGCCCCCCGGGTCCCGGCCAAGGCCCCGACCCGGACCCGGGCTCCGGGCTCCGCCGGGCTTCCCGAGCGGGTCCCGGCGTCACTCCACCGTGACCGACTTCGCCAGGTTGCGGGGCTGGTCCACCTCGTTGCCGCGGGCCGTGGCCAGTTCGCAGGCGAAGACCTGGAGAGGGACCGTGGCGACCAGGGGCTGGAGCAGGGTCGGGGTGGGCGGGACGCGGATGAGGTGGTCGGCGTAGGGGGTCACCTCGTCGTCGCCCTCCTCGGCGATGACGATGGTGCGGGCGCCGCGGGCGCGGATCTCCTGGATGTTGGAGACGATCTTGTCGTGGAGGACGGAGCGGCCACGCGGTGACGGGACGACGACGACCACGGGCAGGCCGTCCTCGATCAGGGCGATCGGGCCGTGCTTCAGTTCGCCCGCGGCGAAGCCCTCCGCGTGCATGTAGGCGAGCTCCTTGAGCTTGAGCGCGCCCTCCAGGGCGACCGGGTAGCCGACGTGCCGGCCCAGGAACAGCACGGTGCTCTTGTGGGCGAGGGCGCGGGCGAGTTCCCGTACCGGCTCCATGGTCTCCAGGACCCGTTCCACCGAGCGGGCGATGGAGGACAGGTCCCGGACGACCGCGCGGATCTCGTCGCCGTACTTCGCGCCCCGGACCTGGGCGAGGTACAGGGCGACCAGGTAGCAGGCGACCAGCTGGGTCAGGAAGGCCTTGGTCGAGGCGACGGCTACCTCGGGGCCGGCGTGGGTGTAGAGGACGGCGTCGGACTCGCGCGGGATGGTCGAGCCGTTGGTGTTGCAGATGGCCAGGACGCGGGCACCCTGTTCGCGCGCGTGCCGCAGGGCCATCAGGGTGTCCATGGTCTCGCCGGACTGGGAGATGGCGATGACGAGGGTCTGCTGGTCGAGGATCGGATCGCGGTAGCGGAACTCGCTCGCCAGCTCGACCTCGCAGGGGATCCGCGTCCAGTGCTCGATGGCGTACTTGGCGATCAGCCCGGCGTGGAAGGCCGTCCCGCAGGCGACGATGACGACCTTGTCGGCCTCGCGCAGCGCCTTCGGGGGGATGCGCACCTCGTCCAGGGACAGGGCACCGGAGCCGTCGATGCGGCCGAGCAGGGTGTCGGCGACCGCCCTGGGCTGCTCGGCGATCTCCTTGAGCATGAAGGAGGCGTAGCCGCCCTTCTCCGCGGCCGACGCGTCCCAGTCGATGTGGTACCTACGGACGTCCGCCGGCGCGCCGTCGAAGCCGGTCACCGTGACCTTGTCGCGGCGCAGTTCGACCACCTGGTCCTGGCCCAGTTCGATCGCGGAGCGGGTGTGCTCGATGAACGCGGCGACGTCCGAGGCGAGGAACGACTCGCCCTCGCCGACGCCCACCACGAGCGGCGAGTTGCGGCGCGCGCCGACGACCACGTCCGGCGCGTCCGCGTGGACGGCGACCAGGGTGAAGGCGCCGAGCAGCCGCTTGCAGACGAGGCGCATCGCCTCGGCGAGGTCGGCGCAGGAGGAGAACTCCTCGGCGAGCAGATGGGCGACGACCTCGGTGTCCGTCTCGGAGGCCAGGTCGTGGCCGCGCCCGGCCAGTTCGGCCCGCAGTTCGGCGAAGTTCTCGATGATGCCGTTGTGGACGACGGCGACCCGGCCCGCGTTGTCGAGATGCGGGTGTGCGTTGGCGTCGGTGGGGCCGCCGTGCGTGGCCCAGCGGGTGTGGCCGATGCCGGTCGCCCCGGTGGGCAGCGGCCGGGCGGCCAGTTCCTTCTCCAGGTTGACCAGTTTCCCGGCCCGTTTCGCCGTGGCGAGCCCGCCGTCCGCGAGGACGGCCACGCCCGCCGAGTCGTAGCCCCGGTACTCCAGTCGTTTCAGTCCGGCCGTCACGACGTCCAGCGCCGACTGCGGCCCCACGTAACCCACGATTCCGCACATGCCAGGCAGCCTACGATCCGTCAGGCGCCGAAAATGGCTGCCGCGTGCCCGGAATCGGAAATTCCCACCGGTGCGCGAAGCACCGGCGGGAAAGGGTGAGGGAGCGTCAGCCGAGCTTGGCGAGCTGGGCGTCGGAGATCTGCGCCGGGAAGGGGGCGTTCTCGCCGGTGCCCATCGCAGCGAGGTTGATCGCCGAGAAGGCGGCGACGGTGGAGCCGGTGCGCGTGACGACGATGTTCACGGGAGCCTGGACGCCCTCGGCGGATATGGTCAGGGTGATCGCGAGTGCCTCGTCGGCACCCTTCGGCGCCTCGGTCTCGGCCGCCTTCACGATCTCGAACTTCTCGCCCATGGCGGTGTAGTCGAAGCCTCCGGCGCACTTCTCGGCGGCGGCGTCGACGTCCTTGATGACCTGCTCGGCGCCCCCGTCCTCGTAGGAGGCGAGGGTGACCAGGACCTTGTCCATGTCGAGGCCGGCGAGCAGGGCCTTCTCCGGGTCCGCGCCCTCGGCGGGCTTCTGCGGCTCGCTCGTCCAGGACCGCTTGACGCTGGCGGCGGGCGAGCCGACCGGAACACCGGCCTGGACGTAGGCGAGCGGCTGGCACGCCTCGTCCTCCGCCTTGACCTTGCCGGCGGCCACATCGTCCGTCGCGGGCACCTTGGTGACCACCTTGCCGTCCTTCATGTCGGCCTGCACCAGCGCGACCTTCTCCAGCTCGGCCGCGGTCAGCGCCTTCGCCGCGGGTGCGGAGGAGGAGTCGGCCCTGCCCTCGTCGCCCTTGCCGCTGTCGCCGTCGTCGGAGCCACCGCAGGCGGTGACGAGCAGGGCGAGTGCGGCGGCGGAGGCGGCGAGAGCGGAACGGCGGACGGCGGTGGTTCTCACGGGGGAACTCTTTCTTCGAAGGCGCGGAGGAATCCGCAGCACAGTGCACGGAATATAGACACAGCTCCCTCACAAATGATCATCGAAGGATCATTCGTAGGGGAACTGTGACAGCCGCGTGATCTCGCTTTGTCCGCCTGCTGTTCCGGCCCGGCCCTGCTCGGTCCGGCCGGTCCGGTCAGCCCTTCTCGCCGGGCTTCGAGATGCGGCGCACCCGGCGGCGGACGGCGGGGCCGATCCGGACCATGGCGCGCTTCTCGATGCCGCCGATGCGGCGTTCCAGGGCCGCGAGCCGCTTGTGGGTGGCCGCCAGTTCCTTCTGCGCCGCGGTGAGCCGCCGGCTGTTCTCGTCCGCCCGTTCCTCGGCGGCGGCCAGCCGGGTGCGCAGTTCCTTGTTCTCCCGGACGCGTTTGTCGATCCGGGTGTTGGCGACGGCTATTCGCTCACGCAGCCGGCTGACCCGGTAGCGCATGTGGCCGTCGTCCGAGCCGTCCCAGACCGGCATCGAGGCGGGCAGTTCCAGGGCGGCGAGCCGGGCGTCGAAGGCCGCGCCGCGATCGCCGTGGGTGTACGTGTTCCGCAGGCCGTTGCGGTCGAGGAAGGCGACGATCCGCTCGAACCGTTCACCGTGGTGCTTGATCATCGCCGAGTAGTCGGCGGCCTCGTACAGGTCGCGCGGGTCGGTGTCCGCGGACAGCGAGCCGATCGGGACGTGCGGGATGTCGAAGTAACGGCACAGTTCGAGGGTCCGCGAGTCGTGGGTGAGCACGACGCTCGGCGTACCGGCCAGCAGGGCGGCGATGTTGCCGTGGATCCGGGTGCCGTAGGCGAAGTCGTGGCCGCGCAGCTCGTCGATCCAGGTCGCCGGGTCCAGCGGCATGCGCACCTTGTTCTCGCGCATCAGACGGTGGCTGAGCTGGAGCGGGAACGGGTCCTCGACGCCGGTCTCCGGCGTGAGGTCACCCCAGAACAGCAGCTCCGCGTCGGCGAGGTTCTGCGCGTAGTAGAGCAGGTGGGGGTAGCGCTCCGACGCGTGACGGGCCAGACCGGCGATGTCTCCCACGGGGAGGGCGTCCGGGGAGAGGTTGACGGCGATGCGCGAGGACGCGGTCAGCTCGACGGCACGGACGGTCGGGAAGGTCTCCCCGTACAGGAACATGGACGGACAGCCGATGATGTCGACGCGGTCGGCGGGGAACCCCATGTCGGTGAGGTAGCGGGCGGTGAGTTCGCCGCGGACCCCGATCGACGCGGACCGCTCGAGGACGGCGGAGACGAAACGTCTCACCGACGCCTCCATCGGTCTCAGCTGCCCGGTGTCGTAGTCGGCCCCGGCCTGGGCGCCCACGCCGAAGACGACCACGGGGATGGTGAGCTGCTCCACCAGGGCCGACAGCCGGTCCAGGGACGCCTGGAAGGCGGGGCGGAAGGCGTTCGCCAGCGGCACGACGAAGACGTCGTACTGCTCGTTGATCTCGGCCGCGCGCCGGGCGGACGGGTCGGTGCGGATGCCGTTCGAGACGACGTCGGTGTCCGGCGCGGACAGCATCTTGTGGGCCGAGTCACTGAAGAGCAGATTGCCCGTGTTGGTCCCGATCAGGTCCTGGTGGATGAACTCCGTCGGCGTGGCCACGCGGAGCGGGCTCTTCCCGGAACGGATCAGGATGCGCTTCACACGACACTCCCCGGCTGCTGCGGCTGGTGGACTCGACGGCGGCCTGAGCCGCTACGAAATGCTAAACGGGGGGCAAAGAAAAGTCGGACACGGGGTATGCAACTTCTCGCAACTCCCCTCAGTTTCCTTCCGATCTCGCTCACTACGTGACACAGCCCACGAACCATCCCGTTCAAACTCCGTTAACAATGGACTGTGATCTCTCCGGTCTCCTCGACCTCCCGGAGCGCCCACCGGCAGCGGCCGGAGGCGACTCCCTACCTCGACCTCACCCGTGCGGAGTGGAGCGCGCTGCGCCACAAGACGCCGCTGCCGCTGTCCGCCGACGAGGTGGAGCAACTGCGCGGGCTCGGTGACGTCATCGACCTCGACGAGGTGCGGGACATCTACCTCCCGCTGTCCCGGCTGCTCAACCTCTACGTCGGCGCCACCGACGGGCTCCGGGGCGCGCTGAACACCTTCCTCGGCGAGCAGGGCTCCCAGTCGGGCACGCCCTTCGTCATAGGGGTCGCCGGTTCCGTGGCCGTCGGCAAGTCCACGGTGGCCCGTCTGCTCCGGGCCCTGCTCTCCCGCTGGCCCGAGCACCCGCGCGTCGAGCTGGTCACCACGGACGGCTTCCTGCTGCCGACGAAAGAGCTCCAGGCGCGCGGCCTGATGTCGCGGAAAGGTTTCCCCGAGTCGTACGACCGCCGCGCGCTCACCCGCTTCGTCGCCGACATCAAGGCCGGCAAGGGCGAGGTCACAGCCCCGGTCTACTCCCACCTCATCTACGACATCGTCCCGGGCGAACTCCTCACCGTGCGCCGCCCGGACATCCTGATCGTCGAGGGGCTCAACGTGCTGCAGCCCGCGCTGCCGGGCAAGGACGGGCGCACCCGGGTCGGGCTCGCCGACTACTTCGACTTCAGCGTGTACGTGGACGCCCGGACCGAGGACATCGAGCGCTGGTACCTCAACCGCTTCCGCAAGCTGCGCGCGACCGCCTTCCAGGACCCCTCCTCGTACTTCCGCAAGTACACCCAGGTCTCGGAGGAGGAGGCCCTCGACTACGCCGGCACGATGTGGCGGACGATCAACCGGCCCAACCTGGTGGAGAACATCGCCCCCACCCGCGGCCGGGCCACCCTCGTCCTGCGCAAGGGCCCGGACCACAAGGTCCAGCGCCTCAGCCTGCGCAAACTGTGACCGCCCTGCCGACTCGCCCGTCTACTCTTCGGGCATGCTGCACCTGCGTCTGATCACGCCGGCCGACCGGACCGGCGACGTGTGCCGACTCGTCCGGGAGACCGTCGGCGCCACTCATCTCGTAGTCCTGCCGGGCGCCGCACGCGATCCCGTCGGGGACGTCGTGATGTGCGATGTGGCCCGGGAGGCGGGCGACGACCTGCTCAACGAGCTGCAGCGGCTGGGGCTCGACACGTCCGGTTCCATCGCCATGGAGAACATCGAACTGTCGCTGTCCGAACGGGCCGACCGGGCCGAGGCGGAGGCGCCCGGCGAAAGCGCGGACGCGGTGCTCTGGGAGCACCTGGCCGAGGAGACCCACGAGGAGTCGACCCTTTCGGCCACGTATCTCTCGTTCATGGCTCTGGCCACCATGATCGCGGCCTGCGGCGTCGTGCTCGACAACGCCATCCTGATCGTGGGTGCGATGGCGGTCGGCCCGGAGTTCGGCCCTCTGACCGGCATCTCCACCGCAGTGGTACGGCACCGGCCTCGGCTGGCCCTGCGCTCGGTGATCGCGCTGCTGGTGGGCTTCGCGGTGGCGATGGCCGTGACCGTCGGCTTCAGCCTCGCCATGGACGCGCTCGGGCTGTTCACCGAGGCACAGCTGGAGGGCGAGCGGCCGCAGACCGGGTTCGTCTACGCGCCCGACTGGTTCTCCTTCGTCGTGGCGGTACTGGCCGGAGCGGCCGGCATCCTCTCACTCACGTCCGCCAAGTCCGGTGCCCTGGTCGGCGTCGCCATCTCGGTGACGACGATCCCGGCCGCCGCGAACGCCGCCGTGGCGCTGAGCTACGGCGACGCCGGCCAGATGTGGGGCTCCACCCAGCAGCTCCTGCTCAACCTGCTGGGCATCACCCTGGCCGGTGTCCTCACCCTGCTGGCGCAGAAGCTGTTCTGGAAACGGCAGAACATTCGCGTCCGCCGGCCGTCCGGCTCCGGCCCCTGAGCGTCGGTTCCGAGGACCGGGCTCCCACGATCGCGGGCGGCCGGGCGGCCCACCGGCTCCGGCACCGCCGGACAGCAGCCGCCCGCACCAGCTATCCCAGCGCCGACTTCACCACGTCCGCCAGGCGTCCCGCGACCGAGCGGGCCTGGTCGATGTCGGCGGCCTCCACCATCACGCGGACCAGCGGTTCGGTGCCCGAGGGGCGGAGCAGCACGCGGCCGGTCTCCCCCAGCTCCCGCTCGGCCTCCGTCACGGCCGCCGTGAGTTCCCCCGAGCTCTGCACCCGGGCCCTGTCCACGTCGGGCACGTTGATGAGCACCTGCGGCAGCCGTTCCATCACCGACGCCAGCTCACGCAGCGGACGCCCGGTCTCGGCGACGCGCGCGGCCAGCAGCAGTCCGGTGAGCGTGCCGTCGCCGGTCGTGGCGTGGTCGAGGACGATGACGTGGCCGGACTGCTCGCCGCCGAGGGCGTAGCCCTGCTGCTTCATCTGCTCGAGCACGTACCGGTCGCCGACCGCGGTCTGCACGAAGTGGATGCCCTCGCGCTCCATGGCGAGCTTGAACCCGAGGTTGGACATCACGGTCGCGACGACGGTGTCGGAACGCAGTACGGAACGTTCCCGCATCGCCAGCGCGAGCACGGCGAGGATCTGGTCCCCGTCCACCTCTTCACCCGTGTGGTCGACGGCCAGGCAGCGGTCGGCGTCGCCGTCGTGCGCGATGCCGAGGGCGGCCCCGTGCTCGACGACCGCGGCCTTCAGCTGCTCCAGGTGGGTCGAGCCGCAGCCGTCGTTGATGTTGAGGCCGTCCGGCTGGGTGCCGATGGTGACGACCTCGGCCCCGGCCCGCGCGAACGCCTCCGGCGAGACCCGGAAAGCGGCGCCGTGCGCCTCGTCGAGGACGATCCGCAGGCCGTCCAGCCGGTTCGGCAGGACGCCGACGAGGTGGGCGACGTACGTGTCGAGTCCCTCCTCGTAGTCCCGCACGCGGCCCACGCCGGCGCCGGTCGGGCGGTCCCAGGGAGCGCCGGTGCGGTGCTCCTCGTACACGGACTCGATCCGGTCCTCCAGCTCGTCGGCGAGCTTGTGGCCGCCGCGTGCGAAGAACTTGATGCCGTTGTCGGGCATGGCGTTGTGGCTCGCGGACAGCATCACGCCGAGGTCGGCGCCGAGCGCTCCGGTCAGATGCGCCACGGCGGGCGTCGGCAGCACGCCGACCCGCAGCACGTCCACACCGGCACTGGCCAGCCCGGCGACCATGGCGGCCTCCAGGAACTCCCCGGACGCCCGCGGGTCACGCCCGACCACGGCGGTCGGCCGATGCCCCTCGAACGTGCCCGCCTCGGCCAGTACGTGCGCGGCGGCCACGGAGAGGCCCAGCGCCATCTCGGCCGTCAGGTCCACGTTGGCGACACCGCGCACGCCGTCCGTGCCGAAGAGTCGTCCCACTTGTCCTCCTGAGAAGCGTCAGTATCGGAATCCGTATCGAAATGCCGTATCGAATGCCGTACCGGAAGTCGTATCAAGCGTGATGTCGCGAGGGTGTGATGCCGGACCGAGGACCCTGGCACCGGACACCGGACGCCAGGCGCCGGACGTCAGGCACCGGACATGACCCTCGGCCCGTAGGCCGCGGCCCATGGGCGCAAGTGAGGTGTTCGACGGTCGCGATGCGTGTGCGGCTTCCGCATCCCGAGGCAAGCGCTCCCCGGCCATCCGATCAGATTAGCCGTCGAGCACCTTGTGTCGTTATACGCCCGCCATGGAGAGAAAACGAACGCCCCGACGGCACTGTGGCGTGCCGCCGGGGCGTTCGGAGTACATGCAGGGGCAGCTGCAATCAGCGCTTGCTGTACTGCGGGGCCTTACGGGCCTTCTTCAGACCGGCCTTCTTGCGCTCGACCGCACGGTCGTCGCGGCGGAGGAAGCCGGCCTTCTTGAGCGCGCCGCGGTTGTTGTCGACGTCCGCCTCGTTCAGCGCACGGGCGACACCGAGACGGAGCGCACCGGCCTGACCGGAGACACCGCCACCCACGATGCGGGCGATGACGTCGTAGCGGCCCTCGAGCTCGAGCACCTTGAAGGGCTCGTTCACTTCCTGCTGGTGCACCTTGTTCGGGAAGTAGTCCTCGAGGGTGCGACCGTTGATCTTCCACTTGCCGGTGCCCGGAACGATCCGGACGCGGGCGATGGCGTTCTTGCGACGGCCCAGGCCGGCGGCCGGCTGCGGATCGCCGAAGCGGGACGCCATGGACTCCGAGGTGTACTCGCCCTCGACGGGCACCTCGGACTCGGTGGTGTAGCTGTCGATGTCGATGTCGGTCTCTTCGAGCGGCTGCTCGGCAGTGGTCTCGGCCACGATGCTCCTCAGATTCTGTTCAGTCTTAGGGGGTGGCCGGACTTACTGCGCGACCTGGGTGATCTCGAACGGCACCGGCTGCTGCGCAGCGTGCGGGTGCTGGTCGCCCGAGTAGACCTTCAGCTTCGACAGCATCTGACGGCCCAGGGTGTTCTTGGGAAGCATGCCCTTGATGGCCTTCTCGATGGCCTTCTCGGGGTTCTTCGCCAGCAGCTCGTCGTAGCGGACCGAGCGCAGACCGCCCGGGTAGCCCGAGTGGCGGTACGCCATCTTCTGGGTCCGCTTGTTGCCGGAGAGGTGCACCTTGTCGGCGTTGATGATGATGACGAAGTCACCGGTGTCGACGTGAGGGGCGTAGATCGGCTTGTGCTTGCCGCGCAGGATGGAGGCCGCAGTGGAGGCCAGACGACCCAGGACGATGTCCTGGGCGTCGATGACGTGCCACTGGCGCGTCACATCGCCGGGCTTGGGGCTGTACGTACGCACGGTTCGTAGCCTTCGCTTCTTCAGTGAGTGGTCCTGACATGGTCACCGAAGACGATCACGACAGCCCTGACCGCACCGCGGTGACGCAAACCGCGTGCTGGTCGCTGGTCATCGGCCCGGTGGACCGGTGTAAGGGCCCCTCACGTGAGAATGAGCAAGCCAATACACATAACGAACATGCAGAATACCCACGCTCGGCCGGACGGGTCAAAACGAGTCCGCCCGATGTGGGCTACACCAACTCTACAGGGGTTCGCCACCACCCGTCCCTCTCCCGTTCGCCGGGTCTGTCCCCCACTTGCGCGCCGGACCCTCCGCGCGGCTCGCACCAACCACCCGGAGTTGTCGCTTTTGCCCCTCGGGCGGGGGCAACGGCGTGGACTGCGCGTGGGGTTGGGGCGGACCGGTGCACCCCGCTCCCCGTCTAAGATGCGCCCCATGAGTTATGGGCAGGGGGGACCTCCTTCGCAGTGGGATCCCTGGAAACCGCAGTCTCAGCAGCCCTGGAGCAGCGGGGCCGGCAGCGGCCAGGCACCGGACTGGGCCGCGCTCGCCGAGGCGTCCGAGACACGTCACAAGCGACGGCGGCTGCTGTTCATCGGCGGCGGCGCGATCGCCACCGTCGCGATAGGCACGGCCGTGGCGATGGCCGTCGTCTCGGCGAACGGCAGCAACCAGGCCTCCGACCCGTCCTCCCAGCTGCCGGCGACCGCCGGCCTGCCGAGCCCCACCGGCACGGTCCCGTCGTTCGCCCCGACGAGCGCGCCGCCGCCACTGGACCCGAAGGACTTCGTCTCCAGCGCGCAGAAGGACCGGGCACCGCTGGGCCCCGACGTCCTCTTCCCGGGCACGCAGCTCACCATGGGCGACACGGTGTACAAGAAGGGCCCGACGGCCGACACCCGCAACTGCGCCTCGGCCGCCAAGGCCACCCTGCCCAAGGTCCTCACGGACAACGGCTGCAGCCGCCTGCTCCGGGTCACCTACACCAAGGACGACATCGCGGTGACGGTGGGCGTGGCCGTCTTCGACACCGAGGCCCAGGCGGCCAAGGCCAAGCAGCAGGCCGACGCCAAGAGCATCATCAAGTCCCTCGCGGGCGGCGGTGTGAAGGAGTTCTGCGACGGCGCGGTCTGCCGCTCGACCACCAACTCCTACGGCCGCTACGCCTACTTCACCCTCTCCGGCTTCACCGCCGCCAAGAACGTGACGGAGAAGGACAAGGCCGTCTTCTCCACCGGCAACGATCTCGCGGAGTTCACCTTCCGCCAGATCCGCCGCCGTGGCGAGGCCCAGGCCTCGGCCGCCGCGGCGGAGTGACGACGGCCGGACGCATTCCTCGGACGCCGAAGCACCGAGCCGGACCCGGCTCGGTGCTTCGGCGTTTCGGCGTTTCGGTGCTTCGTTCCCTCAGCGCCTCACAGCCGCTTCGCGCTGCGCAGCGTCTTCGCGTAGTAGCCGTTGCCGTCCAGCCGGGAGACACCGCCGATGTCGCCGATGGTCGGGCCGTTGATCTCCTCACGGCTGGACACGAAGATCAGGTGGCCCTCGGTGTCGTAGCCGAGCACCATGCCCACGTGGTCGAGCCGGTCCTTGGTCCGCGCGTCGAGCTTGAAGAAGACGAGGTCGCCGGGCTGCAGCTGGTCGATGTTGGCGGGCCGGTCCTCGGCGGCCACGCCGGTCAGCGGGAGCACGTCGGCGCCCAGCTTGGAGCGGGCCATGCCGTTGGCGGTACGCGGCAGTCCGTCGCCGGTGGAGGCGTCCGAGGACATCAGGGGGTAGCGGGCCCGGTAGCCGAGCACCATGCGGATGAAGCCGGAGCAGTCCAGGGCCCTGGCGCGCATGGTCTCCGGCGCCCCGACGACACCGTCCCGGAACGGGTACTGGACACCGAGGAAGTCGTAGAAGTCGGACTGCTCCAGGCGCAGGTCGCCGCCTTCCGCGCCGGTGGTGTTCAGCGGACCGAAGTCGGCGTCGCCGGCGTAGAGCGTGCCCTGCTCGTCCTTCTTGTCCGGGGCGCCGGCCACGTACTGGAAGGCGAACGCGAAGAGGTCGTCCTCCTCACTGTCCTTGCTCTCGGCGTACCAGTCCTTGAACCACTGTTCCTTCTCCGCGCCCTTCTTCCACACCTCGGGCATGATCCGGACCCAGTCGCGGGTGGACACCTTGGACTTGGTCGCGGCCGGCTCCTGGAAGGTGCGGGCCTTCCCGGTCAGCGTCGCGGTGCGCGACCCGTCGGTGAGGACCGCCACGATCTGCCCGTCGCCGCCGCGCAGCACCGAGCGCGCCGGGTTCTCCAGCCGGGACCAGGTCGCCTTGCTGTCGTCCACCCCGCCCCCGGACCCGCCGGTGCCGTCGAGGACACCGACGTTGCGGACCTCGGTGACCCCGGGCGCTTCCTGCTTGCGCAGCTCCACGGTGAGGTAGCCGGAGGCCGCGACGAGTGTGAGCACCACCAGTCCGGGGACGATGTGGCGCGTCTTCTTCTTCCCTTTCCCTGCCATCGGAATGCTCCTCGGTTGTTGTCAGACGGTGGGCATGACGCCGAGCAGCAGGCCGGCGGCGATGACGATGTAGGCCATGAGCGACACGGTGCCGGTGGCCAGCAGGGTGGGCCCCTTGGGCTGGCGCACCATCTGGTAGGCGATCAGGCCGGGCACGATGAACCCGAGGGTCTGGTTGCCGTACAGCAGCGGGAACTCGAGCGAGAGCACGATCATCACGGTGCCCTGGAGCAGCACGCCCAGCAGGACGACCGCGGCGAACAGCCGCTTGCCGTACAGGATCACCAGTCGCTGCATTACCTTGGTGCCCGCGTAGGTCAGGGCCGTCACGCCCACCACCATCGCCGCGCGCTGCAGGTCCTCGATCAGGGTGAGCGCCAGCCAGCCCGGGGTGATCATGCCGCCGGGCGACAGGTTGGTGGTGAGGTAGCACAGCAGTGAGAAGAACAGACCTATCGCGATGCCCAGAGCGGCCATCTCGGGAGTCAGTGCGGCGGTGATCAACGGAGTCTCCGGGCAGGTGTGCGGAAGGAAGAAGGGCGGTCGGCCCGCGGTGGGTCAGCGACGCGGAGGCGGTCCGCCGCCGTCCTCGTCGGTCGGGTACCGGGGCCCGCCGTCGGGCTGCTCGTCGTAGTACGGCCGGCCTTGCTGCTCGGGTCCGTGCTCCTGGTACTGCCCGTACTGCGGAGGGCGCTGCCCCTGCTGCGGAGGACGTTGCCCGTGCTGCGGAGGGCGCTGCCCCTGCTGGGGTGCGTGCTGTGCGCGCCGCTGCTCGTACTGCTCACGCTGCTCGTACTGTTCGCGCTGCTCATACCGCTCGTGCTCCGCGTACTGCGCGTGCTGCGGGTGCCGGCCTTGCTGCGGGTACCGGTCCTGCTGGGCGTACTGATCGCGCTGGGCGTACTGGCCCTGCCGGCCCTGCTGCCCGTACGGCCCCGGTTGTCCCGGCTGTCCCTGGGGCACGGCCTGCTGCACGGGGGCGCGGCGGCGGATGAGGGGGATCTCCTGGGTCTGGGAGGCCTGGTAACGCTCCTCGTACGCCGTCGGGTAGGCGGCGAACGGGTCCAGACGGGGCGCCTGCTGCGCCGGAACGGCGGCGGCCGGGGCCGGAGCCGTCCGGTCCGGGTCGCTCTGCTGCTCCGGACCGGCCGGCTGGTCCGGGTCGGGCGTCTCGTCCGCGGGGAGTTCGGCCAGGTACTCCAGCAGCTCCTCGCCCTGGCCGTGGATGTTGCCGATGGCGACGAGCGAGGACCCGTCGGACATGCGACCGAGCAGTTCCGGCATGAACTCGTGGGCGTCCCGGCGGTCGCCGCCCAGGTCCACCGCGCGGTCCCGCCACTCGGCGGGGATGGCGTCGATGGCGCTCTTGGCGGGGTGCCCGATGACGAAGACGTTGTCCGGCTGGAGGTCGGGGATGATCTCGCCCATCTGCCCGTTGCGCTCCACGCGGTCGGGACGGCAGTTGATCACGACGTTCAGCGGGCGGCGGATGGCGCCGAGGTCGAGCAGCTGGTTGATGTTCATCAGCGTCGACTCGGGGTCGTTGGCCGCGAAGACGTTGGCGAAGGCCAGCCGCTTGTTCTCCTCGGTCACGTACTTCTCCACGGAGAGCACACCGGGGTCCGGCGGAGCGTCGTACATGCCCTGCAGGGCGACCTCGCGTTCCACACCGAGCAGCTCGGCCACGACCAGGGCGATCGCGACGTTCTCCTTGAAGGTGAACCAGCTGAAGCCGCGCAGCTCCTCGTCGGTGACCATCTCGGGGTCCGCGTAGATCAGCTTGCAGTTCCGGGCGTCGGCCTCCTCCTGGAGGATGTCGAAACGATCCTTCTCGGCGGTGACGCAGATGCCGTCCTGGGGCATCGAGCGGCACAGCGAGCGGGCCACGTCGTCGAGCGTGGGACCCATCTCGGCGAGGTGGTCCTCCCGGACGTTGCACAGCACGCCGATCGTCGAGCGGATCAGCTTGCTCTGGTTGACCTCCTGAAGGGCCGGCATGACCGCCATGCACTCGATGACGAGCGCGTCGGGCCGGTACGCGGCGGCCCGGCGGACGATGCCGATCTGCTCCACCACGTTGGCGATGCCGAACTTGCGGTAGACCGGCTCCTCGGTCGCGTCCGGGTGGATGAACCGGGCGGCCGTGCCGGTCGTCTTGGCCACCGTGGTCAGGTCACCGCCGCGCAGGGCGCCGGCGCACAGCCGGGTGATGGAGGACTTGCCGCGGATGCCGTTGACGAGCACCCGGGACGGTATGGAGTGCAGGGCGGCGTAGTGCCGGCGCTGCTCGATGACGCCCGCGACGAACAGCAGCAGGCAGCAGACGAGCAGGGCGCAGTAGAGGTAGAGCACGGCGGGTCACCTTCCTCCGGCGCCGAGCCGGGGTTCACCGGGTCGGGGCTCGGTCGGCCGGGGTTCGGCGGGTCGGGGCTCGGCGGTTCGGCGGGGCTGCTGCTGCCGGCGGGCCTGGAGCTGCTGACGGATCAGTTCGAGGCTGCGGACGACCGCTCCCACCTCGTCGTGGTACGTGGGGTAGAGCACCGCCTTGAGGTCGCCGTCGGCCAGCTTCTCGGCGCTGGTGGCGAGGGCGCGCAGCGGCCGGGCGACCACGAGGTGCACCCAGCCCAGGCAGACCACGATCGCGGCGAGCCCGAGCAGGCCCGCGAGCACACTGCGGTCCTCCCGCTCGTACGCGGTGATCTGGAAGCGGTCGGCGTTCTGCCAGCTGACCACGGTCCAGCCGGCGTCGGCGGCGACACCGCCGCCGCTGAAGGGAGCCGCGGCCGCGACGGTGACGTTGCCGCCGTCGCGCAGGAGGAGTCCGTTCTCCACGGGTCCGGCGCCGACCTGCACACCGGCCGCCCGGACCAGGTCGGTCAGGGCCTCGCGGGGCAGTTCCTCGAAGGCGAGGAAGCCGTTGCTGGCGGCGAGGGTCCGCCCCTTCGCGTCCGCCACGCGGACCTCACCGAGGCCGGGACGTTTCAGCAGCGAGTTGAGGAACTCGATCCGCACCTCGCCGACCAGCGTGACGCCCTTCTCCTCCGGGACGGGCGCGCCGGCCTGGATCACCGGCCGTTTGCCGCCCTCCCCGGACACCCGGACCAGCGGCAGGTCCTTCCCGTCGCTCCAGTCGTGCGGGTCGTCACCGGCACGGGCGACGACCTCGCCGCCCGCGTCGACGACGTACAGCGCGGCGTACCGGGTGTGCTTGCGCAGGGCGTCCTTGAGCACGCTCTCGGTGGCGTCCCGGTCGGAGACGTCGACGAGACGGGAGGTGGAGACCAGGTCCGCCTGGGCCTCGTTCAGGGCCCGGCGGACGCGGTCGGACACCAGGTCGGTGCGGTCGCGCTGGTCGTTGACCATGGTGGCGGGCACGCTGACCGAGTCGTCGGTGCGGTTCAGCAGCAGGCCGACCGGCACGCACCACAGGAGCAGCAGCACGGCGGTCAGCACGAGCTGCACCCGGATTCCGAACCGCGTCCTGCCGGCGCGCCTCGCGCCGTTCCCCCCGTCGGAGTCACCGGGTCCGCCGGGACCGTTCGGCCCGCCCGGACCGCTGAGCTGGCCCCGCAGCCGTTCCAGGGCGTTGCCGATGCGGGCGGCCTCGCCGCCGCGGAAGGCGCCGACGGGCCGGGTCAGGTCACCGCGGGCGAGCCGGCGGGACTCGAGGAACAGCCGCAGCAGGGGCCGCTGCACCCGGGCCCACAGGAACCCCGCGGCGAGCAGGCCGAGCACCACCAGGGCACCGGCCGCGATCAGTCCGTACAGTTCCCGGCCGGTGGCGCCGCTCTGCTCGGCGACCGCGGGGAGCAGGGCGACGACGGTGAGCCCGAGGCCCGCGGCGACACTGTCCTTCTCCTCGGGGTCGGAGGAAGCGAGCGAGGCGTACCCGGCGGTGGCGATGCGCCCGTTGTAGTCGTCGCCCGTCAGAGTCCCGCTGACGCCGGGGTAGCCGCGGGAACCGGGCTCCTTGGCGGTGACGGGGTGTTCCTCGGTCCGTTCGGCCGCCTGCGCGGACAGGTCGGACATCTGCTTCTGGAGGAAGTCGAGTTCCTCCCGCTGTTTGTCGGAGTTCAGCGCCTCCGACTGCTCGAATCCGGCTGTCGCGAGCACCTCGCCGTCCTTGGCCGCGACCGCCATGGTGCGGAACGGGCCGAGCGTGATGGGCGGCACGGACAGGCTGTTGGAGGCGATCAGGAGCTGCTGCGGGCCGTCCTTGCGGTCGAGGAGGGCCATCGTCATCAGCCGGACGTCACCGGTCTCCAGCCGCACCATGCGCGGGACGAGGGCGTTCTTTCCGGTGAGGACGTCCTTGTCCAGCCAGGCGAGCGGGATGCGTTCGCCGCGTGCGGCGAGCACGTCCCCGCTCTCCAGGTCCACCACCGTGGTGCCGGTCCACTTCTGGTACGTCCTGCCGAGGTCGGAGAGGACGTCCTCGGGCTCGGCCGGCTTCCCGGCGTTCAGCGCGGTGGCGGTGCGCCGCAGGTCCGTGACCCGCTCGTCGATCGAGGCGCGCAGGGCGATCGCCCCGTCCTCGGCGTAGTGCTGCTGGGAGGAGAGCACGGCCTTGGGTACGACGGGGTCGCTGCCGGGGCCGAGCACCTGGGCGGTCAGCCCGGCCAGGGCGAGGATCAGGACGCACAGCACCGCGATCGGCGGGCGGATGCCGCCGAGCAGCGGCATGTCCGCCCGTCTGCGGCTGCGGCGCCGCTTCTGTGCCGTGGGCGGCGCGACATGGCTCGATGTCACCGGTGGTCTTCCTTGGTCTTTACGCGGGTGCCGGGCGTACGCCGGCGCACCAGGACCGCGGCCGTGCGACGTCGTCACTGAATAGACTGATAAACGCCGACAAGGTTGTATCCCCGGCGCGGACTTCTGATGTGGGGCCGGTCACTTCTCCAGCGAGAGCTGCTCGAGGCCGTCGCCGCCGGGGGCGCCCCGGTTGTAGAGGAAGCCCCGGGTGCGGTCGATCGCCAGCCGGTAGCGGGCGAGCCGCTCCTCGGACAGGTCGCCCGGCTTGTCGAGCATCAGCTGGGCGTCCACCAGTCGGAGGTCCTGCACAGCGCCGTCGGGCACTTCCTCCTCGTCCTCCACCTCCGGCGGGATGTCCACCAGCGTGGTGCGGTAGCGCGCCTTCACGTCCCAGCCCTCGGTCGTCTCCTGAAACTCGAACCAGCCGAGAGCCCCCTCCTCGGTCAGCCCCGTCGGCGAGGAGTGCCGGGCCACGTGGTTGCCGAGGCTGTAGGCCACCCAGGTGCCGTTCACCTTCTGGATCGGCTGAACGACATGGGCGTGATGTCCGATCACGAGGTCGATGCCGGTGTCCTCGCCGATGCGTTCCGCCAACCGAAGCTGCGCGACGCCCGGCTCGTTGTAGTGCTCGGCACCCCAGTGGATCGACAGGAGTACCACTTCGGCGCCCTGGTCACGGGCCTCGGTCTCGGCCTTCTTGATCGCCGCCAGGTCGGTCCCGTTGAACGCCCAGCTCTGCTTCTCGGGCACCGGGTGAACAAACGACTCCCACGAGTAGGAGAGGTGCGCGACCTTGACACCCTCGACGTCACGGATGTTGATCCGCTTCGATTCCTTGACCGACCGTGCCGACCCCGTGTGCCCGAGGCCCACGTCGTCCATGGCGTCCAGCGTGCGCCGTACGCCGTCCATCCCGTGGTCGAACGTGTGGTTGGAGGCGGTCGAGCAGGTGTCGTAGCCCACGTCCTTCAGTGACGTCAGGACCTGCGGCGGGACCAGGAACTCCGGGTAGCCCTCGAAGGGGCCCTCCGGCTTGCCCACGGGGGTTTCCATGTGGCAGATCGCCAGGTCCGCCTTACTGATGACAGGCTTCACTCCGGCGAGCAGCGGCCCGAAGTCCAGCCCCTTCTCTCCCTTGCCGGTCACTTTCGCGTCCTTGGCCGCCTGTTCGACCAGCTCGGGGTGGATGAGCACATCACCCGTGGCCGCGACGGTGAACGAGCGTCCTCCCGGCTTGGCCTGGGGCTCCACCGAACCGTCGGCGGTACCGCACGAAGCCAGCAGCCCGGTCAGTGCGACCAGGGTGGCGGCCACCCGAACCTTAGGGAGAGACTTACGCAGTGTCACACGGTCATATTCACATGGTCCCCACACCCACTGCGCCAATTACCATTACGAGACAGTCACGTTTCTTTCCAATTATCGCCCTAGTGCTACTTGTTCTCACCATGACGAGTTGCCAGGTGAACACGGGGGAAAAACCGGAGGAAAATGTTCCGACATCCCGGGAACTGGTGGACCTCCGCAGCCGCATCCTCACGTACACGAAGACCTTCAAGCCCGACGGCCCCTACACGCCTCCCGATGCCGACCAGCGCGACCGGCTCGCCCGCGGAATCGGACGGCTCCTGGACCAGGACGTGCGGAAGGCGGACGAACTCCTCGCCCCGACCGGCCTGCGCGTCACCCGGCTCACCGACACCGCGACCGGCCGGCGTTACGACGAGGTCGCCGCCTCGGGCAAGGGCGCGAGCGCACGGTGGGGGCGGCTGTACCTGAACGCGGACTCCCCGGTCCGCTGGAGTGCCCAGGTGCCGCACCCCGTCTCCGACCGGGCGACCGAGTCGCTCGGCCTGCGGCTGCTGGAGGACAACCCGGGCGGCGCGCTCGTCCTGGCCGGCGCCCACCGCCGGGCGGGCGACGGCGACGACAGCGACCGCGTCGCGGATGTGGCCCACCGTGAGGACAGCGCCTTCCACCTGATCGTCGTGGAGCTGCAGAAGCGCGGGGTGCCCGGCATCCAGCTGCACGGCTTCGCCGAGGCCTCCGCGAAGCGCTACGACGCGATCCTCTCCGGCGGTGCCGCGCAGAGCGCGCCCGGTGAGGCGTCCGCGCTGGCCGACCGCCTGGAGGCGGACGGGCTGCGGGTCTGCCGGGGCTGGTCGGCCCACTGCCCCCTGGAGGGCGCCTCCAACGTCCAGGGCAAGGCCGCGCAGCAGCACCACGCGGTCTTCCTGCACCTGGAACTCGCCCCGGACGGCCGCGGCGAAGGACCCCGCTCCCAGGAGGTCGTGGACGCCCTGTCGGGACTGCTCACGACCTGGGCGGAGAAAGGAGCGGGAAGCTGAGCGGAGCGTCGGGCAAGGAGTCGGGCGGGGAGCCGGGCCGGACCCGGGGTCAGCAGCACCGGGCCGGCGGAGCCGGCAACGACCGCTTGTTGCGGGCCTCCTTGGAACGGGCGGCCAGGAGGTCGTCGGACGGATAACCGACCTCCTCCAGGGTCAGCCCGTGCGGACGCACCACGTGCACCGCCGAGTCCCGTACGCCCGCCGCCAGCACCTTGCCCGGCCAGTCGGGCGCCCGGTGGCCGTCGCCGACGAACAGCAGCGCCCCGATCAGCGAGCGCACCATGTTGTGGCAGAAGGCGTCGGCCCGGACCGTCGCCGTGATCACCCCGTCCGCGCCGCGCACCAGGCTCAGTTCCTGGAGCGTACGGATGGTCGTCGCGCCCTCCCGCCGCTTGCAGTACGCGGCGAAGTCGTGCTCCCCCAGCAGCCGGCCCGCCGCCTCGTTCATGGCGTCGACGTCCAGCGGCCAGTCGTGCCACAGCACATGGCCGCGCAGCAGCGGGTCCACCCCGCCGGGGTGGTCGGTGACGCGGTACGCGTAGCGCCGCCAGACCGCGGAGAAACGGGCGTTGAATCCCGCCGGGGCCTCGGTGAGGGACCAGATCCGCACGTCGCGGGCCAGCCGTCCCGCGAGCCGCTTGAGCAGCTTCTCCCGGTGCTGCTCCCACAGTTCGGCCGGGAGGTCGACATGGGCCACCTGCCCGCGGGCGTGCACCCCGGCGTCGGTCCGTCCCGCCACGGTCAGTTCGTACGTCGTCTCCCCGGACCGCGTGACGGTCCGCAGGGCGTCCTCGATCTCCCCCTGCACGGTCCGCCGGCCCCCGGCCTGCTTGGCCCAGCCGGAGAACTCGGTCCCGTCGTAGGAGAGATCCAGGCGGATACGGACGTGTCCGGGCTGCGCTTCGTCACTCACGTACAGATCCTCTCAGGCATACGAAAGCGGGCCCGCCCCGGGAAGGGCGGACCCGCTTCGGCGAGACAGTGCCTCAGGCGTCCTTGGACTCCTCGGCCGGGGCCTCGGCGGCCTCGTCCTTGGTGTCCTCGGGCTTCGCGTCCTCGACGGCCGCGTCCTTCGTGAGGGCGTCTTCCTTGACCGCGCGCTTGGTCGCGGCCTCGGCCTCACCGGTGGCCTCCTGGGCGACCGTCAGGGCCTCGACCAGCTCGATGACGGCCATGGGCGCGTTGTCGCCACGACGGTTACCGATCTTGGTGATACGGGTGTAACCACCCGGCCGGTTCTCGTACCGCGGGCCGATCTCGGTGAAGAGCGTGTGCACGATGCTCTTGTCCGTGATGACCTGGAGCACCTGGCGGCGGTTGTGAAGGTCGCCCTTCTTCGCCTTGGTGACCAGACGCTCGGCGTACGGACGCAGCTTGCGCGCCTTCGCCTCGGTGGTGGTGATCCGGCCGTGCTCGAAGAGCGCCTTCGCGAGGTTCGCGAGGAGGAGCTTCTCGTGCGCGGCGCTGCCGCCCATACGGGCACCCTTGGTGGGCTTCGGCATGGTGTCTCTCCTAGGTGTCTGCCCCGGCCGTATCAGGTACCGGGGTCAGTATCCGAGCAGGCGGTCGCCTGTCGGAGATCCGGGGCGTCCCCGAAGGGAAGCCCCGGAAGAGGCTCAGTACTGCTCGGTCTCGACGAACCCGGCGTCCGCGTCGTCGTCCGCCCCGAAGGCGTCCGCGGCGGCGGTCGGGTCGAATCCGGGCGGGCTGTCCTTCAGCGCCAGGCTCATACCGGCCAGCTTCGCCTTGACCTCGTCGATCGACTTCGCACCGAAGTTGCGAATGTCGAGGAGGTCGGCCTCGGAGCGGGCGACGAGCTCACCCACGGAGTGGATGCCCTCACGCTTGAGGCAGTTGTACGAGCGGACCGTGAGCTCCAGCTCCTCGATCGGCAGCGCCAGATCGGCGGCGAGAGCGGCGTCCGTCGGGGACGGGCCCATGTCGATGCCCTCGGCGTCGATGTTGAGCTCGCGGGCCAGACCGAACAGCTCGACCAGGGTCTTACCGGCCGACGCCATGGCGTCACGCGGACGCATGGCCTGCTTGGTCTCGACGTCGACGATCAGCTTGTCGAAGTCGGTGCGCTGCTCGACACGGGTCGCCTCGACCTTGTACGTGACCTTCAGCACGGGGCTGTAGATGGAGTCGACCGGGATACGGCCGATCTCCTGGCCCACCTGCTTGTTCTGCACGGCGGAGACGTAGCCGCGACCGCGCTCGACGGTCAGCTCCATCTCCAGCTTGCCCTTGCCGTTGAGCGTGGCGAGGACGAGGTCGGGGTTGTGCACCTCGACACCGGCCGGGGGCGCGATGTCGGCGGCGGTGACCTGACCCGGGCCCTGCTTGCGCAGGTACATCACCACGGGCTCGTCGTGCTCGGAGGAGACGACCAGCTGCTTGATGTTGAGGATCAGGTCGGTGACGTCCTCCTTGACGCCCGGCACGGTGGTGAACTCGTGCAGGACGCCGTCGATGCGGATGCTGGTGACAGCAGCGCCGGGGATCGACGACAGGAGGGTGCGGCGGAGGGAGTTGCCGAGGGTGTAGCCGAAGCCCGGCTCCAGCGGCTCGATCACGAACCGGGACCGGAACTCGTCGACGACCTCTTCGGTCAACGAGGGACGCTGAGCGATCAGCATGTGTGGATCCTTCTTTCGTGGACGCCCGCTATTTGACGTCCGACGGAAACCGCACCCGGTGAGGAGTGCGGGCACTGCAAGGGTACGGGCGGTACGGCCCGTATACGGAGCGTACCGCCCGAAAAATCACTGCCTGCGTGGCGCCGGCCGGGTCAAGGACTCGGACGCGACGCGGCCGCATCAGACGCGGCGACGCTTCGGCGGGCGGCAGCCGTTGTGCGGGGTCGGGGTGACGTCCTGGATGGAGCCGACCTCGAGACCGGTCGCCTGGAGCGAACGGATGGCGGTCTCACGACCGGAACCCGGGCCCTTGACGAACACGTCGACCTTGCGCATGCCGTGCTCCTGGGCGCGGCGGGCAGCCGACTCGGCGGCCATCTGCGCGGCGAACGGCGTGGACTTCCGGGAGCCCTTGAAGCCGACGTGGCCGGCGGAGGCCCAGGAGATCACGTTGCCGGACGGGTCCGTGATGGAGACGATCGTGTTGTTGAACGTGCTCTTGATGTGCGCGTGGCCGTGAGCGACGTTCTTCTTTTCCTTGCGGCGCACCTTCTTGGCAGCGCCCTGACGTCCCTTGGGGGGCATCTACTAACTCCTACGGGAGGTGGTCGGTCCTTCAGCGAAGACCGTGGACAGGTGTCCGCTGCGGACTACTTCTTGCCCGGCTTCTTCTTGCCGGCGATGGCGCGACGCGGGCCCTTGCGGGTACGCGCGTTGGTGCTGGTGCGCTGACCGCGGACGGGCAGACCGCGACGGTGACGCAGACCCTGGTAGGTGCCGATCTCGACCTTGCGGCGGATGTCGGCCTGGATCTCGCGACGGAGGTCACCCTCGGTCTTGATGTTGTTGTCCACGAACTCGCGGATCGCGACGAGCTGCTCCTCGGAGAGGTCGCGAACGCGGGTGTTCGGGTCGACGCCGACAGCGGCCAGCGTCTGCTGCGAGAGCGTTCGGCCGATGCCGAACACGTAGGTGAGGGCGATCTCCACGCGCTTTTCGCGCGGGATGTCAACACCGGAAACGCGTGCCATTCAATGGCTCCAGTTTGTTGTCGGAGGTCTTCCACAGAACCGTCTCCCAGCCGCCGTCCCCGCCTGCTTCGACGATTTGGTACGGACTGGGTCCCCGGCCTCCGAGCCAGGGGTGTCGAGCCGGAAGGCTCGGGCTCTGCGTATGAACGTGTGTTGCTCGCGTCGCGCGAAGTTCTGCGGGAAGTCGCAGAGGGTGGATCGTGCGGTTCAGCCCTGGCGCTGCTTGTGGCGCGGGTTGTCGCAGATGACCATGACCCGGCCGTGACGGCGGATCACCCTGCACTTGTCGCAGATCTTCTTGACGCTCGGCTTGACCTTCATGGGATTGAAGTTCTCCGGGCTCAGTGCCCCCGCATCACAAGGAGAGGGGGCAAGATCTACTTGCTCACTTGTACCGGTAGACGATCCGGCCACGGGTCAGGTCGTACGGAGAGAGCTCCACCACGACCCGGTCGTCAGGGAGGATGCGGATGTAGTGCATACGCATCTTGCCGCTGATGTGTGCCAGAACCTGGTGGCCGTTCTGGAGCTCGACCTTGAACATGGCGTTCGGAAGAGACTCGACGACAGTGCCCTCGATCTCGATGGCACCTTGCTTCTTGGCCACGCTTCGCCCTTCGAATCGACTACCTTGATCGGCTCTGCCGCGCACCGCACATGCATGACGTGCATGCAGACATGCGGGTGCACAAGAGCCGACGAGTCAGTCTACGTCAGGGGCCCCCGGAAAGACGAATCGGGAAAGTCTGCCCCACCCACGAGATCCTTAACCCGTCGGCTTCCGCGAGCACCGGGGTTCATCCCGGCGGATCCGGTGCGGCCGTGGTCCCGTCCGTCGTGGTGACGGTCCGGCCGGCCCTTCCTGAACGCCCCTCTCGCGGGCGTGGCGCCAGGGGCGCCCCACAGGCTTCGAACGGCTGCGCCGGCCCCCGGTCGGCGGCGGCGGTCCCGGCGAGGGCCGTCCTCAGGCAAGCGGGTCCGGCGCCGCCGTGATCCCGTGCTCGGCCAGCTTCGCCTTCCCGCCGTCCGGGGCGGTCAGCACCAGCGGGCCCGCCTCCGTCAGCGCGACGGAGTGCTCCCAGTGCGAGGACCAGGTCCCGTCCGTCGTGATGACGGTCCAGTCGTCCTCCAGCACCTGCGTCTTCGCCGTGCCCAGCGAGACCATCGGCTCGATGGCCAGGCAGAAGCCCGGGACCAGCTTGGGTCCCTTGCCCCGGCGGCGTTCGACGTAGTTCAGCAGATGCGGGTCCATGTGCATCTCGGTGCCGATGCCGTGGCCGCCGTAGTCCTCGATGATCCCGTAACGCCCGCCGCCGGGCTTGGGCTGCCGGCGGATGTAGGTCTCGATGGCGCGGGAGACGTCGACCAGCCGGTTGCCCAGCTTCATGGCCGCGATGCCGGCCCACATCGACTCCTCGGTCACCCGGGACAGCTCGACCAGCTCCGGCGCGTGCCCGGACCCGACGAAGGCCGTGTAGGCCGCGTCCCCGTGCCAGCCGTCGATGATGGCGCCGCAGTCGATGGAGATGACGTCCCCGTCCTTGAGGACCACCTCGTCGGAGGGGATGCCGTGGACGACGACCTCGTTGACGGAGGTGCAGATCGTCGCGGGGAAGCCGCCGTAACCGAGGAAGTTGGGTTTCGCGTCGTGCTCCGCGAGCACCTTGCGGGCGACCTGGTCCAGGTCCTTCGTCGTGGCCCCGGGCACGGCCGCCTCGCGGGTGGCCGCGTGAATGGCAGCGACCACCAGCCCCGCCTCACGCATCTTGGCGATCTGCTCGGGGGTCTTGATCTGCACCATGAGGACGACGGCCTTTCTGGACCGGAGAGAGTACGGACACCGTCAACGATACGGGGGACGGCGTCCGCGCCCGCTCCCCCGCACACACGTCGGCCGCGGCTCCCCGCAGGGAACCGCGGCCGGACGGGCACAGCTACTGGTCCTGCTTGAGCGCCTCCAGCGCGCGCCCGGTGACCTCGTCCACCGGACCCATCGCCCCGATCGTCACCACGAGGCCCTGGGCCTTGTAGTAGTCGATGATCGGCTCGGTCTGCGTGTGGTAGACCTCCAGCCGGGTGCGCACCGTCTCCTCGGAGTCGTCGTCACGCTGGTACAGCTCGCCGCCGCAGACGTCGCAGACGCCTTCTTTGGCCGGCTTGCTGTACGTCACGTGGAAGACGTGGCTGGAGTCCTTGCGGCAGATCCGCCGTCCGGCGATCCGCTTGACCACCTCGGCCTCGGGGGCCTCCAGGTCCAGCACCGCGTCCAGCGTGATGCCCTCGGTCTCCAGCAGCTCGTCCAGCGCCTCGGCCTGGGAGACGTTCCTCGGGAAGCCGTCCAGCAGGAAGCCGGCCTCGGCGTCCGGCTGCTCCATGCGGTCCTTCGCCATGGCGATGGTGACCTCGTCCGGCACCAGGTTGCCCGCGTCCATGTAGGACTTCGCGAGCTTGCCCAGCTCGGTCTGCCGGCTGATGTTGGCGCGGAACAGATCGCCGGTGGAGATGTGGGGGATGCTCAGCTTCTCGGCTAGGCGGGTGGCCTGCGTGCCTTTCCCAGCACCGGGCGGCCCGACGAGGACGATTCGCATCAGCGGAGGAACCCTTCGTAATTGCGCTGCTGGAGCTGGCTCTCGATCTGCCTCACCGTCTCGAGACCGACACCCACGATGATGAGGATGCTGGTCCCGCCGAACGGGAAGTTCTGGTTTGCCCCGAAACCGGCCAACGCCATCGTCGGCACGAGAGAGATCAGACCCAAGTACAGCGAACCCGGCCAGGTGATCCGGTTGAGTACGTAGCTCAGGTACTCAGCGGTCGGTCGGCCAGCCCGGATGCCCGGGATGAAACCACCATACTTCTTCATGTTGTCAGCGACTTCTTCGGGGTTGAAGGTAATCGCCACATAGAAGAATGCGAAGAACACGATCAAGAAGAAGTACAGAATGATATGCGCCGTGGCGCCCGTGTCGGCCAGGTTGTTCGTGACCCACGTCGCCCAGCCCGCGGTGGAGCTGGAGAACTGGACGATCAGCGCCGGGATGTAGAGCAGCGACGAGGCGAAGATGACGGGGATGACACCCGCCTGGTTCACCTTGAGGGGGATGTAGGTCGACGTGCCGCCGTAGGAACGGCGGCCGATCATGCGCTTTGCGTACTGCACGGGAATCCGGCGCTGCGCCTGCTCGACGAAGACGACCAGGCCGACCATGACCAGACCGACGAGCATGACCGTGCCGAACTCGATCCAGCCGTCCGCCAGGCTGCCCTGCTCCTTGATGGCCCACAGGGCGGAGGGGAAGGTGGCGGCGATCGAGATGAACATCAGCATCGACATGCCGTTGCCGATGCCGCGGTCGGTGATCAGCTCACCGAGCCACATCACGGCGGCCGTGCCGGCGGTCATCGTGATGACCATGGTGATGGTCACGAACATCGACTGGTCGGGGACGATCTCGCTCGCCACCGGGCAGCCCTGGAAGAGGGCGCCGCTGCGGGCGGTGGCCACCAGGCCGGTGCCCTGCAGGACGGCGAGCGCCACCGTCAGGTAACGGGTGTACTGCGTGATCTTCGCGGTACCGGCCTGGCCCTCCTTCTTCAGGGCCTCCAGCCGCGGGATCACCACGGTCAGCAGCTGCAGAATGATGCTCGCCGTGATGTACGGCATGATGCCCAGCGCGAAGACCGTGATCTGCAGCAGCGCGCCGCCGCTGAACATGTTGACCAGCCCGAACAGGCCCTGGTTCGCCTGGGCCGCGTCGATACAGGTCTGCACGTTCCGGTAATCGACACCGGGAATCGGCACGTTCGTGCCGATCCGGTACACCACGATGATGCCGAGTGTGAACAGCAGTTTCTTGCGCAGGTCGGGCGTCTTGAACGCCCGGGCGAACGCGGTGAGCACGGTGCCTCCTGCGACCCCCGCGCAACCGCGTCAAGGGTGATGGTCTTGAGGTTCGACGAATACGTAACGGTCAACCTTCGCCCGAAGTGCCCGCGTGGGGCGCCCGGGGAAAGTGGGCAGTGCAGGCCACCTTACCGGCGGACCACCGCCCTAGGAACGACCAACCGGGGATACCCCATATGTGGGGTATCCCCGGTCGGGATCGCTCAAGTCATCAGCACGCCTGAGTGGTTCAGACGAGCTCGGTGACGGTACCGCCGGCGGCGGTGATCTTCTCCTTGGCGGAGCCGGAGACGGCGTCGACCGTCACCTGCAGTGCCACGGAGATCTCGCCCTGGCCGAGGACCTTGACGAGGCTGTTCTTGCGAACGGCCCCCTTGGCCACCAGACCCTCGACGGTGACCTCGCCACCCTCGGGGTAGAGCGCGGCCAGCTTGTCGAGGTTCACGACCTGGAACTCGGTCTTGAACGGGTTCTTGAAGCCCTTCAGCTTCGGGAGACGCATGTGAAGGGGCATCTGGCCACCCTCGAAGCGCTCCGGAACCTGGTAACGGGCCTTGGTGCCCTTCGTACCACGACCGGCCGTCTTACCCTTGGACGCCTCACCACGACCCACACGGGTCTTGGCGGTCTTGGCGCCCGGGGCGGGACGGAGGTTGTGGATCTTGAGCGGGTTCTGCTCCGCCATGATCAGTCGACCTCCTCGACCGTCACGAGGTGGCGGACGGTGTGCACCATGCCGCGGAACTCGGGACGATCCTCCTTGACGACCACGTCGTTGAGCCTCTTCAGGCCCAGCGAACGCAGGGTGTCACGGTGGTTCTGCTTGCTGCCGATGTAGGACTTGACCTGCGTAATCCTGAGCTGCGCCATGATTACGCACCCGCCCCGGCACGTGCACGGAGAAGAGCCGCGGGAGCGACGTCCTCGAGCGGCAGACCGCGGCGGGCCGCGACCTCCTCGGGACGCTGCAGGCCCTTGAGGGCCGCCACGGTCGCGTGCACGATGTTGATCGCGTTGTCGGAGCCGAGCGACTTCGACAGGATGTCGTGGATACCGGCGCACTCGAGCACGGCACGCACCGGACCACCGGCGATAACACCGGTACCCGGGGACGCGGGCTTGAGCAGCACGACGCCGGCAGCCTTCTCACCCTGGATCGGGTGCGGGATGGTGCCCTGGATGCGGGGGACCTTGAAGAAGTGCTTCTTGGCCTCCTCAACACCCTTGGCGATGGCGGCCGGCACCTCCTTGGCCTTGCCGTATCCGACACCCACGGTGCCGTCACCGTCGCCCACCACGACCAGCGCGGTGAAGCTGAAGCGACGACCACCCTTCACAACCTTGGCGACACGGTTGATCGCGACGACGCGCTCAACGTATGCGGTCTTCTCGGCGGCAGCTGCGCCACCGTCACGGCCCTTCCGGTCCCGCCGCTCGCCGCCACCGGCACCGCCACCGCGGCGCTGGGGTCCAGCCATTGGAATTACCTCTCTCTGTTTCCGCTAGCTACGGAACCGACTCAGAACTTGAGTCCGGCTTCGCGGGCGGCGTCCGCCAGGGCGGCGATGCGCCCCGCGTACCGGTTGCCACCGCGGTCGAATACGACAGCCTCGACTCCGGCGGCCTTGGCGCGCTCCGCGACCAGGGCACCGACCTGCTTGGCCTGCGAGGACTTGTCGGCCTCGCCACCGCGGATCGATGCGTCCAGCGTGGACGCCGAAGCCAGCGTGTGGCCCTTCAGGTCGTCGATCACCTGCGCCACGATGTGACGGTTGGAGCGGGTCACGACCAGGCGAGGACGCTCGGCGGTACCAGAGACGTTCTTGCGGATCCGGATGTGACGACGCTTGATAGCAGCACGCTTGTAGGCGTCGCCCTTGAGGATCTTCTGCCCGTATGCCATGGCTTACTTACCCGCCTTTCCGACCTTGCGCCGGATGACTTCGCCCTCGTACTTGACGCCCTTGGCCTTGTACGGGTCGGGCTTGCGCAGCTTGCGGATGTTCGCCGCAACCTCGCCGACCTTCTGCTTGTCGATGCCCTCGACCGAGAACCGGGTCGCGGACTCCACCTTGAAGGTGATGCCCTCGGGGGCCTCGACCAGAATCGGGTGGCTGTAACCGAGAGAGAACTCCAGGTTCGAACCCTTGGCGAGCACGCGGTAACCGACACCGCTGATCTCGAGCTTCTTCACGTAACCCTGGGTCACGCCGGTGATCATGTTCGCCACCAGCGTGCGGGACAGGCCGTGGAGGGCCTTGTTCTGACGCTCGTCGTTGGGGCGAGTGACGTTCAGCACGCCGTCCTCGCCCTTGGCGATCTCGATCGGCGCCACGACGGTGTGGGTCAGCGTGCCCTTCGGGCCCTTGACCGCGACCGTGCGGCCGTCGATGGTGACGTCCACGCCGGCGGGAACCGCGATGGGGAGCTTGCCGATGCGCGACATAGCTGTTTCCTCCGTTCCCTTCTGCTACCAGACGTAGGCGAGGACTTCCCCACCCACGCCCTTCTTGCCGGCCTGCTTGTCGGTGAGGAGCCCGTGCGACGTGGAGATGATCGCCACGCCGAGGCCGCCCAGCACCTTCGGCAGGGAGGTGGACTTCGCGTACACCCGGAGACCGGGCTTGGAGATCCGCTTGATGCCCGCGATGGAGCGCTCACGGTTGGGGCCGAACTTCAGCTCCAGGACGAGGTTCTTGCCGACCTCGGCGTCCTCGACCTTCCAGCCCGTGATGAAGCCCTCCTGCTGGAGGATCTCCGCGATGTGAGACTTGATCTTGGATGCCGGCATCGTCACGGAGTCGTGGTACGCCGAGTTCGCGTTCCGCAGACGAGTCAGCATGTCTGCGATCGGATCAGTCATGGTCATGAATTGGCCTTCGGCCTCTCTCGCCGTGGTTTCCTGGTGCGCCATCCCTCTCCCCGATCCGAGACGGGACGGGTGCGGCGCGGTGGACCTACGGCGTAGTAAGCAAACATTAGCGGGCGCGGCCCGCGTGCGTCCGGGCACGGCAGGTGCCCAACCCCACAAGCCTAAGCCATGCGGAGCAGGCCTCCTGCCGTTCCCCTTGCTTACCGAGAGCCCTGGGAGTCCGGAACTACCGGATTACCAGGAACTCTTGGTCACGCCCGGCAGCTCGCCACGGTGAGCCATCTCACGAAGGCACACGCGGCACAGGCCGAACTTGCGGTACACGGAGTGCGGACGACCGCAGCGCTGGCAACGGGTGTAGCCGCGCACTCCGAACTTGGGCTTGCGAGCAGCCTTCGCGATGAGAGCCTTCTTCGCCATCTCGCTCACGCCTCCTTGAACGGGAAGCCGAGGTGACGGAGAAGGGCACGGCCCTCTTCGTCGTTGGTCGCCGTGGTGACCACGGTGATGTCCATACCCCGGACACGGTCGATCTTGTCCTGGTCGATCTCGTGGAACATGACCTGCTCCGTGAGACCGAAGGTGTAGTTGCCACGGCCGTCGAACTGCTTGGGGGACAGACCACGGAAGTCGCGGATGCGCGGCAGCGCGAGCGACAGGGTGCGGTCCAGGAACTCCCACATGCGGTCGCCACGGAGGGTGACGTGGGCACCGATCGGCTGACCCTCACGCAGCTTGAACTGCGCGATGGACTTGCGGGCCTTGGTGACGGCCGGCTTCTGACCGGTGATCGTGGTGAGGTCGCGCACGGCGCCGTCCATCAACTTCGAGTCGCGGGCGGCGTCGCCCACACCCATGTTGACCACGATCTTGACGAGGCCGGGAACCTGCATGACGTTCTCGTAGGAGAACTGCTCAAGCAGCTTGCCCGCGATCTCCTCGCGGTACTTCGTCTTCAGACGCGGAGTGGTGGTGGTCGTCATCAGATGTCCTCACCCGTCCGCTTGGCAACGCGGATCTTGTTGCCTTCGTCGTCGAAGCGGTAGCCGACGCGGGTGACGACCTTCTGGCCGTCCTTCTCCACGACGAGCTGAACGTTGCTGACGTGGACCGGGGCCTCAGTGGTCACGATCCCGCCGGCCTGCGAACCGCGGGCGGTCGGGGCAGCCTTGGTGTGCTTCTTGACCCGGTTGACGCCCTCGACCAGGACGCGGTCCTCGCGGGGGTAAGCGGCAATGACCTTGCCCTGCTTGCCCTTGTCCTTGCCGGTGACGACCTGGACCAGGTCACCCTTCTTGATCTTCATGCTCACAGCACCTCCGGCGCGAGGGAGATGATCTTCATGAACTTCTTCTCGCGCAGCTCTCGGCCGACCGGGCCGAAGATACGGGTGCCGCGGGGGTCGCCGTCGTTCTTCAGAATGACGGCGGCGTTCTCGTCGAAGCGGATGTACGAGCCGTCCGGACGGCGGCGCTCCTTGACGGTGCGAACGATGACCGCCTTGATGACGTCACCCTTCTTCACGTTGCCACCGGGGATCGCGTCCTTGACGGTGGCGACGATCACGTCACCGATGCCCGCGTAGCGGCGACCGGAGCCACCGAGCACACGGATGCAAAGGATTTCCTTCGCCCCCGTGTTGTCGGCGACGCGCAGTCGCGACTCCTGCTGGATCACGTCTATCTCCTGTTTGTCTGCCGGTTCCCCGGGGGCCGCTCATCTGCTTGAGCGAACGGCCCCCGGAGCCTGGCGGAACTGTCCTGCGAGGAATGCCTCGCAGGAGATTACTTGGCCTTCTCGAGGACCTCGACGATGCGCCAGTGCTTCGTCGCGGACATCGGCCGGGTCTCCATCAGGAGGACACGGTCGCCGACGCCGGCCGAGTTCTGCTCATCGTGGGCCTTGAGCTTGCTCGTGCTGCGGATGACCTTCCCGTACAGCGCGTGCTTCTTGCGGTCCTCGACGGCGACGACGACGGTCTTGTCCATCTTGTCGCTGACGACGATGCCCTCGCGGGTCTTGCGGAAGCCTCGAGCTTCGGTGTTCGTCTCAGTCACGTTGTTCTCGCTCATCAGGCGTTCTCCACCGTTTCGATGCCCAGCTCGCGCTCGCGCATCAGGGTGTAGATCCGCGCGATGTCCTTGCGGACGGCCTTCAGCCGACCGTGGTTCTCGAGCTGTCCGGTCGCCGCCTGGAAGCGGAGGTTGAACAGCTCTTCCTTGGCTTCGCGGAGCTTCGCCAGAAGCTCCTCGTCACCCAGTTCGCGCAGCTCGGACGCCTTGGTACCGGCCGACATCACGCTTCACCTGCCTCGCGCTTGACGATCCGGCACTTCATCGGCAGCTTGTGGGCTGCGCGAGTCAGCGCCTCACGGGCGATCTTCTCGTTGGGGTAGGACAGCTCGAACATGACCCGGCCCGGGTGCACGTTCGCGATCCACCACTCCGGAGAACCCTTACCGGAACCCATGCGGGTCTCGGCAGGCTTCTTCGTCAGGGGACGGTCCGGGTAGATGTTGATCCAGACCTTGCCGCCACGCTTGATGTGGCGGGTCATGGCGATACGGGCCGCCTCGATCTGGCGGTTGGTCACGTACGCCGGCGTGAGGGCCTGAATGCCGTACTCGCCGAACGCGACCGTCGTACCGCCCTTGGCCTGACCACGGCGCTTCGGGTGGTGCTGCTTGCGGTGCTTGACCCTACGGGGGATCAGCATGTCGGTCAGGCCTCCGTTCCGGTGCTCTCAGCCGGAGCGGCAGCCGGAGCCTCGGCCTTGGGGGCCTCGGCAGCGGGAGCCTGCTGCGGCTTGCGACCGCGACCGCCACGCTCGCCACCGCGGCCACCACGGGCCGGGCGGTCAGCGCCGCCACGGGCCGGACGGTTGCCGGCGCGGGCAGCGGCGTTCTCGGCGCGGACCTCGGCGATGTTCTTGACGTCGCCCTTGTAGATCCAGACCTTCACACCGATGCGGCCGAAGGTCGTCTTGGCCTCGAAGAAGCCGTAGTCCACGTTCGCGCGGAGCGTGTGCAGGGGCACGCGGCCCTCGCGGTAGAACTCCGAGCGGGACATCTCGGCGCCGCCGAGGCGGCCACCGCACTGGATCTTGATGCCCTTGGCGCCGGCCTTCATCGCCGACTGCATGCTCTTGCGCATGGCACGGCGGAAGGAGACGCGGGAGGAGAGCTGCTCGGCAACGGCCTGGGCAACCAGCTGAGCGTCGGTCTCGGGGTTCTTGACCTCGAGGATGTTCAGCTGGACCTGCTTGCCCGTGAGCTTCTCGAGGTCGCCGCGGATGCGGTCGGCCTCGGCGCCACGGCGGCCGATGACGATGCCCGGACGCGCGGTGTGGATGTCCACCCGCACACGGTCACGGGTGCGCTCGATCTCCACCTTCGAGATGCCGGCGCGCTCCATGCCGGACGTCATCATCCGACGGATGGCGACGTCTTCCTTGACGTAGTCCTTGTACAGCTTGTCGGCGTACCAGCGCGACTTGAAGTCGGTGGTGATGCCGAGCCGGAACCCATGCGGGTTAACCTTCTGGCCCATTACCGGGTTCCTTCCTTGCTGCTGACGACCACGGTGATGTGGCTGGTCCGCTTGCGGATCCGGTAGGCGCGGCCCTGGGCACGCGGCCGGAACCGCTTAAGGGTCGGGCCCTCGTCGACGTAGGCCTCGGAGATGACGAGGCTGTCGGCGTCGGTGTGGTCGTAGTTGTGCGCGGCGTTGGCAATGGCGCTGTCCAGCACCTTGCCGACCGGCACGCTCGCGGCCTGCGGGGCGAAACGCAGGACCGCCTGAGCCTCCGTGGCATCCATGCCACGGATAAGGTCCACCACTCGGCGGGCCTTCATGGGCGTAACGCGGATGTACCGCGCCTGGGCCCTGGCTTCCATGGTTGTCCTTCCAGTGTCTGTCATGGTCATTCCACCCCGCGTTTAGCGGCGCTTCGACTTCCGGTCGTCCTTGACGTGACCCCGGAAGGTGCGCGTCGGCGAGAACTCGCCGAGCTTGTGGCCGACCATCGACTCGGTGACAAACACCGGAATGTGGGTCTTGCCGTTGTGCACCGCGATCGTGTGGCCGAGCATGGCCGGGACGATCATCGAGCGACGGGACCAGGTCTTGATGACGTTCTTGGTGCCGGCTTCGTTCTGGACATCCACCTTCTTGATCAGGTGGTCGTCGACGAAGGGCCCCTTCTTGAGACTACGCGGCATCTAAACCCGCTCCTAGCGCTTCTTGTTCGTCTTGCGGCGGCGGACGATGTACTTGTTCGACGCCTTCTTGGGCGAACGAGTACGGCCTTCCTTCTTGCCCCACGGGGACACCGGGTGGCGACCACCGGAGGTACGGCCCTCACCACCACCGTGCGGGTGGTCCACCGGGTTCATGACCACACCACGCACGGTCGGGCGGACGCCCAGCCAGCGCTTGCGCCCGGCCTTGCCCCAGTTGATGTTGCTCTGCTCGGCGTTGCCGACCTCGCCGATGGTGGCGCGGCAGCGGACGTCGACCAGGCGGATCTCACCGGAGGGCATGCGCAGGTGGGCCATGGTGCCCTCCTTCGCGAGCAGCTGCACCGAGGCACCCGCGGAGCGGGCGAACTTGGCACCGCCGCCGGGACGCAGCTCGATGGCGTGCAGCGTCGTACCGACCGGGATGTTGCGCAGGGCGAGGTTGTTGCCCGGCTTGATGTCGGCCCCGGGACCGTTCTCGACGCGGTCGCCCTGCTGCAGGTTGCGCGGGGCGAGGATGTAGCGCTTCTCACCGTCGGCGTAGTGCAGCAGCGCGATGCGCGCGGTGCGGTTGGGGTCGTACTCGATGTGCGCGACCTTCGCCGGCACGCCGTCCTTGTCGTGACGACGGAAGTCGATCACACGGTAGGCGCGCTTGTGTCCGCCACCCTGGTGGCGAACGGTCACACGACCTGAGTTGTTACGGCCGCCCTTGCTGTGCAGGGGACGGACCAGCGACTTCTCCGGCGTGGACCGCGTGACCTCGACGAAGTCGGCGACGCTGGAGCCACGACGGCCCGGCGTAGTCGGCTTGTACTTGCGGATTCCCATTTCTCAGTCCTCGTCCGATTCCGGACGATCCGGACCTCCGTCAGGAGGTCGGACCGCCGAAGATGTCGATACGGTCGCCCTCGGCAAGGGTCACGATCGCGCGCTTGGTGCCCGCGCGCTGGCCGAAGCCGGTGCGGGTGCGCTTGCGCTTGCCCTGGCGGTTGATCGTGTTGACCCCGGTGACCTTGACCGAGAAGACCGCCTGCACGGCCTCCTTGATCTCCGTCTTGTTGGAGCCCGGAGCGACGATGAACGTGTACTTGTTCTCGTCGATGAGCGCGTAGCTCTTCTCCGACACGACCGGCTTGATCAGGACGTCACGGGGGTCCGTGTACGCCTTGCTCGCCGGGGTGACGACGGTGTTCTTGCCCTCGGTGGCGTGGCGGCGCGCCTTGACGACGCGCGCGAGCTTGGCCTTCTTCGCCGCCTTGGAGGCGATGGAGGGGTGACGGACTGCCATCAGACCTCGCTCCCTTCGTTGTCGTTGGCCTTGTTCGGGCCGGCGACGAAGGACTCGAAAGCGGCCTTGGTGAAGACCACGTCGTCCGAGACGAGAACGTCGTACGTGTTCAGCTGGCCCGGCTCCAGGATGTGGACCTGGGGCAGGTTGCGGGCGGACAGCCACGCGGCCTCGTCGGCGCGGTCGACGACCAGGAGCAGGTTCTTGCGCTCCGAGATCTTGCCGAACAGCGTCCGGGCGGCCTTCGTGGAGGGGGTCTCGCCCTCGATCACGCCGGTGACGACGTGAATGCGGTCGTGGCGGGCCCGGTCGGTGAGGGCGTGGCGCAGGGCCGCGGCCTTCATCTTCTTCGGGGTCCGCTGCGAGTAGTCGCGCGGCTGCGGGCCGTGGACGACGCCACCGCCGGCGAACTGCGGCGCACGGGTCGAGCCCTGACGGGCACGGCCGGTGCCCTTCTGGCGGTACGGCTTCTTGCCGCCACCACGGACTTCACCGCGACGCTTGGTCTTGTGCGTGCCCTGGCGGGCAGCGGCGTTCTGCGCGACGACGACCTGGTGGATCAGCGGGATGCTGATCTTCTCCACGCCGAAGATCTCCTCGGGGAGCTCGACGCTTCCGGTCTTCTCGCCGGCAGGCGAAAGGATGTCAACAGTGCTCATCGGTTACCTCAGGCCCCCTTGGCCGCGGTGCGGACCAGGACGAGGCCGCCGTTCGGACCGGGAACCGCGCCCTTGATGAGCAGCAGACCCTTCTCCGCGTCAACGGCGTGGACGGTCAGGTTCTGGGTGGTGACCCGCTCGTTGCCCATGCGGCCGGCCATGCGGAGGCCCTTGAACACGCGGCCCGGGGTGGCGCAGCCACCGATGGAGCCGGGGGAGCGGTGCTTGCGCTGGGTGCCGTGTCCGGCGCCGAGGCCCTTGAAGTTGTGACGCTTCATGACACCGGCGAAGCCCTTGCCCTTGCTCTTGCCGGTTACGTCGACCTTGAGGCCGGCCTCGAAGACCTCGGCGGTGACTTCCTGACCGAGCGTGTACTCGGCGGCGTCGGCCGTGCGGATCTCGACGAGGTGGCGGCGGGGGGTGACGTCGGCCTTGGCGAAGTGACCCTTGAGGGGCTTGTTCACCTTGCGCGGGTCGATCTCGCCGAAGGCGATCTGGACGGATTCGTAACCGTCGACATCGTTCGTGCGGACCTGGGTGACGACATTGGGCCCGGCCTTGACGACGGTGACGGGAACAACACGGTTGCTCTCGTCCCACACCTGCGTCATGCCGAGCTTCTCGCCCAGGATGCCCTTGATCTGCTTCGTCATCTCTTCAGATCACCGGCCTCAGAGCTTGATCTCGATGTCGACACCGGCCGGGAGGTCGAGTCGCATCAGAGAGTCAACGGTCTTGGGGGTCGGGTCGAGGATGTCGATCAGACGCTTGTGCGTGCGCATCTCGAAGTGCTCGCGCGAGTCCTTGTACTTGTGCGGCGACTTGATGACGCAGTACACGTTCTTCTCAGTGGGCAGCGGCACCGGGCCCGCGACCGACGCACCAGTACGCGTCACCGTCTCGACGATCTTCTTCGCCGAGGAGTCGATGACCTCGTGGTCGTAGGCCTTGAGCCGGATGCGGATCTTCTGTCCCGCCATGGCTACTTCGTAGTCCTGTCTCTAGTAACGCTCCGGAACCCGATGGTTTTCCTGCTCTGTCACTCACCCTCCCCTCCTCCGACCCACGCGGTCGGGCGTGTCGCGCTCCCGTCGACATGAATGTCCCTTGTCGGAACTTCCCTGCGTGGGAGTGCGGGCCCTTCCGGAACCGCGGGCGGGGGCGAGAGGCCCACCGGGCGCCTGGTCTGCACCCCGCTGACACTTCCCGGAAGATTCCCGTACGTCCGCCCCTACATCTCTCGATGTAATGCATGGGACGACGAGTACTGTGGGACTCGCTTCCGGTCCTCCCGGCGGGAGGCGCGCAGCATCGGCACTCGACCGAGCAACCCCGCTAGTCTGCCATACGGGGCATCTGCCTGGCCAATCGAACGGGAGAGAATACCCCTGGGGTGACGGGGATCAAACCACAGCCGCCCAGTACCGGCTGCTGGGCGGCGCCGCACCCGGACGACACGCGTCAGAAGCCCCATGGCTCGGGACGCGGCGTGAGAGTTCGGTCCTCCGACCAGATCAGGCGGGCCTCCAGGTCGGCGCCCAGGATCTCCCGGAGGCGCTCGACCGCCCAGCCGTTCCGGTGGACGGCTCCCGGAGTCGAACCGGAGAAGCGGGTTGGGGGTGTAGCGGGGATTCGAACCGGCGTCCGTTCCCAGGGGACCTGAAGCAGGTGCCGGACCCGCCGCACGTGATCGTGCTGACGACCTTCGACATGGACGAGTACGTGTACGCGGCCCTGCGCGCCGGCGCCAGTGGCTTCCTGCTCAAGGACACGTCGCCGCGGCGGCTCGTCGAGGCGGCCGGCGTCGTGGCCCGGGGCGAGATGCTCTTCGCCCCGGCCGTGACCCGGCCCTCGGCCCTGCCCGGCGGCGGTTCAGCCCTGCTTGGCGACGGTGAGGAGTACCGCCGCGTCCTCCAGGGCCTCCAGGGCGTGCCGGGCCGGCGGAATGACGATCAGGTCGCCGTCCCGGCCCTCCCACGACGTCTCCCCGCTGGTGAGGCGGACCCGGCCGCGCAGCACCAGCAGGGTCGCCTCGCCGGGGTTCTCGTGCTCGGCGAGGGAGGTGCCGGCGGTCAGCGCGAGGAGGGTCTGGCGCAGGGTGTGCTCGTGGCCGCCGTAGACCGTGCTCGCGCTGCGGCCGGTGGAGGCGGCGGCAGCGCGTTCCAGGTGCTCGCGGGCGAGTGCGTCGAGGGAGAGCTTCTGCATGGGTCCGAGTCTCCACGGCCGGAACGCGCGGGCGCCAGGGCCATGTGGGGTAGTCCCCCGCCGAGCGGGGTGGGGCCGGACCCGAGCGGGGGAAGGGCCTCTGCCTTCCCCCGCCGGTGACGGTCCGGCACCGTCAGATGACGCCCTGCGCCAGCACCGCGTCCGCGACCCGCTCGAAGCCGGCGATGTTCGCGCCCTTGACGTAGTCGCCGGGGGAGCCGTAGCGGTCGGCGGTCTCGGCACACGTGTTGTGGATGTCGGTCATGATGCGGGCCAGCTCGTTCTCGACCTGGTCGGCCTTCCACGTCGTACGCGACGCGTTCTGCGTCATCTCCAGGGCGCTGACCGCGACTCCGCCCGCGTTGGCCGCCTTGCCGGGGCCGAAGGCGACTCCGGCCCGCTGGAGGAGCTGGACCGCTTCCGGTGTCGTGGGCATGTTCGCGCCCTCCGAGACGGCCTTCACGCCGTTGCGGATGAGCGTGGCGGCCGCTTCCTCGTTCAGCTCGTTCTGCGTGGCCGACGGCAGGGCGATGTCGGCCGGGACGTCCCAGACCCGCCCGCCGGGCACGAACCGCGCGGAGGAGCCGCGCCGCTCGGCGTACGTGCTCACCCGGCCGCGCTCGACCTCCTTGATCTGGCAGAGCAGCTCCAGGTCGATGCCCTTCTCGTCGACGACGTAGCCGCTGGAGTCGGAGCAGGTCACCGGGTTGGCGCCGAGGGCGATCAGCTTCTGGATGGTGTAGATCGCGACGTTCCCGGAGCCGGAGACGACCGCGGTCTGGCCCTCGAGGTCCTCGCCGCGCTCGCGCAGCATCGCCTCGGCGAACAGCACGTTGCCGTACCCGGTCGCCTCCGGCCGGATCAGCGAGCCGCCCCAGCCGGCGCGCTTGCCGGTCAGGACGCCGCCCTCCCAGCGGTTGGTGATCCGCCGGTACTGGCCGAACAGGTAGCCGATCTCGCGCGCGCCGACACCGATGTCACCCGCGGGGACGTCGGTGTACTCGCCGATGTGCCGGTACAGCTCCGTCATGAAGGACTGGCAGAAGCGCATGACCTCCGCGTCGCTGCGGCCCTGCGGGTCGAAGTCGCTGCCGCCCTTGCCGCCGCCGATGCCGAGGCCGGTCAGCGCGTTCTTGAAGACCTGCTCGAAGCCGAGGAACTTGATGATCCCCAGGTTCACGGAGGGGTGGAAGCGCAGGCCGCCCTTGTACGGGCCCAGGGCGCTGTTGTATTCGATCCGGAAGCCGCGGTTGACGTGAACCCGGCCCTGGTCGTCCTGCCACGGCACCCGGAAGATGATCTGCCGCTCCGGCTCGATCAGCCGCTCGACGAGCCCCGGGTCCCGGTACTCGGAGCGCGCCGCGAGCGCCGGTCCGAGGCTGTCCAGCACCTCGCGTGCGGCCTGGTGGAACTCGGGTTCCGCCGGATTGCGGCGTACGATTTCGGCGCGGAGGTGTTCGAGCGAGGTGGTGTCGGGTCGCGTCGTCACGGGAGCCCTTTCTGGCACGGCTGCCACCGGAAGCCGGGCAGCCGGTGCATGCGGTGCATCCGGTCTGATCCGCTTCGGTGAGGGGTGGCGCTCGGCGCCGTTGCCGCGCGCAGGACACTTCAGTGTGACGCTTACGTAAACACGGTGACCAGCGGCCCGCGGTTCGTACGCCACTATGTGAGATCAGGCCGCCACAAATGAGCCTAACGTCCCGATTTGCCTCGGTGCTCCGTTCGGACTCTCCCGGGAGTGGTGTCAGTCACGGCCCCCAGGGTCCTGGCATGGCCTTGATCAACATCGACGACTCGTCCGTCGTCGCCGAGCCGCGCCGGCTCCTGGACACCACGAACGTATCGACCGCCCGCGCCCGCAAGGCCGTCCGGGAGCTGGTGACGATCACGGACGACGGCGAGGCGATGACACTGGCCGCGCGCTTCGAACCGACGGCGGACTTCTCCTCGGACGCCCTGCTGAAACTCTGGCCCAAGGCCGCCGACCCCGATGCCTTCGCCGCTGTCCTGCTCGCACCGGCCCTCCGGCACGAGGACACCCACGATCTCCGGCTGCGCCGCGTGACCTCCCTGACGGGTCTGCGACACCTGACCATGCTCAGTGGCCTCGAACTCGTCCAGTGCGAGGAGATGACCGACCTCACCGAGGTCGGCGCGCTCACCGGCCTGACCTGTCTCAGGCTGGAAAGCTGCCCGAGCGTCGAGGACCTCACGCCCCTCAGCACCCTGACCCGGCTGACGCGACTGGATCTGAGCTGGTGCCGGGCGGTCGCCGACGTCACCCCGCTGCTGTCGCTGAGCCGGTTGGTCCGCCTGGACATCGAGGCCTCCGGAATCTCCTCCGTCGCCGGCTTCGGCGCCGCCTTCCCCGCGCTGGAGGTCCTCAGCCTGCGCGACAGCGAACAGCTCCAGGACGTCGCCCCGCTGTCCGGTCTCTCCAAGCTCACCGAACTCGACCTCGGCAAGACCGGCATCCACGACCTGGCGGGCCTGCGCGGCCTCCCCTCCCTCACCGAGCTCGACCTGAGCGAGTGCGGTCGGCTGCGCAGCCTGGACGGCATCGATGCGCTGGGCGGCCTGACCCGTCTGACACTCCGGGGCTGCACCCGCCTCACCACCCTCCGCGGCTTCGGATCCCACCCCGGCCTGACCTATTTCTCCCTGTCCGGATGTCCCGGGCTGAGCGACCTGCGGGGGATCTCCTCGCTGACTCATCTGACCTTCCTGGACCTCTCCCACAACAAGAGGCTCGCCTCCCTGGCAGGCATCGGCTCACTCCCCCGCCTGTCCTCGGTACAGATCCACGACTGCCCCGCGGTGAAGGACTTCTCCGAACTCGCCGGTCTCACCACACTGACCGCGCTCCACGTGAGCGCGGCCCACTGGTTCCGTGACCTCACACCGTTCACCGGCCTGGAGAACCTCCGGGAACTCAAGGTCGGTCACTGCGACGATCTGGCCGACCTGACCGGCGTGGAGAACCTTCCCCGGCTCACCACGCTCGAGGTGGCGCGCTGTCCCAAGCTGAGCACCCTCAGCCCGCTGGACGGTCTGCCCACGCTGAAGCACCTCGCCCTGCGCGACTGCCCGGGGCTCACCGGCCTCGACCACGTCGGCAGTCTGCCCGCACTCGACAGCCTGTTCGTGGACAGTTGCGAACACCTCACCGACATCAGCGGCCTGGCCGGCTCCCCCCTGAGCGACCTGCACATCAGCCACGCCCCCCGGCTGAGCTCCCTGGGCGTTCTGCACGAATGCCCCGGCCTTCGGAAACTGATGCTGGGCCGCTGCGGCCCCATGGAGGACCTCCCCTCCCAGGGGCTCACCGAGCTCGAACTGGACCGCGTGGGCTGGGAGGACCTGTCCCCCCTGGCCCACCACACCTCCCTGCGCAAGCTGAAGATCTTCGACCCGGACTCACTGAAGGACGTCGACGCACTGACCGGTCTGCCCGATCTCTCCGAACTCGATCTCAACCACTGCTCGGCCCTCACCGACAACCGGTTCCTGCTCGACATGCCCTCGCTGCAGTGGGCGTCACTGCCGTACCAACTGCTCAGGGTGGCCTCCGACGGCAGCATCGACCCCGTCGTCGCCGAACTCAGGGAACGCGGAGTCACGGCCTTCTAGAACAGCCGGAGGACCGCGGACGGCGGGCCGCACCGAGCCACACGCCGACACACCCTGCTCCTGGTGTCACCGGGGGCATGACGCATGCCGTTGCTGAATCAGCTCTCCGGGGCGTACGTCACGAAGTGCGCCCACGCACCGGGCGTGAGGGCCGGCCGAGTGACCGACACCCGGGGTGAAGCCCTGACTCGGCTTCATGTACTCGCCCCCGAGGCCGAATCGGGCTGTGGCCTGCTGCTCGTGGAGGCGCCGGCCCACCGCTGGGGAGGGGTCCGAAGGCCGTTTCCCGCGCAAGACGGTCCGGGCCGAACTGCGCCTCACACCACCGGAACCCACGTCCTGGGGCTCCGGTGCCGTCGGCGTCTTACCAAGCAAGAACTCGGGGAGAAAGAACCCCTGCCAAGCCCCACCTCTCCGCCCGAGGCGCGCAATCACTCGGGCGGGTGAACATCACCGGCTCAGCTGGATTTTCGGACCCCCAACTCCCCTGTGCTCAGCGCACACAACCGAAAAAGACTTCGGCCCCCGCCGGGACGGCAATCCCAGGGCGAGGGCCTGACCACCAAGGAAGCAGACCTCTTCCCGATGGATACCCAAAACCCTAGCGCGCCCCCGCGCGCCCGGTCCGCCGTAGGCGGCAATCCGCCCCGTTCGCGTCATCAGCACGGCGGCGGCGTCATCCACGAGAACACCCGTCACACCACCCGCTTCGTGGTGATCGGCAACCACCTGGTCCAGCACCCGGAGCTGTCGCTGCTCGCGATCGGCCTCGGCTGCCACATCCAGTCGCTTCCCACCGGCGCCGGCGCCGACATCAAGTCGCTCACCGCCCGCTTCCCCGAGGGCCCCACCCGCATCGCCGCTGCTCTGCGTGAACTGGAGGCGCACGGCTACCTGCGCCGCGAGCGCCACCGCACCGCGGCCGGCCGCATCGTCACCCGCACCGTCTCCTGCAACCAGTCCGGGCCCCACCGCGAGGCTGCCGACCCGGGCTGCCCCGACCACCCGGCCCGGCCCGCCGCACCGCCCCGGCAGCCCCGCCCGGCAGCCGAGCGAGCACCCCAGCCCCACCCACGCGGCACACACGGCACACACGGCACACACGGCACCGCCACCGCCACCGCCACCGCCACCGCCACCGCCACCCGCAAGGCTCTCCCCGCCGTACCGCAGCCCGGCCTCGCCGCCCCCGCACTCCTCCAGGAGGCCACCGACCTCCTCGCCGGCCTGCGGCGACACGACCCCCGCCTGCTGCTCTCCGCCACCGACACCGCCCACCTGGCCCCCGGCATCGCCGCCTGGCTGGAACGGGACGTCCCCTCCACGGCCGTACGCCACGTCCTCACCACCGACCTGCCGGACGACCCCCTCCGCCGCCCCGCCGCCCTCCTCGCCCACCGCCTCACGGCCCGGCTGCCACCCCCGCCCCCGTTCCGCGCCCCGGCCGACCCACCGGCCGAGTGGTACCGCATGCGGAACTGTGACGGCTGCGACCGCGGCTTCCGCGCCCCCGAAACCGAGTCCCGCTGCCCCGGCTGCCGAACGGAAGCGAGCGGGGACCGCGCTTCCGGGAGGACTCCATGAGCACGCAGGCCGACCACGGACACGAGCTGGTTCCCCGCCCCGAACAGACCCCCGACGCTTTGCGGACCGCGCTCGCCGCCGATCCGGGCGCCTCGCCACTCGGCGGCCGCATAGGCCAAGGGTTCCTGTGACCGAGTGGCCGGTCGGGCACGGAAGTCGACTTCACCGGCCCCTGCCCGCCGGCTGTCGACCACGCGAAAGGGCCCGCACGACCGAAGTCGTGCGGGCCCTCTCAGGTGCTCGCAGAAGAGCTACCAGGTCGGAGCAACAAGCAGCCGGAGCTTACTTGTTGATCTTGGTGACCTGGCCGGCGCCCACGGTCCGGCCACCCTCACGGATGGCGAACTTCAGGCCCTCTTCCATGGCGATGGGCTGGATGAGCTCCACCTTCATCTCGGTGTTGTCACCCGGCATGACCATCTCGGTGCCCTCGGGGAGGGTCACGACGCCGGTCACGTCCGTCGTACGGAAGTAGAACTGCGGGCGGTAGTTGTTGAAGAAGGGGGTGTGACGGCCACCCTCGTCCTTCGACAGGATGTAGGCCTGGGCCTCGAACTCGGTGTGCGGGGTGACCGAGCCCGGCTTGATGATGACCTGGCCGCGCTCGACGTCCTCGCGCTTGATGCCGCGGAGCAGCAGACCGACGTTCTCACCGGCCTGGCCCTCGTCGAGCAGCTTGCGGAACATCTCGATACCGGTGACCGTGGTGGTGGTCTTGTCCTGCTTGATACCGATGATGTCGACGGTCTCGTTGACCTTCAGGACACCACGCTCGATACGGCCGGTGACGACCGTACCGCGACCGGTGATCGTGAAGACGTCCTCGATCGGCATGAGGAACGGCTTGTCGACGTCACGCTCGGGCTGCGGGATGGCCTCGTCCACGGCCTTCATGAGCTCGAGGACCGAGTTGCCCCACTCCTTGTCGCCCTCGAGGGCCTTCAGAGCGGAGACCTTGACGACGGGAACGTCGTCGCCCGGGAACTCGTACTCGGAGAGGAGCTCACGAACCTCGAGCTCGACGAGCTCCAGGATCTCCTCGTCGTCCACCATGTCGGCCTTGTTCAGGGCGACGACGATGTACGGCACGCCGACCTGGCGGGCCAGGAGCACGTGCTCCTTGGTCTGCGGCATCGGGCCGTCGGTCGCGGCGACCACGAGGATGGCGCCGTCCATCTGCGCCGCACCCGTGATCATGTTCTTGATGTAGTCCGCGTGACCGGGGCAGTCGACGTGGGCGTAGTGACGCGACTCGGTCTGGTACTCGACGTGCGAGATCGAGATGGTGATACCGCGCTGGCGCTCCTCGGGAGCCTTGTCGATCTGGTCGAAGGCCGAGGCCTCGTTCAGGTCGGGGTACGCGTCATGCAGCACCTTGGTAATGGCGGCCGTGAGGGTCGTCTTACCGTGGTCGATGTGACCGATGGTGCCGATGTTGACGTGCGGCTTAGTCCGCTCGAACTTCGCCTTCGCCACTGGGGTCCTCCTGTGGAGTGGTTCTGTACGCCTTACTCATCGGCGCCAGGTGATCTTTGCTGGAAAGCCCGGGGCCGGGGGCATTCCACCGGTTCTCGGTGAAATGCCCCAAGCAAGGCTCCGGGGTCAAGCCTAAAGCGTGTGAACGGAGACCGTTACTCGCCCTTGGCCTTCGCGATGATCTCCTCGGCGACGTTCCGCGGAACCTCGGCGTAGGAGTCGAACTGCATCGAGTAGCTTGCGCGACCCGACGTCTTGCTGCGGAGGTCCCCGACGTAGCCGAACATCTCCGAAAGGGGCACGAGGCCCTTCACGACGCGAGCACCGGCACGCTCCTCCATGGCCTGGATCTGGCCACGGCGGGAGTTGATGTCGCCGATGACCTCACCCATGTAGTCCTCGGGCGTGGTGACCTCTACGGCCATCATCGGCTCGAGCAGCACGGGCGAAGCCTTGCGCGCGGCCTCCTTGAAGGCCTGCGAACCGGCGATCTTGAAGGCGAGCTCGGAGGAGTCCACCTCGTGGTAGCCACCGTCGATGAGCGTGACGCGAACGCCCGTCATCTCGTAGCCCGCGAGGATACCGAACTGCATGGCCTCCTGCGCGCCGGCGTCCACCGAAGGAATGTACTCCTTCGGGATACGGCCACCGGTCACCTTGTTCACGAACTCGTACGAGGCGTCGCCGCCCTCGATGGGCTCGATCGCGATCTGCACCTTGGCGAACTGACCGGTACCACCGGTCTGCTTCTTGTGGGTGTAGTCCACGCGCTCGACGGCCTTGCGGATCGTCTCACGGTAGGCGACCTGCGGCTTGCCGACGTTGGCCTCGACCTTGAACTCACGGCGCATACGGTCGACCAGCACCTCGAGGTGCAGCTCGCCCATACCACCGATGATGGTCTGGCCGGTCTCCTCGTCCGAGTGGACCTGGAAGGACGGGTCCTCCTCGGCCAGGCGCTGGATCGCGACGCCCAGCTTCTCCTGGTCGCCCTTCGACTTGGGCTCGATGGCGACCTGGATGACCGGCGCCGGGAAGTCCATGGACTCCAGGATCACCGGCTGCTTGTCGTCGGACAGCGTCTCACCGGTGGTGGTCTGCTTCAGGCCCATGACGGCGACGATGTCGCCGGCGCCCACCGATGCGATCTCCTCACGCTTGTTCGCGTGCATGCGGTAGATCTTGCCGATGCGCTCCTTCTTGCCCTTGACGGAGTTCAGCACGGCGGTGCCGGACTCCAGGCGGCCCGAGTAGACCCGGACGAAGGTGAGCTTGCCGAGGTGCGGGTCGCTCATGATCTTGAACGCGAGGGCGGACAGCGGCTCGTCCTCGGACGGCTTGCGCTTGACCACGACCTCGGGGTCCTTGACGTCGTGGCCCTCGATGGCCTCGACGTCGAGCGGGGTCGGGAGGTAGCGCACGACCGCGTCGAGCAGGGGCTGAACGCCCTTGTTCTTGAACGCGGTGCCGCAGAACACCGGGGTGACCGTGGTGTCGCTGGACTTGCCGGACGCGATGGTGATGCGACGGATCGCGGCGTACAGCTGCTCCTCGGTGGGCTCCTGGCCCTCCAGGTACAGCTCCATGATCTCTTCGTCGTTCTCCGCGACGGCCTCGATCAGCTTGCCGTGCCACTCCTCGGCGGCCTCGGCGTGCGTGGCGGGGATGTCGACGACGTCGTACATCTCGCCCTTGGCGGCCTCGGCGGACCACACGAGCGCCTTCATGCGGACCAGGTCCACGACGCCCTTGAAGTCGGCCTCGGCACCGATCGGCAGCTGCATGACCAGCGGCTGCGCACCCAGGCGGTCCTTGATCATGTCGACGCAGCGGTGGAACTCCGCGCCGGTACGGTCAAGCTTGTTGACGAAGCAGATACGCGGCACGCCGTAACGGTCGGCCTGACGCCACACCGTCTCGGACTGCGGCTCGACACCGGCGACACCGTCGAACACGGTCACTGCACCGTCGAGCACGCGCAGGGAACGCTCCACCTCTACGGTGAAGTCGACGTGCCCCGGGGTGTCGATGATGTTGATCGTGTAGTCGTTGTCCTCGAGCGGCCAGTGACAGGTGGTCGCAGCAGAGGTGATCGTGATGCCACGCTCCTGCTCCTGCTCCATCCAGTCCATCGTGGCGGAACCCTCGTGGGTCTCGCCGATCTTGTACGACACGCCGGTGTAGAACAGGATCCGCTCGGTGGTGGTCGTCTTGCCCGCGTCGATGTGGGCCATGATCCCGATGTTGCGGACCTTGGCCAGGTCAAGTGAAGTGGTAGCCATAAGGCTTCAGTCTTCTCTCGGTCTCGATGTGGGTAGCGACTACCAGCGGTAGTGCGCGAAGGCCTTGTTGGACTCGGCCATCTTGTGCGTGTCCTCGCGCTTCTTCACCGCGGCACCGAGGCCGTTGCTGGCGTCGAGGAGTTCGTTGAGCAGACGCTCGGTCATGGTCTTCTCGCGACGGGCGCGGGAGTAACCCACCAGCCAGCGCAGCGCCAGGGTGTTGGCACGGCCGGGCTTGACCTCGATCGGCACCTGGTAGGTGGCGCCACCGACACGGCGGGACTTGACCTCGAGGGTCGGCTTGATGTTCTCGAGAGCGCGCTTCAGCGTGATGACCGGGTCGTTGCCGGTCTTCTCGCGAAGGCCCTCCATGGCGCCGTAGACGATGCGCTCGGCGGTGGAGCGCTTGCCGTTCAGCAGCACCTTGTTGATGAGCGACGTGACAAGAGGAGAACCGTAGACCGGGTCGATGATGACCGGGCGCTTCGGGGCGGGGCCCTTACGAGGCATTCTTACTTCTCCTTCTTGGCGCCGTAGCGGCTGCGGGCCTGCTTGCGGTTCTTGACACCCTGGGTGTCGAGCGAACCACGGATGATCTTGTAGCGAACACCCGGCAGGTCCTTCACACGGCCGCCGCGCACGAGCACGATGGAGTGCTCCTGCAGGTTGTGTCCCTCACCCGGAATGTAAGCAGTGACCTCGATGCCGCTGGTCAGACGCACACGCGCGACCTTACGCAGGGCCGAGTTCGGCTTCTTCGGGGTGGTCGTGAACACACGCGTGCAGACGCCACGACGCTGGGGCGAACCCTCGAGTGCGGGCGTCTTGTTCTTCTCGACCTTGTCCTGCCGGCCCTTCCGGACCAGCTGCTGGATCGTAGGCACTACTTCTCCGGTTTCTGTGTGCCGAATGGTGAAGCTAACCTGGAACATTCACCGACCCACGCGGTCGGGTGTGTCGAATCTCGCGGACTCCCGCCGCACGGCAGAAGGAAACGCATGATCGCGATGGCCGTTCACAGCCCCCAACGCGGGTGATGGCACGCACGGAGGCCAGGGCACACCCCAGGCACAAGGTCTGAGCGTACCTATAGCATTGGCTGCGGTCAAAACAAATGGGCCCTCACCCCATCGCCGCGCGAAGCGAGTGAAGCCCGAACACGGGTAATGATCTTCGAATGGGCGGTCTCCGGCCCTTCGGACCCCGTCCGGACGCCGGCCGGACCTCAGCCGTATGCCGGCCGGACACCGCCCGGACCTCAGCTGTACGAGCTGCCGGCCAGGACCATCAGCATGATCAGCAGGGCCCAGCCGACCGTGGACAGCCAGCCGAGCACCAGCCCGGTCATCGCGTACGCGTCGCCGCTGTCGCCCGTCCGTCGGATCTCGGCGCGGGCCGTGTGCCCGAGGATCACGGCCGGAATGCCGGTCAGGCCACCCGTGGCCAGGCACAGCACCCCGCACACCATGGCCCCGACCGCCTTCTCGTTGGTCTTCGGCGGCCGGGGCAGGAACGTCGGAGGCGCCATGGGAGCGACGTGCTGCATCGCCGCGGTCTGCGGTACCGGGCCCTGCGGCAGATCGGCCACCAGCAGCGTCAGGTCCGCCACCGTACGCGCCTGGTAGGCCCGCGCCACCCGTCGCTCGAGCTCCTGCTGGTCCAGCCGGCCCTCGGCGTACCCGGCCCGGAGCACGTCCACGGTGCGCTCCCGGTCCGCGTGCGAGGCCAGCATCGGAGGCCCGCCCTGCGGCGGTCCGCCCGGTCCCACCGGTCCACCCGGTCCGCTCCACGGCTGCGGAACACCCCGCCCCTGCCAGGGCTGCCACGACGGATACGGCGACTGCGACACCAGGTACCTCCCCCGACTGCACACGTCATCCCATCATGCGCTCCCGCGACGCCTTCCGGCACCACAGCACGTCACGAAACCGGTACAGGTCATGAGAACGCCGCAGGGGCGGCCACCCCGTACGAAACGGGAGTGACCGCCCCTGCGGTACGTCGGGCGACTCGCTTACTGGTTGTACGGACCGTAGTCGTAGTCCTCCAGCGGAACGGCCTGGCCGGAGCCCGTGCCGAACGGCGAGTAGTCGATGTCGTCGTAACCGACGGCCGAGTACATCGCGGCCTTGGCCTCCTCGGTCGGCTCGACCCGGATGTTGCGGTAGCGGGACAGACCCGTACCGGCCGGGATGAGCTTACCGATGATGACGTTCTCCTTGAGGCCGATCAGGGAGTCGGACTTGGCGTTGATCGCCGCGTCCGTGAGGACCCTGGTCGTCTCCTGGAAGGACGCCGCCGACAGCCACGACTCGGTCGCCAGCGAGGCCTTGGTGATACCCATCAGCTGCGGACGGCCGGAAGCGGGGTGACCGCCCTCCTGCACCACACGACGGTTCTCGGTCTCGAACTTCGACCGCTCGACCAGCTCGCCGGGCAGCAGCTCGGCGTCGCCGGACTCGATGATCGTCACGCGGCGGAGCATCTGCCGGATGATGATCTCGATGTGCTTGTCGTGGATCGACACGCCCTGCGAGTTGTAGACCTTCTGGACCTCGCCGACCAGGTGGATCTGGACCTGTCGCTGACCCAGGATGCGCAGCACGTCGTGCGGGTTGGTGGCACCCACGGTGAGCTTCTGGCCCACCTCGACGTGATCGCCCTCGCCGACCAGCAGACGGGCACGCTTCGAGATCGGGAACGCCGTCTCGTCGCTGCCGTCGTCCGGGGTGACGACGATCTTCTTCGTCTTCTCGGTCTCCTCGATCCGGACGCGGCCGGCGGCCTCGGAGATCGGGGCGACACCCTTCGGGGTACGGGCCTCGAAGAGCTCGACGACACGCGGCAGACCCTGGGTGATGTCGTCACCGGCCACACCACCGGTGTGGAAGGTACGCATCGTCAGCTGGGTGCCGGGCTCACCGATGGACTGGGCGGCGATGATGCCGACCGCCTCACCGATGTCGACCAGCTTGCCGGTGGCCAGCGAACGGCCGTAGCACATGGCGCAGGTGCCGACGGCGGACTCGCAGGTCAGGATCGAACGGGTCTTGACCTCCTCGACGCCGTGGTGCACCAGCTGGTCGATGAGCACGTCACCGAGGTCCACGTTGGCCGGCGCGATCACCTTGCCGTCGATGACGACGTCCTCGGCGAGCATGCGTGCGTACACGCTCGTCTCGACGTCGTCCTCCTTGCGCAGCGTCCCGTCGGCGGCGCGCGAGGCGATCCGCAGCTTCAGACCGCGCTCGGTGCCGCAGTCCTCCTCGCGGATGATGACGTCCTGGGAGACGTCGACCAGACGACGGGTGAGGTAACCCGAGTCGGCGGTACGCAGAGCGGTGTCCGCCAGACCCTTGCGGGCGCCGTGCGTGGAGATGAAGTACTCCAGCACGGACAGACCCTCACGGAACGAGGCCTTGATGGGCCGCGGGATCGTCTCGTTCTTCGCGTTCGACACCAGACCACGCATACCGGCGATCTGACGCATCTGCATCATGTTGCCTCGTGCGCCCGAGTTCACCATCATGAAGATCGGGTTGGTCTTCGGGAAGTTGTCGTTCATCGCCTCGGCGACCTCGTTGGTCGCCTTGGTCCAGATCGCGATGAGCTCCTGCGTGCGCTCGTCCTTGGTGATCAGACCGCGCTCGTACTGCTTCTGGACCTTCTCGTCCTGCGCCTCGTAGCCCTTGACGATCTCCTTCTTCGCCTCGGGAACGACGACGTCGGAGATGGCGACGGTGACGCCGGAGCGGGTCGCCCAGTGGAAGCCGGACGCCTTCAGGTTGTCGAGCGTCGCCGCCACGATGACCTTCGGGTAGCGCTCGGCGAGGTCGTTGACGATCTCGGAGAGCTGCTTCTTGCCGACCTCGTAGTCGACGAACGGGTAGTCCTCGGGCAGCAGCTCGTTGAAGAGCGCGCGGCCCAGCGTGGTGTTCAGCCGGAAGCTGTCACCCTGCTGCCACTCCGGCTCGCCCTCCTCGCGCGCCGGCGGCATCCAGCCACGCGGCGGGATGGTGCCGACCGGGAAGCGGACGTCGATCCTCGACTGGAGCGACAGCTCGCCCGCGTCGAAGGCCATGATCGCCTCGGCGACCGAGGAGAAGGACCGGCTCTCGCCCTTGAGCTCGCGCATCTCGCCGTCGGTGGTGAGGAAGAACAGACCGAGGACCATGTCCTGGGTCGGCATCGTCACCGGACGGCCGTCGGCGGGCTTGAGGATGTTGTTCGAGGACAGCATCAGGATGCGGGCCTCGGCCTGCGCCTCCGCGGACAGCGGCAGGTGCACGGCCATCTGGTCACCGTCGAAGTCCGCGTTGAACGCGGTGCAGACGAGCGGGTGGATCTGGATGGCCTTGCCCTCGACCAGCTGCGGCTCGAAGGCCTGGATGCCGAGGCGGTGCAGCGTGGGCGCACGGTTCAGCAGAACCGGGTGCTCCGCGATGACCTCTTCGAGCACGTCGTACACGACCGTGCGGCCGCGCTCGACCATGCGCTTGGCGCTCTTGATGTTCTGCGCGTGGTTCAGGTCGACCAGACGCTTCATCACGAACGGCTTGAACAGCTCCAGCGCCATCGCCTTCGGCAGACCGCACTGGTGCAGCTTCAGCTGCGGACCGACGACGATCACGGAACGCGCGGAGTAGTCCACGCGCTTGCCGAGCAGGTTCTGACGGAAGCGGCCCTGCTTGCCCTTGAGCATGTCGGACAGCGACTTCAGCGGACGGTTGCCGGGGCCCGTCACCGGGCGGCCGCGACGGCCGTTGTCGAAGAGCGCGTCGACGGCCTCCTGGAGCATGCGCTTCTCGTTGTTCACGATGATCTCGGGCGCGCCGAGGTCGAGAAGCCGCTTCAGGCGGTTGTTGCGGTTGATGACGCGGCGGTACAGGTCGTTCAGGTCGGAGGTCGCGAAGCGGCCACCGTCCAGCTGCACCATCGGACGCAGGTCCGGCGGGATGACCGGCACGCAGTCCAGCACCATGCCCTTGGGGCTGTTGCTGGTCTGCAGGAACGCGGAGACGACCTTGAGGCGCTTGAGCGCACGGGTCTTCTTCTGGCCCTTGCCGGTACGGATGATCTCGCGGAGACGCTCGGCCTCCTCCTCGAGGTCGAAGGACTCCAGGCGCTTCTGCAGCGCCGCGGCACCCATCGAGCCGTCGAAGTACGTGCCGAAGCGGTCACGCAGCTCGCGGTAGAGCAGCTCGTCGCCCTCGAGGTCCTGGACCTTGAGGTTCTTGAACCGGTTCCACACCTCGTCGAGGCGGTCGATCTCGCGCTGCGCACGGTCGCGCAGCTGCTTCATCTCACGCTCGGCACCCTCGCGCACCTTGCGGCGCACATCGGCCTTGGCGCCCTCGGCCTCGAGCTCGGCCAGGTCGGTCTCGAGCTTCTTGGCCCGGGCCTCCAGGTCGGCGTCGCGACGGTTCTCCACCTGCTGACGCTCGACGGAGACGTGCGCCTCCAGCGAGGGCAGGTCGCGGGTGCGGCGCTCCTCGTCGACGAACGTGATCATGTACGCCGCGAAGTAGATGACCTTCTCGAGGTCCTTCGGGGCGAGGTCGAGCAGGTAGCCGAGGCGCGACGGGACGCCCTTGAAGTACCAGATGTGCGTGACGGGGGCGGCGAGCTCGATGTGGCCCATCCGCTCACGGCGCACCTTGGCGCGCGTGACCTCGACGCCACAGCGCTCACAGATGATGCCCTTGAAGCGGACACGCTTGTACTTGCCGCAGTAGCACTCCCAGTCCCGGGTCGGACCGAAGATCTTCTCGCAGAAGAGTCCGTCCTTCTCGGGCTTGAGGGTGCGGTAGTTGATGGTCTCGGGCTTCTTGACCTCGCCGTGGCTCCACTGACGGATGTCGTCCGCGGTGGCCAGGCCGATCCGGAGCTCATCGAAGAAGTTGACGTCGAGCACTATGCGTCAATCCCTCTCAGGGTTGTAAGTCATGGGGTCTGATACGGGGGTCCTGGGGCCGGCCGGAGGTTCAGGGATCTTCATCGCCGAACCTCCTGGCCGGAACTCCCGTCAGACCTCTTCGACGCTGCTCGGCTCGCGCCGCGACAGGTCGATGCCGAGCTCCTCCGCAGCGCGGAAGACGTCCTCGTCGGTGTCGCGCATCTCGATGGACATGCCGTCCGAGGACAGCACCTCCACGTTGAGGCACAGGGACTGCATCTCCTTGATGAGCACCTTGAAGGACTCGGGGATGCCGGGCTCGGGGATGTTCTCGCCCTTGACGATGGCCTCGTAGACCTTCACGCGGCCGGTCACGTCGTCGGACTTGATGGTCAGCAGCTCCTGGAGGGCGTAAGCGGCGCCGTACGCCTCCAGCGCCCACACCTCCATCTCACCGAAGCGCTGGCCACCGAACTGGGCCTTACCACCCAGCGGCTGCTGGGTGATCATCGAGTACGGACCGGTCGAACGGGCGTGCAGCTTGTCGTCGACCAGGTGGTGGAGCTTGAGGATGTACATGTAGCCGACCGAGATCGGCTCCGGGAACGGCTCGCCGGAGCGGCCGTCGAACAGCCTCGCCTTGCCGGTCGGGAGCACCATGCGCTCGCCGTCCCGGTTCGGGATGGTGTGCTGCAGCAGGCCGGCCAGCTCGTCCTCGCGCGCACCGTCGAAGACGGGGGTGGCGACGTTGGTGCCGGGCTCGACCTTGTCGGCGCCGATGACCTGCAGGCGCTCCGCCCATTCCTCGGCGAGGCCGGAGACGTCCCAGCCGCGGCTGGCGAGCCAGCCGAGGTGGATCTCCAGGACCTGTCCCGGGTTCATTCGGGACGGCACACCGAGGGGGTTGAGGATGATGTCGACCGGGGTGCCGTCCTCCAGGAACGGCATGTCCTCGATCGGCAGGATCTTCGAGATGACGCCCTTGTTGCCGTGACGGCCGGCGAGCTTGTCACCGTCGGTGATCTTGCGCTTCTGCGCGACGTAGACGCGCACCAGCTGGTTCACACCGGGGGGAAGCTCGTCGCCCTCCTCGCGGTCGAAGACGCGCACGCCGATGATCTTGCCGATCTCGCCGTGCGGCACCTTCAGCGAGGTGTCACGGACCTCACGGGCCTTCTCGCCGAAGATCGCGCGCAGCAGGCGCTCCTCGGGGGTCAGCTCGGTCTCACCCTTGGGCGTGACCTTGCCGACGAGGATGTCGCCGGCGACGACCTCGGCACCGATGCGGATGATGCCGCGCTCGTCGAGGTCGGCGAGGACCTCCTCGGAGACGTTCGGGATGTCCCGGGTGATCTCCTCGGGGCCGAGCTTGGTGTCACGGGCGTCGACCTCGTGCTCCTCGATGTGGATCGAGGAGAGGACGTCGTCCTGGACGAGGCGCTGCGACAGGATGATCGCGTCCTCGTAGTTGTGACCCTCCCACGGCATGAACGCGACCAGCAGGTTCTTGCCGAGCGCCATCTCGCCGTTCTCGGTGGCCGGACCGTCGGCGAGGACCTGGCCCTCGATGACGCGGTCGCCCTCGTTGACGATGACCTTCTGGTTGACCGAGGTGCCCTGGTTGGAGCGGGCGAACTTGGCCAGGCGGTACGTGATGTACGTGCCGTCGTCGTTGGTCGTGGTGATGTAGTCCGCGGAGACCTCCTGGACCACACCCGCCTTCTCGGCCTTGACCACGTCACCGGCGTCGGCGGCGGAGCGGTACTCCATGCCGGTGCCGACGAGCGGGGACTCGGACCTGATCAGCGGCACGGCCTGACGCATCATGTTCGCGCCCATGAGGGCACGGTTGGCGTCGTCGTGCTCCAGGAAGGGGATCATGGCGGTCGCGACCGACACCATCTGGCGCGGCGAGACGTCCATGTAGTCGACCTCGTCGGGGCTGACGTAGTCGACCTCGCCGCCCTTGCGGCGGACCAGCACGCGGGCCTCGGCGAACCGCATGTCGTCACTCAGCGGGGCGTTGGCCTGCGCGATGACGAAGCGGTCCTCCTCGTCGGCGGTCAGGTAGTCGACGTCGTCGGTGACCTGGCCGTCGATGACCTTGCGGTACGGGGTCTCGACGAAACCGAACGCGTTGACCCGGCCGTAGGAGGCGAGCGAGCCGATCAGACCGATGTTCGGGCCTTCGGGCGTCTCGATCGGGCACATGCGGCCGTAGTGCGAGGGGTGCACGTCACGGACCTCGAAGCCGGCCCGCTCACGGGAGAGACCACCCGGGCCGAGCGCGGACAGACGACGCTTGTGCGTCAGCCCGGACAGCGGGTTGTTCTGGTCCATGAACTGCGACAGCTGGCTGGTGCCGAAGAACTCCTTGATGGAGGCGACGACCGGCCGGATGTTGATCAGGGTCTGCGGCGTGATCGCCTCGACGTCCTGCGTGGTCATGCGCTCACGCACGACGCGCTCCATCCGGGCCAGACCCGTGCGGACCTGGTTCTGGATGAGCTCGCCGACGCTGCGCAGGCGGCGGTTGCCGAAGTGGTCGATGTCGTCGGTCTCGACGACGATCGTCTGACCGCTGTCACCGACGGTCTCGATCTCGCCGGCGTGCAGCTTCACCAGGTACTTGATCGTCGAGATGACGTCCTCGACGGTCAGCACGCCCGCGTCGAGCGGCGCGTCGGCACCCAGCTTCTTGTTGACCTTGTAGCGGCCGACCTTGGCGAGGTCGTAGCGCTTGGGGTTGAAGTAGAGGTTCTCGAGCAGCGTCTGCGCGGCCTCACGGGTGGGGGGCTCGCCCGGACGCAGCTTGCGGTAGATGTCGAGCAGCGCGTCGTCCTGGCCCTGGGTGTGGTCCTTCTCCAGGGTGGCGCGCATGGACTCGTACTCGCCGAACTCCTCGAGGATCTGCTCGGTGGTCCAGCCGAGCGCCTTGAGCAGGACGGTGACGGACTGCTTGCGCTTGCGGTCGACGCGGACGCCGACCATGTCGCGCTTGTCGATCTCCATCTCCAGCCAGGCACCCCGGGACGGGATGATCTTGGCGGAGAAGATGTCCTTGTCGGACGTCTTATCGATGCTGGAGTCGAAGTAGACACCCGGCGAACGGACCAGCTGCGACACCACGACACGCTCGGTGCCGTTGATGACGAAGGTGCCCTTGTTCGTCATGAGCGGGAAGTCGCCCATGAAGACGGTCTGGGACTTGATCTCGCCGGTCTCGTTGTTGGTGAACTCGGCGGTGACGAAGAGCGGCGCCGCATACGTGAAGTCGCGGTCCTTGCACTCGTCGATGGAGTTCTTGGGCGGCTCGAAGCGGTGGTCGCGGAAGGTCAGCGACATCGACCCGGAGAAGTCCTCGATCGGAGAGATCTCCTCGAAGATCTCCTCCAGACCGGACTTGGTGGGGACGTCCTGACCGTTTTCCAGAGCGTCCTCGACGCGAGCCTTCCAGGCCTCGTTGCCGAGCAGCCAGTCGAAGCTCTCGGTCTGCAGCGCGAGAAGGTTCGGAACCTCGAGGGGCTCCTTGATTTTTGCAAAAGAGATGCGCAGCGGGGCGGTGCTGGCAGCGTTGTTCGTATTCGCGGTCGAGGCATTGCGCGAGGCGGCCAAGAGGGGGTCCTTCCGAGGGCTCGGACTCACTACGCGCGTACCGGCCCCCCACGGGACACCACGGCAGACACTTCGCTTCCCGGCGGAAAAGGCCAGGTCAGAGAGGCTCTGATCGTCAGTGCTCAAGTGAGGGCATGCCCCTGGTGACGGGCAGGGGACAGCTAACAGGCAGCGCAAAGGGACAGTGTAGCCACTTGGCACACTGATGTCCAGTGCGGGTTTTCGAGACCCTCGGAGGCCCTCGTTGCTCTCAACTCCTGTGACACGGTCCTGCCCTCAACGCACCGTGATACTGCCCTCTTCGCCGCCGATCCATGCCTCGGATCCGGATCCTTGTGACGACGCGTCCTGAGAATTGCGCGCCACGTGCGGTTCGTCAAGGCCCCCTTGCCCGAACCGCCTTTCGACAGGCGATCCTTCGTGGCCCGCACAGGGCCACGACGAAGATCACCATACCCCCCGCCGTCCCGGGTTCGAGGCAACCGCCACCGGTCCCGGAGACACCGAAGAGCGACCACCCGGATGGATGATCGCTCCTCGGCGCTTGCGCGTTACACGCCCTGGTGGACGCGGTGCGGATCCGGCGCTGCCGGGCCGCGGGGGTCCTGTCGGACCCGGAAGGTCTTACTTGACCTCGACGGAGGCACCGGCGCCCTCGAGGGCCTCCTTGGCCTTCGCAGCGGCTTCCTTGTTGACCTTCTCGACGACGGCCTTCGGCGCACCGTCGACCAGGTCCTTGGCCTCCTTCAGGCCGAGGGAGGTCAGCTCGCGCACGACCTTGATGACCTGGATCTTCTTGTCGCCGGCGCCGGTGAGGACGACGTCGAACTCGTCCTGCTCGGCCTCGGCCTCGGCCGGGGCGCCCGGGGCGGCGGGGCCGGCCACGGCGACCGCGGCGGCGGCGGTGACGTCGAACTTCTCCTCGAAGGCCTTCACGAACTCGGAGAGCTCGATGAGGGTCATGCCCTCGAACTGGGCCAGCAGCTCGTCCTGGGTGAGCTTCGCCATGATGGCGGTCCTTCCACTAAATCGGCAGGTGCCGGGTGTACTGGGTGAGGCGGGCGTACATCGGGCCCGCTATGACCCTTGCCTCATGTCGGCAAGGGCCGGAAAGCGAGCCGAATTACTCGGCACCGCCCTGCTCGTCCTGCTTGGCGCGAAGCGCGTCCACGGTGCGGACGAGCTTCGACGGAAGCGCCTGGAAGAGCTGAGCAGCCTGGGACTGCTTGCCCTTGAAAGCACCCGCCAGCTTGGAGAGCAGAACCTCGCGGGACTCGAGGTCCGCGAGCTTCTTGATCTCGTCGGCGGACAGCGCCTTGCCGTCAAGGACACCGCCCTTGATGATGAGATTCGGGTTGTCCTTGGCGAAGTCACGAAGACCCTTCGCCGACTCCACCGGGTCACCGGTGACGAAGGCGACTGCCGTCGGACCGTTGAACAGGTCGTCCAGCGTCGTGATCCCGGCCTCGTTGGCCGCAATCTTGGTCAGCGTGTTCTTCACCACGGCGTACTGGGCGTTCTCACCGAGCGAACGGCGCAGCTGCTTGAGCTGGGCCACGGTGAGACCGCGGTACTCGGTCAGCACAGCGGCGCTCGAGTTGCGGAACTGGTCCGTCAGCTCGGCGACCGCGGCAGCCTTGTCGGGCCTCGCCATAGAGTTTCGGCCTCCTTCCGGGTGATTCGGACCGCGCGGACCCGAAGGAGGACTGGGGAAAACGAAACGCCCCGGCGCAGGCGCACGGGGCGAGGCTCAACCGGTATTCGCTTCCTCGCGGTCGCGAAGTCCGGGAACTCTTCCACAGTCACCTGCGCGGGTCGTCCGCAGTTCAGCGGATCCTTCGGCCACCGCACCCTCTTGCGAGTGCACGGTAACGACCAGCGGTCTTTGGCTTCCTCTGGAGAGTACGGGACCGGATCGCCGTGAGGCAAATCCGGTCCCGCCGGGACGTTCGGGACGGACCGTCAGGACGGACGACGGACCGTCAGGACGGCCCCTCCCGGCGGACGACGGACCGTCAGGACTGCTCCTCCCGAGGGTCGAACGTCGGGACGGTCCCGACCACTCAGACGTCGGCCCCGGCGTCCGCTCCGATGTCCGAGATTCCTTCCTCGAGGCCCTGCAGCATCTCGAAGAGGTCGACCGTGTCCTTGGCCGGCGGCGCCTCGACCTCGGCCTGGGCCCCGTAGTCGGAGTAGTGCGTGGTGATGTCGACCGTGCCCTCGTCCGACTTCATACCGAGGACCATCTTGACCGGGTAGTCGTCCCCGTTGACCCAGACCTCGGTGTCGTACCCCTTCACACCCGAGTTCTCGGCGTTGGCGATGAGCTCCTTGCGCTCCTCCCCGGAGAGGAAGTCCAAGGACTCGTTGCCCTTGATGATCTCCTCGAAGGTCAGCGTGCCCTTGTAGTGCTGCGCCTGGACACCGTCGACCTTCTGGGGGCCGACGTGCTTCAGGTTCGGCGACTCGAGCAGCAGGGCCAGCTGCTGGGCCGGGTCCTGGTTCATGCTCTCCAGGCTGCCGGTGATCTGCTTCTGCAGTTCCTTGCTCCCGGCCTCCTCGGCCATGGCCTGGAAGTCCAGCTTCATCCAGCGCTTGCCGTCCATCTCGACGGCCTGCTCCGCGCCCATGTCCGCGTACATGACGTCGTCGACCATGATCAGGCGGGTCTCGGAAGGCGCCTCGGGGTCGTCCCCTCCGAGGCCGGATCCCTTGATGGTCATATCCATGACCGCCGGGTCCCAGCCCTGGATCCCGGTCATCTCCATGGCGCCGTCGCCCGCCACGCCCACCATGTCCCCCATGCCCTGCATCTCGGCGGGCATCGACATGGTCATCCGGACCTTGGCGGACTTCGCTTCCGTCGTCTTCTTGAAGGCGGCCTGGAGCACCTCGGCCGCCTCGCCCCGGGACAGGACCTTGGGCTCCGCCGCCTTGTCCTTCGTTCCCCCGTCACCGGCCTGGCAGCTCGTGACGCCCGCGACGACCGTCACGGCCGCCACGCAGACACCCGCGCGCTTCCATGCGGACATGCCCATGAATCCCACCCCTGGTTGTTTCGCCCGATCAGTCAAGTCCGTTGAACCGTAACCCACCTGACTGACACTGCTGTACGAAAAAACCCGCCCCCGCGCCGTGGTGGGCGCGGGGGCGGGCTCGGGGCGTGCTCGGTGAGCGGACGGGCCGGACGGGCCGGCCCGAGGGGCTCAGACCGACGCCGGGTCCTCCTCGACGAGGAGGTTGCGGGTGCGGTTCGAGTCGAGCGGAATGCTGGGGCCGATCGTGGTGGTGATCGCGGCCTTCTTGATGTACCGGCCCTTCGCGGCGGACGGCTTCAGACGGAGGATCTCCTCCAGCGCGGCGCCGTAGTTCTCCACCAGCTTGGTGTCGTCGAAGGACGTCTTGCCGATGATGAAGTGCAGGTTCGAGTGCTTGTCGACGCGGAACTCGATCTTGCCACCCTTGATGTCGTTGACAGCCTTGGTGACGTCCGGGGTGACGGTGCCGGTCTTGGGGTTCGGCATGAGACCACGGGGACCGAGCACGCGGCCGAGGCGGCCGACCTTGCCCATGAGGTCCGGGGTGGCGACGACGGCGTCGAAGTCCAGACGGCCCTTCGACACCTCGTCGATCAGTTCGTCGGCGCCGACGATGTCGGCGCCCGCGGCACGCGCGGCCTCGGCACGGTCGCCGGTCGCGAAGACCAGGACCCGGGCGGTCTTGCCGGTGCCGTGCGGGAGGTTCACGGTGCCACGGACCATCTGGTCGGCCTTGCGCGGGTCAACGCCCAGGCGGAAGGCGACCTCGACGGTGCCGTCGAACTTCGAGGTGGAGGTCTCCTTGGCGAGACGGACGGCCTCGAGCGGGGCGTACAGCTTCTCCCGGTCGACCTTGGCGTCCGCAGCGCGGAGAGACTTGCTGCGCTTGCTCACGTATAGCTCCTGTGGGTTCTTAGGAGTCGTGGTCCGGGCCGAGCCGGCCCTTCCACACTTCTGCTTGGCTTACGGGGGGGGTGGAGGTCAGCCCTCGACCGTGACGCCCATGGAACGGGCGGTGCCGGCGATGATCTTCGACGCGGCGTCCAGGTCGTTGGCGTTGAGGTCGGGCATCTTGGTCGTGGCGATCTCACGGACCTGGGCAGCGGTGATCTTCGCGACCTTGGTCTTGTGCGGCTCGCCGGAGCCCTTCTCCACACCCGCGGCCTTGAGGATCATCTTCGCGGCCGGCGGGGTCTTGGTGATGAAGGTGAAGGAGCGGTCCTCGTAGACCGTGATCTCCACCGGGATGACCCAGCCACGCTGCGACTCGGTCGCGGCGTTGTAGGCCTTGCAGAACTCCATGATGTTGACGCCGTGCTGACCCAGCGCGGGGCCGACCGGCGGAGCCGGGTTGGCGGCACCGGCCTGGATCTGGAGCTTGATGAGCCCCGTGACCTTCTTCTTCTTGGGAGGCATGACTCTCCGGGTCCTTTCGATTCGGGTCCTGCCCGCGTACCGGGAATCACCCCGGACACAGGCATACCGCACAACGATAGCGGGTATGGATGTGCGGCCAAAAACCGAGCAGGTCAGGCAGACGCCTGAGCGTTCACCTGACCTGTTCGGAAGCTGTGGTCCAGACTGTCCGGGCTGTTCGGAACCGGGTCAGTTCTTCTGGATCTGGTCGAAGGAGAGCTCGACCGGCGTCTCGCGGCCGAAGATCTCCACCAGGCCCTTGACCTTCTTGGAGTCGGGGTTGATCTCGTTGATGGTCGCCTGGAGCGTGGCGAACGGGCCGTCGGTGACGGTGACCGAGTCGCCGACCTCGAAGTCCAGCACCTGGACCTCGACCTTGCGCTGCGGAACCGGCTTGCCCTCGGCCTCGGCGGCCTCGCGGGCGGCCTTCTCCTCGGCCTCCGGGGCGAGCATCTTGACGATCTCGTCCAGGGTCAGCGGGTACGGGTCGTAGGCGTTGCCCACGAAGCCGGTGACACCGGGGGTGTTGCGGACGACGCCCCAGGACTCGTTCGTCAGGTCCATGCGGACCAGGACGTAACCCGGGAGCTTGTTCTGCTTGATCGTCTTGCGGTCGCCGTTCTTGATCTGGACGACCTCTTCCTGCGGCACCTCGGCCTGGAAGATGAAGTCCTCGACGTTCAGCGAGACGGCGCGCTGCTCCAGGTTGGTCTTCACCCGGTTCTCGTAGCCCGCGTACGTGTGGATGACGTACCACTCGCCGGGCAGCGTCCGCAGTTCCTCGCGGAGCTTCTCGACCGGGTCGCGGTCGTCCTCGGCCTCTTCGGCCTCGGTCTCGTCGGCGGCGTCCTCGTCGGAGTCCGCGTCGTCGGCCTCTTCGGCCTCGGGGGTCGTATCGGCCGCCGTCTCGGACTCGTCCGCGGCGGCGTCGGCAGCCTCGACCTCGGCGGAGGCCTCGGAGGCCTCACTGTCCGCGCCCCCGACGGTGTCGAGCTCGTCCTCGACGGACTCGACCGGCTCGATGGCGTCGTTCACGTTCGGGTCAGACACGGTGGCTGCTTCTTCCTGGATACATAGGGGTGGAACACGCGAAAGGAGCGCCGGGTACCTCGGCGCTCTTCGCAGGCGGCTCAGCCGAATACGTACTTGGCGACGTGCCCGAGCCCGTAGTCGATCAGTGTGATCAGGCCGATCATGACGACCACAAAGATGATCACTGCGGTTGTGTACGACGTCAGCTGGTTCCGGGTCGGCCAGACAACCTTGCGAAGCTCCGCCACGATCTGGCGGTAGAAGAGCGCGAGGCGCTTCAGCGGGCCCTTCTTGGCCCGCTTGCCGCCCTTGCGGGTCTTCTTCTTGGAGTCCGGCGCCTCGTCCTCGGCATCAGGCATGTCGATGGAGCCCACGGCGTCCGTCACTCGTCCTCACCTGATTCCGGGTCATGGCCGTGCCGCGCCCGGTATGAGCCGCACGGCGGTGCATTGCTGTACGTACATGCGTACACATCCTGGCTAAGGTTGTGTGTAGCAGGGCCGGAGGGACTTGAACCCCCAACCGCTGGTTTTGGAGACCAGTGCTCTACCAATTGAGCTACGACCCTTTGTGTGTCCCCCAACGTACCGCATCCGGCCGGATGCTTGGTGTGCACCCGGTGAGCACGGCCGCGGAAGGCCAACGAGGTGTGAGTGTACGTGTTCCGGGGCCGGGCGTCGAACAGAAAGCGCCCGTGCCCGGTCTCCCGGCCGAAGATCGTCCTGACGGAGAGGGCCGGCGGAACGGATCCGGACTGGTGTTCAGAGGTTGACCAAGACCTGTTCAGTCTGTGAAACCCCCGTGCCGGGCGGGTTTCCGGTCTGGAACGATGGACCCATGAGCGCTGCAACCCCTCCCACCGAGCGCCGGGTCTCCGCCCGGGTCGGTGCGATCTCCGAGTCCGCCACCCTCGCCGTGGACGCCAAGGCCAAGGCCCTCAAGGCCGCCGGGCGACCGGTGATCGGCTTCGGCGCCGGTGAACCCGACTTCCCGACTCCGGACTACATCGTCGACGCCGCGATCGAGGCGTGCCGGAACCCGAAGTACCACCGCTACACGCCGGCCGGCGGGCTGCCGGAGCTGAAGGCCGCGATCGCCGCGAAGACGCTGCGCGACTCCGGCTACGAGGTGGACCCCGCCCAGGTCCTCGTCACCAACGGCGGCAAGCAGGCCATCTACGAGGCCTTCGCCGCGATCCTCGACCCGGGCGACGAGGTCATCGTCCCGGCCCCGTACTGGACGACGTACCCGGAGTCGATCCGTCTGGCCGGCGGTGTCCCGGTCGAGGTCGTCGCCGACGAGACGACCGGCTACCGCGTCAGCGTGGAGCAGCTGGAGGCCGCGCGGACGGAGAGGACCAAGGTCGTCCTGTTCGTCTCCCCCTCGAACCCCACCGGCGCGGTCTACAGCGCCGAGGACGCCGAGGCGATCGGCCGCTGGGCGGTCGAGCACGGTCTGTGGGTGCTGACCGACGAGATCTACGAGCACCTGGTCTACGGCGACGCCACCTTCACCTCGCTGCCCGCCGTCCTGCCGGAGCTGCGGGACAAGTGCATCGTGGTCAACGGTGTCGCGAAGACGTACGCGATGACCGGCTGGCGGGTCGGGTGGATCATCGGCCCGAAGGACGTCGTGAAGGCCGCCACCAACCTGCAGTCGCACGCCACCTCCAACGTGTCGAACGTCGCCCAGGTGGCGGCGCTGGCCGCGGTCTCCGGCTCCCTGGACGCGGTCGCCACGATGCGCGAGGCCTTCGACCGCCGGCGCAGGACCATCGTGCGGATGCTCAATGAGATCGACGGCGTGGTCTGCCCGGAGCCCGAGGGCGCGTTCTACGCCTACCCGTCGGTGAAGGCCCTGATCGGCAAGGAGATCCGGGGCAAGCGGCCGCAGAACTCCGTGGAGCTGGCCGCGCTCATCCTCGAGGAGGTCGAGGTCGCGGTCGTTCCCGGCGAGGCCTTCGGCACTCCGGGATACCTGCGGCTGTCCTACGCGCTGGGCGACGAGGACCTGGTGGAGGGCGTGAGCCGGATCCAGAAGCTGCTGGCGGAGGCACAGGACTGATCAGCGGCACAGGACTGACCGCAGGACCGGTTCCGTGTACTCGCGTGAGTACACGGGCGGGCCGTTTCCCTCGGGGGAGGCGGCCCGCTTCCGTTTCCCTCGTGCTGACGTGCGAGCAAGACCACGTTCGGGGAAAGCGCTACCGGGTCCCCCGGGAGGTGCGGCAGGATTTTGGAATGGAACGTGTACGTGATCTCTCCCTGCTGCCGAAGGCCCATCTGCACCTGCACTTCACCGGGTCGATGCGCCCCGCCACCGTGCTGGAACTGGCCGACAAGTACGGCGTACGCCTCCCCGAGGCGCTGACCGAAGCGCTGACCAGCGGAGAGCCACCGAGTCTGCGGGCCACGGACGAGCGGGGCTGGTTCCGGTTCCAGCGGCTGTACGACGCGGCGCGCTCGTGCCTGAGGGAACCGGAGGACATCCAGCGGCTGGTGCGGGAGGCCGCGGAGGAGGACCTCAAGGACGGGTCGGGCTGGCTGGAGATCCAGGTCGATCCGACGTCGTACGCGCCGCGGCTGGGCGGGCTGATCCCGGCGCTGGAGGTCATCCTGGACGCGGTGGACTCGGCGCGGCGGGACACCGGGCTCGGGATTCGGGTGCTGGTCGCCGCGAACCGGATGAAGCACCACCTGGACGCGCGCACGCTGGCGCGGCTGGCGGTGCGGTACGCGGACCGGGGGGTCATCGGCTTCGGGCTGTCCAACGACGAGCGGCGTGGCATGGCCCGGGACTTCGACCGGGCGTTCGCCATCGCGCGCGAGGGCGGGCTGCTGTCCGCGCCGCACGGGGGCGAGCTGTCCGGGCCCGCGTCCGTGCGGGACTGCCTGGACGACCTGGAGGCCGACCGGATCGGGCACGGGGTGCGGGCGGCGGAGGACCCGCGGCTGCTGCAGCGGCTCGCGGACCGGCAGGTGACGTGCGAGGTGTGCCCGGCGTCGAACGTGGCGCTGGGCGTGTACGAGAAGCCGGGGGACGTGCCGCTGCGGAAGCTGTTCGACGCGGGCGTGCCGCTGGCCCTGGGAGCGGACGACCCCCTGCTGTTCGGCTCGCGGCTGGCGGCCCAGTACGAGATCGCGCGCGAGCACCACGGGTTCACGGACGCCGAGCTGGCGGAGCTGGCGCGGCAGTCGGTGCGCGGGTCGACGGCGCCGGAGGCGGCCAGGGCGGAGCTGCTGGCGGGGATCGACCGGTGGCTGACGACTCCGGTGGGGTGAGGGCGGGCGGCTCCGGCCGGGTGAGGGCGGGCGGCTCCGGTGGGGTGAGGGCGGGCGGCTCCGGCCGGGTGAGGGCGGGCGGGCGGCCCGCGGTTCCTCAGAGGCCGACCCCCACCGTCACCGGCTCGTTGACCAGGGTGATGCCGAAGGTTTCGCGCACGCCGGTCACCACCTCGCGGGCGAGTGCCAGCAGGTCCTCGGTGGTCGCCTCGCCGCGGTTGGTGAGGGCGAGGGTGTGTTTGGTGGAGATGCGGGCCGGGCCGTCGCCGTAGCCCTTGGTGAAGCCCGCCTTGTCGATCAGCCAGGCGGCGGAGGTCTTGGTACGGCCCTCGCCGGCGGGATACGCGGGGGGCTCGGTGTCGGGGCCGAGGTGCTGCTTCGCCCGGGTCCGGAAGGCCGTGAACTCCTCGCCCGTGAGGATCGGGTTGGTGAAGAAGGAGCCGGCCGACCAGGTGTCGTGGTCCTCGGGGTCCAGGACCATGCCCTTTCCGGCGCGGAGCTTCAGGACCGTCTCGCGGGCCGTGGGCAGGGGGACGCGGTCGCCCGGTGCGACGCCGAGGACGCGGGCCGTCTCGGCGTACCGGACGGGACCGGAGAGGCCGTCGGCGTCCTCCAGGCCGAAGCGGACGCGCAGGACGACGTAGCGCTCGGGGTCGGCCTTGAAGCGGCTGTGCCGGTAGGAGAAGGCGCACTCCTCGTTCGTGAGGGTGACCGTCTCGCGGGCCCGGCGGTCGTAGGCGACGACCTCGGTGATGGTGGAGGAGACCTCCTGGCCGTACGCGCCGACGTTCTGGATGGGGGTGGCGCCCGCCGAGCCGGGGATGCCGGCCAGGCACTCGACGCCGGCCAGACCGGCCTCCACGGTGCGGGCGACGGCGTCGGTCCACACCTCTCCGGCCGCCAGTTCCAGGTGCGTGCCGTCCAGGGTGAGGCCCCGGGTGGCGATGAGGAGTGCGGTGCCGTCGAAGCCCTTGTCGCCGATGACCAGGTTCGAGCCACCGCCGATGATCAGCAGGGGCGTACCGCTGTCGTCGGCCTCGCGGACGACGGCGATCACTTCCTCGTCGGTCGTCGCGGTGACCAGCCGGGTCGCGGGGCCGCCCAGGCGGAACGTGGTCAGCGGGGCGAGGGGAGCGTCGTGGAGTTCCTGCACGGGCTCAAGACTAAGGCCCCCGCCGGACGGGGCGGCGGGGGCCGGGTGCGCTGTCGTACGCGTGCGCGGGTGCTTGCGCGGGCGCCGGTGTCCGCGCGGGGTGGGTCGTGCGCACGCGCGGGTGGGTGTTCACACGCGGAGGGGTGTTCGGGTGGGCCGGGTGCTCAGATGGGGCGGGTGCTCAGGTGAGCTGGGTGTTCAGGTGAGGCGGCGCCGTACTTCTGTCCAGTCGACGGAGAGGTCCTCGCTCTTCGCGGTCCAGTCGGCGAACTTGGCGTCGCGCATCTGCGGGAGGAGCCCGCGGGCGGTCGGCGCGTGCGGACCGGTACGGGCGAAGGCGCCGAGGGCATTCCGGGACTCCCAGGCGGACACGGTCCAGAACGTCCGCCGCAGCGGCTGCGCCTTCAGGGAGGCTCCGTACGCGCCGGGAGCCCTGCTCACCTGTCGCCAGACACCGGGTGTCTTGAGGAAGAACCGCAGGGCTCCCCAGAGGGTGCGGGTCTCGAAGCGGGAAGCGAAGACGTGCACTTCGGTGTGGGACGGCGGAGTGTTCGGGACGGTCCAGGGAAGCGTGGGCATGACCGGGTCCTTCCGTGGTGGGCGGGGCCCCCTCCGTGATGGGCGAGGGGTCCCTCTGTGATGGGTGGCGGGGTTCCAGAGGATTCCGAAGAGCTCGGGAGGGCTCAGGAGGCTGTTTCCAGTACCGGTTCGGGCGTCGGGCCGGCGGGGGGCGAGGTGGGGGCGGCGGGCCGCTTGCGGGCCGGTATGAACAGGGTCGCGACGCCTGCGAGGGCGACCGCCGCGGCGCCGGTCACCAGCGCCGGACGCATACCGTCGACGAAGGCCTGGCCGGATTCGTAGCCGCCCCGGGACGCGAAGATCGACGCCATGATCGCGATGCCGAGGGCGCCGCCCACCTCGCGCAGGGCGTTGTTGGCCCCGGAGGCGATGCCCTGTTCCTTCGGGCGGACGCTGGACATCACCAGGTTGGAGGCCGGGGCGAAGTACAACGCCATGCCGATGCCGCTGATGACCAGGGCGGGCAGCTGGGCGGCGTAGGAGGCGTCGGCGGTCGCCACCACGGCCAGGTGGCCGAGGCCGAGGGCCTGCAGGAAGAGGCCGGTGGCGACGACCGGACGGCCGCCGATGCGGTCGGAGAGGATGCCGGCGATCGGGGCGACGAGCATCGGCATGCCGGTCCAGGGCAGCATCCGCAGGCCCGCCTCGGTGGGCGTGTAGCCGAGCACGCCCTGCATGTACTGGGCGAGCAGGAAGATCGAGCCGAACATGCCGAGGAACATCAGCAAGCTGGCCGCGTTGATGCCGGAGAAGGCGCGGGAGCGGAACAGCCGCATCGGCAGCATGGGGTTCTTGGCGCGGATGCTGTAGAGCACGAAGCCCACGAGCAGCGCGGTCCCGGTGAACAGGCCGGTCAGGACGACGGTGCCGGTCCAGCCGTCGACGGGCCCGCGGACCAGTCCGTAGACGATGCCGAAGAGTCCGCCACTGGCGAGCAGGGTGCCGGGCAGGTCGAGCGGGGCTCCGGTGCCGTGGGACTCGGCGAGGCGCAGGCGGGCGAGCGGGATGAGGATCAGGCCGAGCGGGACGTTCAGCCAGAAGATCCACTGCCAGGAGATGTGTTCGGTGAGGCTGCCGCCGACCAGTGGTCCGGAGGCCACCGCGAGGCCGTTCACGGCGCCCCAGATGCCGTACGCCATACCGCGCCGCGCTTCGGGTACGGCCGCGGTGAGCAGGGTCAGGGTGAGGGGCATCATGACCGCGGCCCCGGCGCCCTGCACCGCGCGGGCGGCGATCAGGGAGTCGATGCCGGGGGCCATGGCCGCGGCGGCGGAGGACGCGGTGAAGACGGCGATGCCGGCGATGAAGAGCCGACGGCGGCCGAAGCGGTCGCCGAGTGCCGCACCGAACATCAGCAGGACGGCGAAGGTGAGCGTGTAGGCGCTCACGGTCCATTCCAGGTCGTGCAGGGCGCCGCCCAGGTCCTTGCGGATGGAGGGCAGTGCGGTGGTGACGACGAGGTTGTCGAGGGCCGCCATGAAGCCGGCGACGCTGGTGATGACGAGTGCCCAGGCGGCCGAGCCGCCGCGTGCGGTCTGTTGTGACATCGCTCCCCCAGGAGATGATGTTGTTAGTTATCGATGACTAACTTTCACGCGCAGAAAAAGGCGGCACCACAACGCCTTCCCCCCCTTCGGTCGCTTCCACCACAGCCATCCGGTCCATCCGGTCCCTCGGATTCGTCGGACCCATCGGATTCGTCGGACCCATCGGATTCGCTGGATTCATTGGATTCATCGCATCCACCGGTGGCGCCGCTTCCTACTCCTTCGGCGGTCCCTCGGCCCGCGCCGAGAGGTCCAGCCCTTCCCAGATCCGGTGTCCGGCCGGGAATCCCATGGCGGACAGGCAGTTGATGAGCATGCCGTACCCCATGAAGGTCGTCGTCTCGCGCACGTCGGCCCCCAGGGCGAGGTGGACGGTGTCCCACAGCCGCAGCCAGCCGGCGCGCACGCTCGCGCCGAACTCCTCGTCGCCCTCCTGTTCGGCAGCCGCCACCGCGAGGTACATCTGCATCTGCATCATGAGCAGCTCGGGCCGCTCCGCGATGGTGTGCGTATAGGCGGTCGCCATGGCGTGCAGGGCTTCTTCGCCCTCCAGCCCATCGGACGCCTCCGCGAACATGCGGATGGTGTCCTCCACGCAGCGGTCCGCCGCCGCCAGGAAGATGGCCTTCTTGCCCGGGAAGAGCCGGAAGAGATACGGCTGCGAGACGCCGACCCGCTTGGCGATCGCCTCGGTCGACGTGCCGTGGTAGCCACCGCGGGCGAACTCGGCGCTCGCCGCGCGGATGATGCTCTCGCGCCTCTCCGCCGCACTCATCCTGACCATGCCGCCAAGTTAGTACTCAATCACTAACTACGTCAAGAGGCGGGCCCGGTATGACGTGAGGGGCGTTCTCCATGGAGAACGCCCCTCACGTCGTACCACGCGACGCGGTTTTCCGGTCAGGCGAGCCGTACGACCGCCCGCGACATCCCCAGCACCTTCTGCCCGGCGCTGGTCGCCGTGAGGTCGACGCGGACGGTGTGGTCGTCGAGCTTGGCCGCGACCTTGCCGGTGACCTCGATGACGGCGCCCTGGTCGTCGTTGGGGACGACGACCGGCCTGGTGAAGCGGACGCCGTACTCGACGATCGCACCCGGGTCGCCCACCCAGTCGGTGACCACGCGGATCGCCTCGGCCATGGTGAACATGCCGTGCGCGATGACGTCGGGCAGGCCGACTTCCTTGGCGAACTTCTCGTTCCAGTGAATGGGGTTGAAGTCGCCGGAGGCACCCGCGTACTGGACGAGGGTGGCCCGGGTCACGGGAAACGTCTGTGCGGGCAGCTCGGTGCCGACCTCGACGTCGGCGTAGGAGATCTTCGCCGTCATGATGCTGCTCACGCCTCCTCGGCGGCGCGGGCCACCAGCTTGGTCCAGGCGGTCACGACGTGCTCGCCGGCTTCGTCGTGCACCTCGCCGCGGACGTCCAGGATGTCGTTGCCCGCCATCGACTTGATCGCCTCGATGGTCGAGGTGACGGTGAGCCGGTCACCGGCACGCACCGGGCGGCGGTAGGCGAACTTCTGGTCGCCGTGCACCACCCTGCTGTAGTCCAGGCCGAGCTGGGGGTCGGTGAAGACCTGTCCGGCGGCTTTGAAAGTGATCGCGAACACAAAGGTCGGCGGGGCGATCACATCGGGGTGGCCGAGCGCCTTGGCGGCCTCCGCGTCCGTGTACGCCGGGTTGGCGTCACCCACCGCCTCGGCGAACTCGCGGATCTTCTCCCGGCCCACTTCATAGGGAACGGTGGGCGGGTAGCTCCGCCCCACGAAGGACTGGTCGAGCGCCATGCGCGCGGCACCTCCTGTGTCTCGTGCGGCCCTGGTCGGCCGGCGGGAAGAACAACGCGAGGCCGCCCCCGGCTACGGGGACGGCCTCGCGTACGAGCCTGATTTATCGCGTTTCGCGGTGCGCGGTGTGCGCCTTGCAACGCGGGCAGTGCTTCTTCATCTCCAGACGGTCCGGGTTGTTACGCCGGTTCTTCTTGGTGATGTAGTTCCGCTCCTTGCACTCCACGCAGGCCAGCGTGATCTTCGGGCGGACGTCGGTGGCAGCCACGTGAGTGCTCCTTGGACGAACGGGATAATGAGAATGAATGAACGCAGAAAGAGTAGCCGATCGAAGGACCGACCCCGCAATCGGCTACTGTGTGTAGCGGTGACCGGACTTGAACCGGTGACACAGCGATTATGAGCCGCTTGCTCTACCGACTGAGCTACACCGCTGTGATGCGATCGATTCCCGCCTCGCGACGGGAACCTCACACACCAGAGCCCCAAAACGGAATCGAACCGTTGACCTTCTCCTTACCATGGAGACGCTCTGCCGACTGAGCTATTGGGGCGAGCGAGGAAGACATTACACGCTCCGCCGCCGTTCACCCAAATCCGTTTCGCGGCCCCTGTCCCACCCTGTCGGTCACTCCCTCCCGACGGTCCCGGACGTCACGTCCAGCTCTCCGCGGCACCCCCGCCGCACCACGACGGCCCCTGCCCGGCCACGCCGGTACGACTATTGCTGACTCTTACGCTCCTCCCGGCGAGGAACGAACCTCCGCCCTAGGCTCGACTCACTCTGCGTGATCTTCCCTCTGTGTGATCCTGCGACAACCGTGCGCAGTGCGAGCCTCAGGAGCGCGATGCCCGACAACCGGCCGCAGCCGCCGCCCCCCTCGTCGCCCGTACCGTCCCCGGGCCCGTCCGACCCGGCGCCGCTCCTGCTGTGCGGCGCGCGGCTCACCGACGGCCGGACCGTGGACGTACGGCTGGGTGGCGGGCGCATCGAGGCGGTCGGCACGGCCGGCAGCCTGACCGCGGACGGCACCCGTACGGGCGGCACCCGGGTCGACCTGGCCGGCCATCTGCTCCTCCCGGCCCCCGCCGAGCCGCACGCCCACTCCGACACCGCCCTGTCCGCGGCATCCGACGGCCCCCTCTCGTACGACCCCCACGACGTCCGGAGCCGGGCGACGGAGGCCGCACTGCTCCAGCTCGGGCACGGGGCGACGGCACTCCGGGCGCACGTGCGCGTGGACGACATGACCGGACTCGGCGCGCTCACCGCCGTACTGCAGGCGGGGCGCTCGCTGCGCGGGCTGACCGAGCTGACGACGGTGGCGATGCCGCGCGTACTGACCGGGGTGGCCGGGGCCGACGGGATCGCGATGCTGCGGGACGCGATGAAGATGGGCGCGTCGGTGGTGGGCGGCTGCCCGGACGCCGACCCCGATCCCACGGGGTACGTGGAAGCGGTCCTGGAGGTCGCCGCCGAGCACGGCTGCCCCGTCGACCTGCACACGGACACCGCCGACCCCGCCCGCGTGGCCCGGCTCGCCGCGATGGCGGGCGGGCTGCGGCCCGGTGTGACGCTCAGCCCGTGCGGCGGCCTCGGCCGGCTGCCCGCCGAGGCGGCCGCGCGTACCGCGGACCACCTGGCGGCGGCCGGGGTGACCGTGGTGTGCCTGCCCCAGGGCGGCTGCGGGGGCCTCGACCGCCGGGGCACGGGCACGGCTCCGGTACGGCTGCTGCGCGCGGCGGGCGTACGGGTGGCGGCCGGGAGCGGCGCCCTGCGGGATGCGTCGAACCCGGTCGGCCGCGGCGACCCGCTGGAGGCGGCGTACCTGCTGGCCTCCCACCACGGGCTCTCCCCCGAGGACGCCTACGAGGCGGTGAGCTCGTCGGCCCGCGCCGCCCTCGGGCTGCCCGAGGTACGGGTGGAGGCGGGCTTCCCCGCCGAACTGCTCGCGGTCCGCGGCGACCGGCTGCCGGCGGCGCTGTCCCTGGCGTACAGCCGGATCGTGGTGCACCGGGGACGCGTGGTCGCACGGACGAGCGCGGTACGGGAGTACTGCGGTTCGTCGAGGACGGCCACCGAACCGGAACCGGAGCCGATGACGGAACCGGCGACGGGCCTGCCCCGACAGGGCCGGGCAGGAGCCACGTAGCCCCTCCGCCGGTACCTTCCGTTCTTCCCGTCGTTCCCGCTGCTCCTGTCGCTGCTCCTTTCGCTGCTCCTGTCGCTGTTCCCTTCGTTGCTCTCCTTCCGGGTCGTGCCGTGCGGCGGATGCGATCGTCGCGGCGTACGGTCGAAGGCATGCGCATTGTCATCGCTGGTGGTCATGGTCAGATCGCGCTGCGGCTGGAACGGTTGCTCGTCGCGCGCGGGGACGAAGTGGCGGGCATCATCCGCAAGCCCGAACAGGCCGACGCGCTGCGGCAATTGGGCGCCGAGCCGGTCGTACTCGACCTGGAGTCGGCGTCGGTGGCGGACGTCGCGGAGCAACTCCGGGGCGCGGACGCCGCGGTGTTCGCCGCAGGCGCCGGCCCGGGGAGCGGCACGGCACGCAAGGAGACGGTGGACAAGGCCGCGGCGGTCCTCTTCGCCGACGCCGCGGTCCGCGCGGGCGTGCCGCGGTTCGTGGTCGTCTCGTCGATGGGCGCGGATCCGGCCCACGAGGGGGACGAGGTCTTCGACGTGTACCAGCGCGCCAAGGGCGAGGCCGACGCGTACGTCCGCGGCCTGAACGCCCTCGAATGGACGATCCTGCGCCCCGGCATGCTCACCGACGACGCCGGCACCGGCCTGGTCCGCCTGGAGGCCCACACCGGCCGCGGCCCGATCCCCCGCGACGATGTGGCCGCCGTCCTGGCCGAACTGGTGGAGGGCTCCTCGACGGCCGGCCTGACCCTGGAACTGATCAGCGGCCCCGTGCCGATCCCGGTGGCGGTGAAGGCGGTGGCGGGCGAATGAGCCGCGGGAGGGCCTCGGGGGGACGCGGAAAGCGTCTCGAGGACGGCTAGAACAGCGGCATCTGCCCCGGGAACTCCGGTACGACGTACCCGTCCAGCGACGGCTGTTCGGCGCCGGACCGGGCATACCGGCGGGACCCCGGGCACGAGGTGAGTTCCCCGCTCCCCCGGGCGCCGGGCGGATCGTGACGCGCGTACCGCCCGGCCACGACGGCGATCTCACGACGGCACTCGGGACAACGCCTACGACGTGACGACATCCCGCCAGTCTCCCCGAGCGACCCGCCCCGCACATACCCCACAACAAACGCGAGGACCCCCTCCGGACTGCGATATCGCAGTCCGGAGGGGGTCCTCCCTTGTGGCGGCGCCAGGATTCGAACCTGGGAAGGCTGAGCCGGCAGATTTACAGACTGCTCGCGATCTGGGGGCTCAGCTGCGCATTCACTTCATGAGCAGCGTCCTGCCCCTCGGATGCCCCACGGTTGGGCAGTGACACTGCTACTCCTGGGGCCCACCTTCCGTGCGACGCTCAGTCTCAAGCTTGCCCTGCCACTTACCCGGGGCCCAAGCGACGTGCGCCTTCTCCTTACGGAACACCCCCGACGGACGGCTGATGGCCACCCAGATACGGCCGCAGACGCCGACTAGTGCAGCGATGGCAGCGATAGAAGCGGCCCCCACTCCCAAGTAGGCGAGGGTGAGGATGACGGAGAGAATCCCCACGAAGGCGAGGAAGTCAAAGAGACGAGCGATGTTTGAGTAGGAGGGATCCGTGCGGGGGGTCACTCTTTTTCGCCTTCCTTCGGCGGGCAGGAGCCCGAGTTAATTTCTGACCCAAGCTTGCCTTTGGAAGCAGGTGTTGCAGAAGCCGCAACAGCGGCGTTGCTCTCGTTTGGCAACACGGTCGCAGGTGTTGCTCTTGCGGCAACGGGCATCCTTGCTGCAGAGTTTTAACAACCTGCGCCAGCAGACCTTCGAGTCTCTGACCAGGTAAGACATGGCGTTGCAGGAACGCCAACGGCGGGTGTTGCCGGTCACGCAACACCCAGGGGAGGGGCAGTGTGGGGGCGCTAGAACCTATTGGCGACGCAGCAAGCGAAGAAAACCGCGCGCTAGCTGAAGCCTTGCGGACACTCTTCGATTCACTCGGCATTTCAATGCGCAGATATGCGGCTCGCTGTTACACCGATCCGGGCACTCTTTCTCGCTATTTCAAGGGCGTACGTGTTCCGTCATGGAACTTCATCATCAATCTGCTCGCGCATGTGGCAGAGGAGCGTGAAAGTCAGACCAGCGATGAGACAGTGGCGCTTTTACGCCAACTGTATGTCCGCGCGGCTGGAAGCAGTGGGGGAACAAGGAGAACAGCCGACCTTCAGCGCTTGCTTGAGGAGGCCGATGAACAGGCGCGGGAAGCAGCTTCCCTTGAACGTCTACTTCGACAGGCGCTGCACGAGTCGCAGCAGCAGGTAGATCACCTAACCGTGGAACTCAAGGCGTTACGTGCAGTCAGGGCAGCAGATAGGCAGGCAACCAAGGCAGAAATTGAGTTGTTTTCCTCTGAAGCCGAGGATCTACGCAAGGAAAGAGAACAGCTTCAAGCTGAAATCGACGTCCTTAAAAAACAACTCAAAGAAGCAATGAATGCTCGAATTCTAGCGGAAGAGCGATGCGATCAACTAGAACGGCAGATCGAAAGCGTCGAACACAAGGAGGATGAAGAACCCACCGTTCATTCAGAAGTGCGCGTCACAACAGATAAGGCGCACCCTGAAGCGGACGCAGAGAAGAGTGCGGCTCGCGTCTACGCCACACCTCAAGAGCAGATGGCCGCAGCTATGGAAAGAATAGCAACCCTTCAGAGAGAGATAGAAGAGACTAAACGCGAGCAACTCCGCCAAGAATCGACATCATCTCTGAGGGATCACCTCCTATCTGCCTCACCAGAAGAGAAGGAAGTCGGTAACAAGCCTCGCAGCCTCGCTGTCCGATTCGGCTATGGCCCTGATCAGGTCCTACGCAGAGTAGATGCAGCCAATAGGGTCAACCCCGAGGACGTGCGTCCCATTCTTACTCGAGCACTCGACTTGCAGGCGGGTGAAGAAATCGAACGGACACGTCTCCTCCTTCAATCGATGCCCCCTCAGGTCCAAAACATCTTCCAAAACATCGTCAAATATGCTGTCAAGGGGTCGACTATCGCCGGTCAACGGAAATCTCAAGAATCGCGGCAGCCTGATTGACTCACGAGGTGGTCTATGACTGCAGCGACATCCCCGGCTACGCTGGTACGCACCACTTTAGAACGGAGAGTGCTCCGCGGATGGGACCGAAGACGGCCAAGGTCTACGAAACGCTTCATACGCGGCTCGCGTCAGGCGAGTACGCCCCTGGTGACAAGTTCCCCTCGGAACGCACGCTTGTGGAGGAACTCGGCATCGGCCGGACGGCACTACGGCAAGTGCTCGCCCGTCTCGTTGCTGAGGGGAAATTGGAGGTGCGAGGGCGAAGCTCGTACCGAGTACCGGGAGCGGTGAGCGTCCAGCGCCCGAACGGCGTGGAGCCATGGCGCATCCGCGGTGAGCGCGACCTGTACGACAACCGGTGGGTCAAACTTCAGCTCTGGGACGTGGAACCGCCCGGTATGAAGCCGTTCGAACATCACGTGGTGAAGCTGCATCACGTGGCCATCGCCGCCGTCCTCGATGATCAGGACCGCGTTCTGATGATGTGGCGGTACCGCTTCGTACCACAGCAGTTCGGTTGGGAGTTGCCGGGCGGAATCGTCGACGCCGGCGAGGAGCCGGCCGAGACGGCGCTTCGGGAGGTCACAGAAGAAACGGGCTGGCGTCCGAAGTCGCTGGAGCACGTCGTGACCTATCAGCCCATGGTGGGCATGGTCGACTCGCCGCACGAGATCTTCGTAGGTCACGGGGCGGAAAGGGTTGGCGAGCCGACCGACCTGGAGGAGTCAGGGCACATCGAGTGGGTTCCGCTGGCCGACGTTCCGGGGCTCATGGCCCGCGGTGATCTGATGGGGTCCGGCACCCTCGTTGCCCTGCTGCACATCCTGGCGAACCGGCGCGCGCAGGGGGCTACGCCCGCGCGCTGAGCATGTCGACGCGACGGCGTTGCCGCACCGAACCGGTGCGGCTCGCCAGCAGCCGGGCCTGCCTCAGGTGGGTGTGGGCGTCGTCGTACTCGGCTCGCGACAGGTGTGCGTGCGCCAGGTCGGCATGCAGACCGGCCCTGGCCCGTACGAATGTCGAATCCATGTCTTCCAGTGCCCCATACAGGCTGGTGACCGCGTCGCCGTCGCCGAGCAGAGCGAGTACGTTGCCCTGCCATCGGGCGAGGTGGGATCCATTCAGGAAGATGCTCAGCATGTCGGGGTCTCGGTCTTCCGGACCCGGCGGAATGGTCGCCAGGGCGACATCGAGCGCGCGACGGCTGTCGTTCGGCATGCCGGCATGAGCGCAGATCTCCGCTTCAGCTGCGGATAGCCACGCCAGGAGTCGAGCGGAACCGGCTTGGCCGACGGTACGCCGCGCGTCTCGCACAAGTTCGACACCGAGGGCCGGCCGCCCGGCCTCGCAGAGCACGTACGCCTGTTCCGCCATGGCATGGGCGAGATACATCGGGGCTTCCGCGTCGCGCGCTGCCCGTTTGGCAAGTTCGTAGTGACGCCATGCGCGCTCGACCGCTCCTGAGTCGATGGCCTGCCACGCTGCGAGGGTCGACGCACCCGCGAGAGCGAGAGCCACGGGCCGACGGACGGCCGGCAGTACGGCGAAGTTGAGCGCGTCTTCGAGAGCGCCAAGGTGGCCCGTCATCTGGTCGACCAGGCTGGCCGCGCCTCTCTGCCGGTCCATGGTGCGCAGCAACTCGGTTTGGTCGTTGAACGACTTCACCATGGACTCACTGACACTTTCGGCCGCATCGATCCGGCTGAGCAGTTCGTCATAGCCATCGGCGGACGGCACCACCGGTGCCGGCGCGGTATCCCTCAGTTCCCCATCGGTGATGCCGAGAAGCTGCCGCAGGACGACCGCGTACCGGTCCGAGATGGCGCGCTTTCCGTTCTCCCACTCGGACACATACACCCGCAGACTCGCGGTCGACGCAACGTCCGTGACGTTCCGCCGGGCGTACTGCTCGATTTCGCGAACCAGTCGCTCCTGCGACCAGCCGCGCGACTTCCGCGCGCTTCGAAGTCCTGTGCTCACAGGCCACCGTCCGGCGATAGATCCCTTAACCGTCTCTCACAGCATGCCGCACATCGCCGCAGGTCAACAGGGGTTAACAGGACAGGAGTTAAGCCCTGTTGGCTACCGGCGACCCCACCTCGAACGGTCTCCTGGAGAGGCACCGCAACAAGGTGAACGCCACCCGAATCGGCGAACTACCTTGACTCTGGTGCGCACCAGATGCAATCTACTGGTGCGCACCAGATTACGGGCTGACGCCCGGTCGTGGTGTGCAAGGGCGGAGGACGCTGCAAGACCGCTCGACAAGGCCAGGAGACAGGGCTTCGGCCCGACTGGCGAGGTGGCCCGGTGACCGCGAGCAACGGCCGGAGAGTGGGGCTTTGGGCCCCCTTGCAGCAAAATCCCTGATTCTTCGCCTGGTTGGAGGCTTCTCGTGTGCCAGCGAAAGCTTTGGGCGCCGCCGTGACGGACTGGCCGGCGGCGCCAGTGCTTGACCTCGGTTCGTGAGCTGAACACGCGCTCGCAGCCAATCCGGTCCACTTCTCAACCCGCCATCGCAGTGGCTATCACTGCGGCCGGTTGCCTCCCCTGCCCGTCCGGTTCCGCACTGAGTGCGCGTGCCGTACGGACGGGGCCGAGGGGAGCCGGACCTTCCGACTTCAACGGCGCGCACCCCCCGAAGCGGCTACTTCGAGGGGTGCTGTTGGGCCGTTCCTGTATGAGAGGAACCACGACCCATGAACCACATCGTCACTGTTCAGGATGCCGTTACCGCGTTCGCTCCGTGGATGGAGCCGACGGCTGCGGAGCTGGACGCGATCGAGCAGGAGATGCCCGTGATCCTCGCGGACGTCGGCCTGCTGGACGCGCACATCGTCACGCTGGACCGCACGCCGACCGAGCTGGACGCCCGCCGCATCCGCCGGGCCCGCCGCCGGGCGCTGGCCGCGCCGGTCGCGCTGCTCAACCGCACCGTCGGCGCGAGCCTTCCCGGCGGTGCCGCATGAGCGCCGCCGACCGGAACCTGAGTGCCGCGCATGCCGAGGTGAAGGCGGAGATCGCCCGGACCGACGCCAAGACGGCGTTGTTGCTGGCGTTCGTCGGCGCGGTCCTCGCCGGTACCTGGACGGGGGCCCGTGACCTGTCGCTGAACCTCCCCGCCATGGTGGCGGGCGGTGTGGGTCTGGCGCTGCTGGTCGGCGCGGCTGGTCTGCTGCTGCGGTCGGTGCGCCCGAATCTGTCCGGGCGGCACGGCTTCCCGCTGTGGGCCACCCTGACCGCCGAGGAGATCGGCGCCGCCGTCGGCGGGGATCTGGCTGCCGACATCGCCGGCCTGTCCCGCCTCGCCGTCCGCAAGTTCCGCGGGCTGCGCCGCGCGGTCGACCTCACCCTGACCGGCGGCGCTCTGCTCATCCTCGCTGCCCTGCTCACGCTCGGGGGTGCGGCATGAACGGCACGCTGACGCTGGAGGGTCTCGCGGTGCCGTTGCGGGCCCTGCGCATGCTGGCGCTCGACTTCGGGCACCTGCCCGCCGCCGACGTCCGCCTGTCGCCGATCGACCCCGCCCAAGTGGAACTGACGCTGCACTCCATGACCCCCGACGGGGACACCGAAGTCAGCTTCGCCGCGTTCGAGGCATGGCGCGAGGCCCTGGGCATCGCCCCGGACGCGGTCACCTTCCGCGTCCAGGGCGGCAGCCGCACCCGGGTCCTGCGCGCAAACTGCACATTCGGTGGCGCGCGGGTGGACCTGGTTGCCTTCGCCGACGCCCCGCACACCGCCGATATTCCGGCGGGGGGTGCGGGATGAGTGTGACAGTCGATTACCGCGCTGAGGCGCGTGCGGACCGGGCCACGCAGGCGGAACAGCGGCGGTTGGACGCTGCCGCTGCCGAGCGGCGCCGCGAGGACCGGCAGCGAGCCGAGGACGAGCGCGCCGCCCGCCTCACCGCGCAGCAGACCGCCGACAAGGCGCGGCGCCGTGCGGAGCGTGCCGCGTGGCGGGGGCAGGCGTTGACACCGCAGAACGTGTACCGGGTCGGGACGCTGGCCCTGGTGGTCGCCTCCGGTCTGGCGTCGTTGCCGGCGCAGGTGCTGCACTTCGTGGCCATCTCTCCGATGCTGCTGCCGCTGCCTCTCTCGCTGGAAGGTGCGGCGTGGGTGATGGCCGCCGGGGTGGCGTTCGCGGACTCCCGGCACCTGGCGGCGCGGGTGCGGTGGCTGCTGCGGCTGTTCGTCGTGGCGGCGGCCGGTTTCGCCGCGTCCGTGAACTACGGCTACGGCGTCCACCTCTCTGGCCTGTCTCCCGCCGAACAGTCGACGGCGGGGATCGGGCTGGCGGCGGTCACGCTGCTGGGCCCGGTGCTGTTCGAGATCCGGCAGTGGGTGTGCACGCTGGCCGCCTCGGAGGACGACAGCCCCGAGGCGCGGTCGGCCCGCCGGCACAGTCGGCTGCGGCGCCGTCATCACCGGTCGGTCGCCCGGACAGCCGACCGGCTGTTGTCCGCCGCCCCGCTGGGCACCCTGACGGCCGAAGAGGCGTGGGCGCGGGCGTGGGCGATCGAGACCGGGGCCGACTGCCCCGGGATGACGCCCCGACTGCACCGCCGCGCGGTCCAGTCGGCCGCCGACCTCGAAGCCGCCCTCACCCCCCAACCAAAAACCGGCAGGAAGCACAAGAAATCGACCAGGAACGGGAGGGAACGGTCTACCCCTGACCTGCGAAAGTCGGCCGACCGGGCCGGACCCGCAGTCGACCTCGCGCCGGTCGTGGTGAACCTGCCCGAGGCTCGCCCGGTCGGGTTCCTGAAGTCGGCCCTTCCGCTGAAGCCGTCGGCCGACCCGCAGCCGGTACGGCCGGTCACTCTCGCCGCGCAGTCGGCCCGTCCCGCCCGTCGGGCGACCGGTCGGGTCCCGCAGTCGGCCCGGCCCGCCCGACGCCCCGCCCGCACCCCGGACGAACTACTCACCGAGGCACGGCAGGCAACCGCCGGATGGCCCGTCGAGCACCTGACGGCCGACCGCATCCGCAAGGCCGTCCACACCTCATCCGAGCGCGCCCGCACCCTGCGCGACGCTCTGACCGCCGAGCGGACCGGGGCGGGGGTGACCTCGTGAGCACACCGGCTCTGGTTCTGATCGCGGCCGGTGTGACGCTGGTGTGGGGTGTCCACGGATGGTGGATGTCCCGCCGTCTGCGGACCGCCCGCCGGGACCCGCTCACGGGGTTATGGACCCGGGACGCGTTCACCCGCCGGGCCCGCCGCCTGCTGCGCAACCCGCACGCGGTCGTGGTCCTGGCGGACGTGGACCGTTTCAAGCAGGTCAACGACGTCCACGGCCACGCGGCCGGTGACGCCCTGCTCGCCGCAACAGCTCACCGGCTCGCCCATGCGGTGGGCCGTGCCGGTGTGGTTGGCCGGTTGGGCGGGGACGAGTTCGCCGCCGTCCTGGTCGACCGTGACGGCACCGCCGCCGACCAAATCGCCGTCCTGGCCCGCATCCTGGCCCGCCCCGTCGACACCGCACCCGAGGTGCACACCACGGTGTCCCTCGGCTGGGTGAGGCGCGGTGACCACCCCGGAGAGGAACTGTCGGGGCTGCTGCGGCGGGCGGATGAGGCCATGTACGCGGCCAAGCGCGGACCCGGCCGCGTCCACCGCGCCGGTCTGGGGCGCCTGCTCGCGAGCGTCACCGGACGACGCTCCGGCCGCCGGGGTACGGCATGAGCGCCCTGCCCGTATACCGCTGGCGGCTCGCCCCGGACGGCTACGCCACCCGCCGACAGTTGCGCGCGCAGGGCTTGCGGCCCGGCGGTCAGGACGTGGCCGCTCAGGTCGAACGGCCGCGCCGTCGGCGGGGCCCGCTGGTTGCCTACCTCTACCGCGTCGACCGGGCCAAGCCCGTCCGGCCGATGACGCCGGCGAAGTGGGCGGCGCTGGACAGGGCGAACACGGCCCGCCGTACCTGTCCCGAGTGCCGGCGTGATGCCGGATACGTCATCCCCGTCTCGCTCGGCACCTGCGTGCCCTGCGCCCACCCCGACCCGCACGGGTCCGAAGGGAGCATCTGACCATGGGAAATGCCGACCTGCGCCGTCTGGACCGTGAGATCAGGGTGACCGCGAAGAAGCTGGAAGCGGTCCGCCGGGGTGAGTGGTGGCCGCTGAACGGCAGCGAGCGCCGGGCCATGGCCCGCGCTCTGGCCGGCGGTTCTTACCGCGTCGTGAAGGGCCGCAGCACCGGCCGTGCCGAGGCGCAGATGGACTCGACCGGCAGCGCGGCTGAGATGCGGCTGACCGCTGAACTGACCGCCCTGCACGCCGAGCGGCAGCGCCTGACGACCGAGGCCGCCCGCGACAAGGCCAAGCGGAAGTCGTCCGGCTGGTTCTGACCAGCCACTTCAGTACCGGGGTGGCCGCTCTTTCCACGGACCCGGCCACCCCGGCTCTCCCTTACTCCCGCCCCCGCAGGGGGCAGTCAGGAGCACTTCCAGCATGTCTGAGAACGTCGTCCACCTCCACAAGCACACCGACCCGCCCGCCGAACCGGCGGCCGTGACCACCCTGACCATCCTCCCGGACGCGCCGCCCGCCCGGCCGGTGCCGCTGTGGGTGCGCTCCGGCCGCGCGGTGAAGACGGCCGCCACGCACGAGTCGACCCGGGCAACGGCGCGGGCGGTGGCGCGGCACGGCCTGTACACGTTCAACGGCGTGCGGATCGTTGCCCGCCGCACCTGGGACGGCCGCACCGGCGCCCGCTACGAGCGGATGATCCGGGCGGCGGAAGCCGCGGGGAACCTGGAAGCGGCCGAAGAGTGGGAAGACCGGTTGCAGCGCTTCCGCGCAGCCCGCCACCACCGCCGCATGGACCTCCTGCACTCGCCCGTGGAGGCCGCCAAGGGTGTCGCCGTCGGCGCCGGCATGAGCGTCGGTGTCCTGGTCGCCCTCGGGGTCGTCATGGCCCTCAACACCGGCCAGGCCGGGGACGTCATCACGCCGCTGTCGGCGACCATCGACTTCATCGCCCTGCTGATCCGGATCGTTCAGGTCGTGTGGGGCCCTGCGCTCACGATCGGCCCGTTCCTCGCGCTGTTCGCCCTGTGGTCCGTCGGCCGCAAGCAGCACGCCGCACCGCAGTGGGCGCTTCCCGCGAACGTCCGTACCGGGGAGGGGGAGCCGATCACCCCGTCCATCGTGGTCAAGGCCCTGCGCGACCTCGGAGTGCCCGCGCTGGCGCGCGCCATCAAGGAGATGGGCGACGCCGGCGCGTCCATGCTCGGACCAATCACCATCGCCGGATGTGGCGTGGAGGTCGACGTGACCCTGCCCTCGGGGGTGTCGACGAACGAGGTGCAGAGCAAGCGGCGCAAGCTCGCCGAGAACCTGTCCCGTCACGAGCACGAGGTGTTCATCACCCTCCCGACCGCCGCGCGCACGGTGCGGCTGTGGGTGGCCGACTCGGGGGCGCTGGATGAGCCGATCGGCCCGTCGCCGCTGGTCACCGACGACACGCTGACCGCCGACTACGCCAAGGGCCGCGCCCCCTGGGGCCAGGACCTGCGCGGAGACGCCGCCGCTCTGTCGCTGTATCAGCGCCACCTGCTCATCACCGGGTTGTCGAACCAGGGCAAGACCGTGGCCCTGCGCTCCCTGGCCCTGTGGCTGTCACTGGATCGGTCGGTGCAGTTCCTCATGGGTGACCTCAAGGGCGTGGGCGACTGGGCCATGTTCGACGGGCTCGCCACCACCCTGATCCAGGGCCCGACCGATGAGCACGTGATCCAGGTGACCGAGATGGTTGAGGGCGCCGTGGACGAGATGAACCGCCGGATCCAGGCGCCGCCCGGCACGACGTTTCCGCCGCTGATCGTGCTGGTCGATGAGGCGCAGGTGGCGTTCATGTGCCCGGCCAAGGACGCCGACAAGCGCCCCTACGGCGGGTCCAAGGCCAACTCCCGCTACTTCATGGCCGTCCGCAAAATCCACAACCAGGGGCGGGCGGTGAACGTCCTGATGTGGCAGGGCACCCAGGACCCGACCAACGAGAACCTGCCCAAGCTCGTGCGCGAGGGCGCCCACACCCGCGCCTCCCTCGCCCTCGGCACCGAGTCGCAGGCCCGCATGGCCCTGGGAGACAAGGCCGTCGACGGCGGCGCCGCACCGAACCTGCTGCGGCCCGGCCTGGACCGGGGAACCCTGGTCGTCGCCTCCGACGGCATCACCATCCCGGCCGGACAGTCCTCCCTCACGGTGCGCACGCACTACATCGACGACACCGCGGCCGAGGCCATCACCGACCGGGCCAGGGCCCTGCGCGACGGCGTGACCACCCTGCACGCCATCGACCGGGGCGCAGAACACGACGCGCTCACCGACATCGCCGCCGTCATCGGCGACGCGCCCCGCGTGCGGACCAAGGATGTGCTGGCCCGGCTCGCCACGCGGAACGCGGACGCCTACGGCGGCTGGTCGTTCCTCGACCTCAAGCGCGTCCTCGACGACGCCGGCGCCGGACCCTACAAGTCCGACGGCGTCATGGTCGTCGCCCGCGACCGCGTGACCCGCACCCTCGCCAACCGCAACACCGAGGGTTCCGCTTCCGCCGACGGATGACAGGGAGCCGACCGCCGACAGGTCAGGGAGACAGGGAGAACTCCCTAACCGCCTCCCTGACCCGCCTACCTGGCCCTGACCTGCACGAATGATCGTTCAGGGAGTCAGGGAGGCACGCAGGTCAGACCCCCGCACACCCCTCCACACGGCACCCCCAAGGGGGTGTCTGTGCCTCCCTGGCCATGTGCCGGAAGGGATTCCGCATGTACCCCGAGAACACCCCGCACGTGCCCGTACAGCGGGCCGTGGAAGTCCACCACCCCACCCCGTTCCCGCCCGCCGTCGCCGTCCCGGCGCCGATCGTTGCGGTGCAGCCGGGCAGCGTTCCGGCGGTCGCGAGCGTCGTCCTGCCGGACGGCCGGATCGTCACCGGCTACGCCGTCGACCACACCCAGCACACACCGGCCACGACCGTGCCGGCCGTCTCCCGGACCGCGGTGAATGTCGCCCTCGGAGGCGTCGGCTTCCTCGCGGTGTGCGGCGGTCTGCTGCTGCTCACCTCGTTCATCGCCGCGCTCACCGCGTTCATCACCCAGCTCATCACCCTGGCCGCCGTCGTCTTCGGCGGCTGGATCGCCGTCCAGATCTTCACCGGCACCAGCGACAGGGGCGGCACCACGGTCAACATCCGCAAGGCCGTCATCAAGCGCAACCACTTCCACCAGTAGCCACGCCAAGGGCGGCCCCCCACTCACGCCAATGAAGCGGGGCCGCCCTTGCCAACCAGTCCGCAACGAACCTGTTGGAGGCATCCAGCATGACCCATCACACCCGTGCCGCGCTGCTGCGCGCGGCCCTGACCGCCGCCGAACGCGGCTGGCACGTCTTCCCCCTCCGCCCCGGCACCAAGCGCCCCGCCCTGCACGGCGAGAAGACCTGTGAGGGCACCGGGCCGTGCGCCGGCGGGCACCGCAAGTGGGAACAGCGCGCCACCACCGACCCCGACCGCATCCACGCCGCCTGGTCACGCGCGCCGTTCAATGTCGGCATCGCCACCGGCCCATCCGGGCTGGTCGTCGTCGACCTGGACACGCCAGAGCACAAGGGCAGTTCGGACGCGCCTGACGGCGCGACAACCTTCACAGCGCTCTGCGAGCGCGCCGGCCACGCCATCCCCGACACCTACCGGACCCGGACCGCGAGCGGCGGAACGCACCTGTACTTCACCGCCCCGGACGGCATCCGGCTCGCCAACACCGCGGGGACCGTGGCCGCTTCGGTCGACACCCGCGCATGGGGCGGATACGTCGTCGCCGCTGGCAGCACCCTGCCCGCTGGAGCGTACGAAGCCCTGTGCGGCTCTGTGGCCGTCCCTCTGCCCCGATGGCTGCACACCATCCTGCAACCGGCCCCCGTGCGGCCGGCGGGTCCGCTCCGGCTCCCGGCGGTCGACGGGAGCCGCGCGGCGCTGGCCGCACTGGAAGCCGAATGCGCCGTCGTCGCCGCCGCGCCGGACGGGCTGCGCAACACCACGTTGAACCGGTGCGCCTTCAAGGTGGGGCGGTTCGTCGCGTGGGGCGACCTCCCGAGGCACGTGGCAGAGGACGCCTTCCAAGCGTCTGGAGAGGCGGTCGGACTCACCGTTGCCGAGTGCCGCACCACCATCCGCAGCGCCCTGGACAGCTCCCAGCGCACCGCCCGGCCCCGGGAGGCGGCATGACCACCGCACCCCGCCCCCGCTTGGAAGGCCAACCCTCGGCACCCACCGACCCGCACGCCGCCGAACCGGGCATCGTCCGGCCGGCCATGGGCGAGCCGAAAGGCGCCGCCCGTCAGGGCGTCGTCACTGCACTTCCTCGCTCGAACCGGTTCCCGACCCGCGACATCCACCCCAGCGCCGACCCGACGCCGGAGCGGCCCGGTATCCGCATCTGCGCCCCACCGGTCTACCGCCACCACTGGGACGGGGCCCGCTGGTCCACCCGGCACGGCGACACGCCGACCGCCGCCTACGCCTGCCCCTGCGGGCAGACCAGCACCGCCACCGGTCCGCGCGCTGTGGCCGCCCTGGTCACCGAGTACGACGCCCACCGGCCCGGTTGCGCCGGAACCCCGACCACGCTGGAACGGAGGAACGCCGCATGACCGACACCATTGACGGGGCCGCGCTGCTGGACGAGGTGGAAGCCTTCCACCGACGGTTCAACGTCTTCCCCACCGAGGCCGCCTACGTGGCCGTCGCGTTGTGGGACGCGCACGCGCACCTGTTGGACTGCTTCGACTCCACCCCGCGACTCGCGTTCCTCTCTCCGGAGCCGGGTTCGGGGAAGTCCCGGGCGCTGGAGATCGTGGAAACCCTCGTGCCGCACCCCATGGTGGCCGTCAACGCGTCCGCCGCCGCCCTGTTCCGTGCGGTGTCCGGGGCCGACGGCCGGCCGACCATCCTGTTCGACGAGATCGACACCGTCTTTGGGCCGAAGGCGGGGGACAACGAGGAGTTGCGCGGGTTCCTCAACGCCGGTCACCGCCGCTCCGGGGTCACCTATCGGTGCATCGGGGACGGGGGGAACCAGACCGTTCAGGCGTTCCCGTCGTACTGCGCGGTCGCGGTCGCCGGTCTCGGCTCGCTGCCGGACACGATCCTGACCCGCTCCGTCGTCATCCGCATGCGCCGCCGGGCCCGGAACGAGAAGGTGGAACCCTTCCGGGCCCGCATCCACGAGGCCGAGGGGCACAAGCTGCGTGACCGGCTCGCGCAGTGGGCCGAACACGCCCGCGCCCAGGTCACCGGGGCGTGGCCCCAGATGCCGGACGGGGTCACCGACCGGCCGGCCGACGTGTGGGAACCGCTGCTCGCCGTCGCCGACGCCGCCGGAGGCGACTGGCCACACCGGGCCCGGGAAGCGTGCGTGACGTTGGTCAAGGCCGCGCAGTACACCGACAAGCACAGCCTCGGTATCCGGCTGCTCACCGACCTGCGCGACCACGTCCTCATCGGCATCGACCGACTGCCCACCATCGCCATCATCGACCGGCTCAACGCCCTCGACGATGCCCCGTGGGCGGACCTGAACGGCAAGCCGCTCGACAACCGGCGCCTGTCCCGGATGCTCGGGGAGTACATGACGGCCGACAACGAGCCGATCCGCTCCCGCAACATCCGCACCGCCGGCGGAGTCCTCAAGGGATTCCACGCCGCCGACCTGGACGACGCGTGGGCCCGCTACTGCCCCGCCCCCCAGGACTCCGCTACATCCGCTACGCCGCTACAGCCCAGCTCAGAGCCCCTGAATCTGTAGCGGCAACCAAGCGTGTAGCGGCTACGCCCGCCACGGCGTAGCGCGTGCGTAGCCGCTACACGCCACCTATCCGCTACAAAAACCCGCCCGCTGACCTGCGATGTAGCGCTGTAGCGGATGTAGCGGACTCCTGAGAAGGGCCCCGAACGCCTCACCCAAGAAGGAGTCACCACCTTGGCCGGCACCAAGATGCTCAAGCTCCCCGAAGTCCTCTCCGAAATCGGCATGAGCCGCGCCGCCTTCTACCGCATGCGCGCCCGTGGGCAGGCGCCGCGGCTGCTGAAGCTGCCGAACGGACACCTGCGGGTGCGTCGCAGCGACCTCGACACGTGGCTCAGCAACCTCGACTCACCCGCCTACTGACATCACCGATCCGCAAACACCACCGAGGGGCCCGGCACAAGCCGGGCCCCTCTCGTAGGAAGGCCCCCGATGGGGAAGACGTACGACGTTCGTATCTGGGCCGTTCGGCAACGGAAGGACCGCCGGCAGGCATCTGCGGAACTGCGCTGGAAGACGGGTGAGACTCCACACTCCCAGACGTTCCGCACCAAGACGCTGGCCGAGGGCCGGCGGGCCGAGCTGCTGCGGGCCGCGCACGCTGGTGAACCCTTCGACGAGTCGACCGGAATGCCGCTCGCCGAACTGCGGCAGCGCAACGACGTCAGTTGGTACCGCCACGCACGCGAATACATCGAGATGAAGTGGCAGCACTCCCCCGGGTCGACCCGGCGGACGCTTGCCGAAGCCATGGCCACAGTCACGCCCGCTCTGGTGAAGGACACGGCGGGTATGGCCGATGCCAGAACGGTGCGGACGGCTCTCTACAGCTGGGCATTCAACGTGAGCCGCCGCAGTGAGGAGCCCCCGGCCGAAGTCGCCGCGGTGCTCGCCTGGTTCGAGCGGAAGTCCCTCCCCACGTCCGCGCTCGCCGACCGCATGCAGGTACGCGCCGCCCTTGACGCCCTGACCAAGAAGCTGGACGGCGCCACGGCATCCGCGTCGACCATCCGTCGGAAGCGGGCCATCTTCCACAACGCACTCGGCTACGCCGTCGACGCCGGCCGTCTCACGGACAACCCTCTGCCGCAGGTGCAGTGGAAGGCTCCGGAGCAGGTGGCCGAGGAACTGGACCCTGCTTCTGTCCCGGATCCTCGCCAGGCACTCACCCTGCTAGATGCCGTGCGCACGCAGAGCCCGCGTGGGCGCCGCCTGGTGGCGTTCTTCGGGTGCATGTACTACGCGGCGGCGCGGCCGGCCGAAGTCATCGGTCTCCGTCTGTCGGACTGCGACCTGCCCCGCCGTGGGTGGGGGACCCTGCGACTCCGGGAAACCCGCCCACGCTCGGGGTCGGCGTGGACCGACAGCGGTGAAGCGCACGATCGGCGCGGGCTCAAGCACCGGCCCCGGAAGGCTGTCCGCACCGTGCCGATTCCGCCTGACCTTGTCGCCCTGCTGCGGTGGCACGTCACCGCTTACGGCGTCGCCCCCGACGGCCGGCTATTCCGGACCCAACGCGGCGGACTCGTCCAAGACACCGGATACGGCGAAGTCTGGGCCGAGGCTCGCTCACGCGCCCTCACGCCCGCTCAGCGCGCGTCGCAGTTGGCCAAGCGTCCCTATGATCTCCGCCACGCTGCTGTCTCCACATGGCTCAGCTCTGGAGTGGAACCACAGGTCGTCGCCGCGCGCGCCGGCCACAGTGTGGCCGTGCTGTTCCGGGTGTACGCGAAGTGCCTGGACGGCGCCGCCGCCACGGCGAACGCCCGGATCGAGCAAGCACTAAAGAACGGCGGCTAGAAGGCGCGAGCGCTGCCCCACACATGCCCCACACGCACTGGTCAGCATGCGAATCCAAGTGAGACACACTGGGAAAAACAGCCCATAACGGCACGGCAGGCCGGGTGAACGCCGAAAGGGTCTGCGATCAGCATTACTGCTGGTCACAGACCCTTTCGGTCTTGTGGCGGCGCCAGGATTCGAACCTGGGAAGGCTGAGCCGGCAGATTTACAGTCTGCTCCCTTTGGCCGCTCGGGCACACCGCCAAGGTCGCTGCCCTGGAACCGCCTTGCGGCGGCGCTCCGTGGCAACGACGTAAACGATACCTGATGGGGAGGGGTGGTTCGCCACCCGATTGATCGCCACCCGGGGACCCCGGGGTGGCTAGGCTTGTGCGGATGCGGCCCGGGACCGATGCCGGGCTCGACGGCCGCCCCATACGCCGGTAGCCGGTACGCATCCGGCTCCCAGCCTCATACGCAACCCGATACAAGGAGCCACAGGACATGGCCGACTCCAGTTTCGACATCGTCTCGAAGGTCGAGCGGCAGGAGGTCGACAACGCCCTCAACCAGACCGCCAAGGAGATCTCGCAGCGCTACGACTTCAAGGGCGTGGGTGCCTCGATCTCGTGGTCCGGAGAAAAGATTCTTCTGGAGGCGAACTCCGAGGACCGGGTGAAGGCTGTCCTCGACGTCTTCCAGTCCAAGCTGATCAAGCGGGGCATCTCACTGAAGTCCCTGGACGCCGGTGAGCCGCAGCTCTCCGGCAAGGAGTACAAGCTCTTCGCGTCGATCCAGGAGGGCATCTCCCAGGAGAACGCGAAGAAAGTGGCGAAGCTCATCCGGGACGAGGGTCCCAAGGGTGTGAAGGCTCAGGTGCAGGGCGAGGAACTCCGGGTCTCCTCCAAGAGCCGTGACGACCTTCAGGCCGTCATCTCCCTGCTCAAGGGCCAGGACTTCGACTTCGACCTGCAGTTCGTGAACTACCGCTAGGTCCGGGCGGAGAACGAAGCCGCGTGCGCCGCGGGCTTCGCGTGCATGCGTGTACGCGGGAGGGTGGGTGTCTCCGGGCGCCCACCCTGGCCGGCCGGCGGCTGTTTCCCGGGACGCCGGCGGCGTCAGTCGCGTGAGTGGCCGAAGAGGAGTCGGTAGGCGATCAGGAGGACCAGGGAGCCGCCTATCGCGGCGGCCCAGGTGGCGCCGTCGTAGAAGTCCTTGGTGATCGGGTGGTCCAGCCAACGGGCCGAGACCCAGCCGCCGATGAACGCTCCGGCGACGCCGATGAGGGTCGTCCCGATGAAGCCGCCCGGGTCACGGCCCGGCAGCAGGAACTTCGCGATCGCTCCGGCCAGCAGCCCCAGAATGATCCAGCTGATGATCGTCATGCCCTGCCCCTGCCCTCTCGTACCGTGCTCTCACCCGGCACGGTCTGTGAGGCCCGCGCCCGGTGTTCCGTTCATGCCGTGTTGGGACGGAGGACGGCGTGAGCATGTGTGACGGTTCCCGCGATCAGTAGGGTGCGGCCTCATGACAGCCCGCTCCGGTTCCGGACTGCGCCGCACGCTCGGCGTGGGGGACGCCGTCGTCATCGGTCTCGGCTCCATGGTGGGGGCCGGGATTTTCGCCGCTCTGGCGCCCGCGGCACAGGCGGCCGGTCCCGGGCTGCTCCTCGGGCTCGCGGCCGCCGCCGTGGTCGCCTACTGCAACGCCACGTCGTCGGCACGCCTGGCCGCGCTGTATCCCGAATCGGGCGGCACCTACGTCTACGGGCGGGAGCGGCTCGGGGAGTTCTGGGGGTACCTCGCGGGCTGGGCGTTCGTGGTCGGGAAGACCGCCTCCTGTGCGGCGATGGCACTCACCGTCGGCGCGTACCTCTGGCCGGGGCAGGCCCACGCCGTGGCGGTCGCCGCTGTCGTGGCGCTGACCGCGGTGAACTACGGCGGTGTGCGGAAGTCCGCGTGGCTGACGCGGGTGATCGTGGCCGTTGTCCTTGCTGTCCTCGCTTCCGTGGTGGTCGTGTGCCTGACCTCGGGGCAGGCCGATGCCGGACGCCTCTCCTTCGCGGTGCCGGGCGGCGCGGGCGGCGTGCTTCAGGCCGCCGGTCTGCTGTTCTTCGCCTTCGCCGGGTACGCGCGGATCGCGACCCTCGGCGAGGAGGTACGGGATCCGGCACGTACCGTCCGGCGCGCGATCCCGCTGGCGCTGGGCATCGCGCTGGTCGTGTACGTGGCTGTCGCGGTCGCCGTCCTTTCGGTGCTGGGAGCGCAGGGGCTGGGTGATTCGGGCGCGCCGCTGGCCGACGCGGTGCGGTCGGCCGGGGTTCCGGAACTGACGCCGGTGGTACGGGTGGGGGCGGTCGCTGCCGCGCTGGGTTCGCTGCTCGCCCTGATCCTGGGTGTGTCGCGGACGGTGCTGGCCATGGCCCGGGACCGGCATCTGCCGGGCTCCCTGTCCGCCGTCCACCCCCGGTTCCAGGTGCCGCATCGGGCGGAGGCGGCCGTGGGAGCGGTGGTCGCCGTCCTGGCCGCCACGGTGGACGTACGGGGCGCGATCGGGTTCTCCTCCTTCGGGGTGCTGGTGTACTACGCGGTGGCCAACGCGTCGGCCTGGACGCTTCGGCCGGGGCCGGTGGCGCGAGTACTGCCGGCGGTCGGACTCGCCGGGTGTCTGGTCCTGGCGTTCTCGCTGCCGGGGACGTCCGTGGCCCTCGGCGCGGGGGTGCTGGCGGTGGGTGCGGCCGTTTACGGAGTACGGCGGTGGAGGGTCGCCGGGCGGTAGGCCGCCCCGGGTCCGGGCGAGGTCCGGCAGGGCAGGGCCACGGCGGGGCGACCCCATAACGGGGCAGGAGCAGGTGGCGTTCCGGGTGGGGCCCGGCCTTCTGGGCCACCTGGAATCCAGGCACCACCACGTGTCAGTGAACACTTACGCTCAGTCATGAATCCATGATGCACGCCGCCACTGACAGCCTCGGCACCCTGTGGACAACCCTCGTCGGCACGCCTGCGTGCTGTGGAAAACCCAGTCGTTCCAGCAGACCAACGGAACTAGCGGGACTAGCGGGACGTGAACGGCTGGTCGGTGCGTACGATCTCGCGGCCCATCGGGAGCAACGAAACAGGGATCATCTTGAAGTTGGCGATGCCGAGCGGGATGCCGATGATCGTCACGCACAGGGCGAGGCCGGTGACGATGTGGCCGATGGCCAGCCACCAGCCCGCGAGGAGCAGCCACAGCACGTTGCCGACGAAGGACGCGGCACCCGCGTCCCTGCGCTCGACCGCCGTGTACCCGAACGGCCACAGGGCGTAGACGCCGATCCGGAAGGCGGCGATGCCAAAAGGAATACCGATGATCGTGATGCACAACAGGACGCCCGCGAGCAGGTAGCCGAGGAACAGCCAGAAGCCGCTCAGAACGAGCCATATGACGTTCAGGATGGTCTTCACTGCGTTCGACCTGCCATCTTCTCGAGTCGGGCGATGCGTTCCGCCATGGGCGGGTGGGTCGAAAACACCTTCGCGAACCCCTGGCCCGGGCGGAACGGGTTCGCGATCATCATGTGGCTGGCGGTCTCGATGCGGGGCTCGGAGGGCAGGGGAAGCTGTCTGGTGCCCGTTTCCAGCTTGCGCAGGGCGCTTGCGAGGGCGAGGGGGTCGCCGGTCAGCTGAGCGCCGGAGGCATCGGCCTCGTACTCGCGGGAGCGGCTGATGGCCAGCTTGATGAGGGAAGCGGCGAGGGGACCCAGGATCATGATCAGCAGCATGCCGAGGATGCCGGGGCCGTCGTCGTCACTGGAACGGCCGATCGGGATCAGCCAGGCGAAGTTGACCAGGAACATGATCACGGAGGCGAGGGCGCCGGCGACCGAGGAGATCAGGATGTCCCGGTTGTAGACGTGGCTGAGCTCATGGCCGATGACGCCGCGCAGTTCGCGCTCGTCGAGCAGGCGCAGGATGCCTTCGGTGCAGCACACGGCGGCGTTGCGCGGGTTGCGGCCGGTGGCGAAGGCGTTGGGCGCCTCAGTCGGGGAGATGTACAGGCGGGGCATGGGCTGGCGGGCCTGGGTGGAGAGCTCGCGCACCATGCGGTACAGGCCGGGAGCCTCGAACTCGCTCACGGGGCGGGCCCGCATCGCGCGCAGGGCGAGCTTGTCGCTGTTCCAGTACGCGTACGCGTTGGTGCCCAGCGCGATCACGACAGCGACAACGAGGCCCGTACGGCCGAAGAAGCTGCCGATGACGATGATGAGCGCGGACAGTCCCCCGAGGAGGACCGCGGTTCTGAGCCCGTTGTGCCGGCGGTGCACGGTACGCCCTCCAAATCGTGCGACGGGGGGACCCTTGTCTGCCGATCTTCCTTCTGACCTGCGGTGGCCCCGGGTGTGTTGGCCTCACGTCCAGTGGACCCTCCCGTATTCGTCAACGCCAGGCGAGCGGCACAGGTTCCCCGGGGCGCGTGGTGGCGCGTGTAAACCGTCCGGGTGACGGCCGTCCTCGGCGCCGTGCCGGCCGTGCCCGTCCGGTGTCCGAAAAGCTCGGCCGGTGGGTGAGGGCAGGGTGCCGGAGGAGACGCGGAAGGCCTCGGGATCTCGGGCCTCGGGGGCCAGGGGCCGGAGGCGGGGACCGGCATGGTCCCGGGGCCGGGTCAGAACAGGCCGGTGTCGGTGAAGCGCAGGATCAGTTGGGGTGCGCCGGACAGGGCGACGCCGAGGACTCCGGTGAGGGCGATCGCGGCGGTGAGCGGGACCGGGACGCGGTGCACGGCCGGTTCGCCGTCGGGAGCGCGGAACAGCAGGGCCGTCCAGCGGAGGTAGTAGACCAGCGCGATGACGACGTTGACGGCCATGACGACGGCGAGCCAGCCGAGTCCGGCGTCGACGGCCGCGGAGAAGACGGTGACCTTGGCGAAGAGGCCGATGATGCCGGGCGGGAGTCCGGCGAGGCACAGCAGGAAGAAGGCCAGGAGCAGGGCGGTGAGCGGGCTGGAGGCGTACAGGCCGCGGTAGTCGGAGACCCGGTTGAGGACCTTCGTACGGCCGACCAGGGCGGCGACGGCGAAGGCGCCCAGGTTCACCGCGCCGTACATGAGGGCGTAGGCGAGGGTGGAGCCGATCGACTTCTCGGCGTCGCCGGAGTACGCGGCGGCGGCGATCGGCACCAGGAGGTAACCGGCCTGGCCGACGGAGGACCAGGCCAGGAGGCGTACCGCGCTGTACGCGCGCGTGGCCTGCTGTCCGAGGGCGCCGACGTTGCCGACGGTCATGGTGAGGGCGGCGAGCGCGGCCAGGGCCGGACCCCAGACCTCGGCGTACGACGGGAGGGCGACGACGGTGACGAGGATCAGGCCGGTGAAGCCGACCGCCTTGCCGATGACCGACAGGTAGGCGGCGACCGGCAGGGGGGCGCCCACATAGGTGTCGGGCACCCAGAAGTGGAAGGGGACGGCGGCCGTCTTGAAGGCGAAGCCGACGAGGGTGAGGACGACGCCGGTCTGGGCGAGGGTCTGGAGCTGTCCGTCGACGGTCTGGACGCGTTCGGCCACCAGGGTGAGGTGGAGGGTCCCGGTGGCGGCGTAGACGAAGCTGATGCCGAGGAGGCTGACCGCGGTGGCGGTCACCGAGGACAGGAAGAACTTCAGTGCCGCTTCGGACGACTTCCGGTCTCCGTGTCTGAGGCCGACCAGGGCGAAGGCGGGCAGGGAGGCGACCTCCAGGGCGACGACGAGGGTCGCGAGGTCGCGGGAGGCGGGCAGGAGGGCGGCGCCCGCGGCGGAGGACAGCAACAGGAACCAGTACTCGCCCTCGGGGAGCCGCTTGTCGGCGTCCTTGAGGGCGGTGACCGACAGGAGGGCGGTCAGGAGCGCGCCGCCGAGCACCAGGAACTGGATGACGAGGGTGAACCGGTCGGCGGTGTAGCTGCACACTCCGGGGTCGCCGACCAGGCAGAACGTGCTGCGGTCGGCGTCGAGGAGGGGCAGCAGCATGAGCGTGGCGGCGGCGAGTCCGGTCACCGCGAGCCAGCCGAGGAGCGGTTTCCTGGCCTCGCCGACGAACAGGTCGGCGACGAGGACGGCGAGTCCGACGAGGGCCGCGATGACGGGCGGCGCGATGGCGAGCCAGTCGACGGACTGGACGAGGGAGCTCATCGGGTGCCTCCTGTGAGGAGCTGCTGCACGGCCGGATCGGTCAGTCCGATCAGGGCCCCGGGCCACAGTCCGGCGACGACGGTGAGGACGACGAGCGGGGTCCAGGCCGCGAACTCGTAGCCGCGGACGTCGGTGAGCGCGGGGGCCTGTTCCGACGGGGCGCCCATGCAGACCCTGCGGACCACGACGAGCAGGTACGCCGCGGTCAGCAGGGTGCCGAACGCGCCGATCGACATGAAGACGAGGAAGGCGGGGCGGCTGAGTCCGGCGGCGGGGTCGAACGCGCCGAAGAGGGCGAGCATCTCTCCCCAGAATCCGGCGAGGCCGGGCAGGCCGAGGGAGGCGACGGCGGCGAAGGCGAGCAGTCCGCCGAGGCGCGGCGCCCGGCCGTAGAGGGCGGCGCCGGCCGGGAGCCGGTCCGGTGCGGCGGAGCCGCTCGTTGCGGAGCGGAGGTCGGACGACAGGCGGGAGAGAGTGTCGAGGTCGACGGTGCCGGTGCGGTCCTTGAGGGCGCCGACGAGGAAGAAGAGCAGGCCGGTGATGAGGCCGTGGGCGATGTTGGCGAAGAGGGCGCCGTTGACGCCGGTCGGGGTCATGGTGGCGATGCCGAGGAGGACGAAGCCCATGTGGCCGACGGAGGAGTAGGCGATGAGGCGTTTGAGGTCGCCCTTCGCGCCCTGCCTCGCGAGGGCGAGGCAGGCGAGGGATCCGTAGATGATGCCGACGACGGCGAAGGCGGCGAGGTAGGGGGCGAACGTGCGGAAGCCGTCCGGTGCGGCGGGGAGCAGGATCCGCACGAACCCGTACGTGCCCATCTTCAGCAGGACGCCGGCCAGCAGGACGGAGCCGACGGTCGGGGCGGCGGTGTGGGCGTCGGGCAGCCAGCTGTGCAGCGGCCACATCGGGGTCTTGACCGCGAGCCCGATCCCGATCGCCAGTACGACGATGATCTGCACGGACACGGTGAGTGACCGGCCGTTGTCAGTGGCGAGTGCCACCATGTCGAATGTGCCCGCCTTGATTCCGATCAGGAGCAGGCCGAGCAGCATGACCACGGAGCCGAGCACCGTGTAGAGGACGAACTTCCAGGCGGCCCCGGCCCGGCCCTCGCCGCCCCAGCGGGCGATGAGGAAGTACATCGGGATCAGGACCATCTCGAAGGCGAGGAAGAACAGGATCAGGTCGAGGACGGCGAAGGCCGCGAGAGTGCCGGACTCGAGGACGAGCAGCAGGGCGACGAAGGCCTTCGGGGACGGGCCGGCGGGCGGTTTGAAGTACGTGTGGAGCGCGCTGAGGAAGGTCAGCAGTGCGGTCAGGACCAGAAGGGGGAGGGAGATGCCGTCGGTGCCGAGGTGGATCCGCACGTCGAGTGCGGGGATCCAGCTGATGTCGGTCGTGGCCTGCATCTTCGACGGCTGGTCGTGGTCGAAGCCGAGCGCGAGGACGATCGCCGCGACGAGGACGGCGCCGGTGACGGTCACGCCGTGCCGGAGCACGGCCTGGTCGGGTGACTTTCCCTTGAGTCCCGGCGGGGCCGGGAGGAGAGCGGCGGCGGCACCCAGGAGCGGGCCGACGACGAGGAACGCCAGAAGGAACTGCATCACGGACTCGCTGATATCGATCACGTCTGGTCACGCTCCCGTGGCGGCGAGGACGACGGCGACCGCGAGGATGACGGTGCCGGCGAGCAGCGCGCTCACATAGGTCTGCAGATTGCCGGTCTGGGCACGTCGTACGGCGGTGCCGAGCCATCGGGGCAGCGTTCCCGCACCGCGCACGTATGTGTCGACGACCTCGCGGTCGAGGAACCGGACGAGTCCGGCCGCGGCCTGGACGGGCCGGACGAAGAGGGCCGTGTACACGGCGTCGAGGTGGAAGCCGACGGCCGCGTGGCGGTGCAGGGGGCCGAGCAGCAGCCGTCCGGGGTCCGACGGGTCGGGTGCGGATGCGATGTTTCCGTAGGCGGGCTCGTGGCTGGCGATCGCCTGCGCCTCGACCTGTCCGGCGTCGCGCTCCGGGTGGGCGGCGACGGCGCCGAGAGGGAAGCGGGCGGCGTGGGCGGTGGTGTGCCGCCAGGTGGCATAGGTGACGATGCCGCCGACCAGGGCCACGCCGGTGCCGAGTACCGAGGTGGTGAGGCTCGGGGTGAGGTCGTGGCCGTCGAACCAGTCCGGGAGCACGCGGAAGGCGAGGCCCCCCAGGGCGAGGGAGGGGATGGCGAGCACCCACAGCACGACGGTCATGGTGAGGGGCTGCCTGCCGTGGTCGGGGGCCTCGGCGCCGTGTCCGCGGAAGGTCAGCAGCCACAGTCGTGTCGCGTACGCGGCGGTGAGCAGGACGGTGACCAGGCCGGCGAGGAGGACGATCCAGCCCGCTGCGGCGGGGGCCTGCTCCGTGTGGCCGGTGACGACGTGTTCGGCGGCTCCGAGGACGGCCTCCTTGGAGAAGAAGCCGCTGAACGGCGGGATCGCGGCCAGCGCGAGGAGCGCCACGGTCATCGTCCAGTAGGCGTCGGGGACGCGGTCGCGCAGGTGGCTCATGCGGGACATGACGGCCAGTGAGTTGGTGCCGGCGGCGTGGATGATCACGCCGGCGACGAGGAACAGCAGCGCCTTGAAGGCGCCGTGGGACAGGAGGTGGAAGACGGCGGCTCCGCGTTCGCCGACGGCGAGGGCGCCGGTCATGTAACCGAGCTGGCCGATCGTCGAGTAGGCCAGGACGCGTTTGATGTCGTCCTGGGCGAGCGCGGCGAGCGCCGAGCCGGCCATGGTGACGGCGGCCATGACGGCGAGGACGGTCATCGCGGCCTGGGAGGCGGCGAAGAGCGGGAGGAGACGGGCGACGAAGTAGACACCGGCGGCGACCATCGTCGCGGCGTGGATCAGCGCGGAGACGGGGGTCGGGCCCGCCATCGCGTCGGGGAGCCAGGTGTGCAGCGGGAACTGTGCCGACTTGCCCGCCACGCCCGCCAGGAGGAGCAGGGCGATCAGGGTGGGGTGCTCGATGCCGCCGTTCGCGACGGCGTCGAGGACGTGGGTGATCCGGAAGGAGCCTGTCTCGCCGGCGAGGGCGAACAGGCCGATGAGGAAGGGGACGTCGCCGAGCTTGGTGACCAGGAAGGCCTTGAGGGAGGCGGCGCGGGCCTCGGGGGTCTCCCAGTAGTGGCCGACGAGGAAGTAGGAGCAGATGCCCATGACTTCCCAGCCGACCAGCAGCACCATCAGGTCGCCGGAGTAGACGACGAGGAACATCGCGGAGGTGAACAGGGAGACGAGGGCCGCGTAGGAGGGGTAGCGCGGGTCGTCGCGGAGGTAACCCGTCGAGTAGATCTGCACGCAGGTGGCGACGACACCGACGACCACGGCGGTGAGGGCGGCGAAGCCGTCGATGTGCAGGGCGAGTTCGATGGGGACGGAACCGGTGGGGGTGAGCTCGGTGGCGGCGTCGACGGCCCGGCCGCCGCCCTGGCGCACGGCGACCACGACGGCCAGCGCGAGGGCGGTGAACGTGGGCAGGACGGCGAGCGGGCGGACGAAGCCCGGGGCCGTCCGGCCCAGGAGCAGTCCGGCGATCGCGCCGAGGAACGGAAGGAGGGGGACGAGGACGGCGAGGGTGGTCGTGGTCACGCGGTGGCCTCGGCCTTCGTGACGGCCGCCCGGGTCGTGGGGGCGTCGGCGTCGCTGTCGGACACGGAGCCGCCCGGCCCGCCGGAGCCGCCCGTGCCGTCGGGGTCGTGGCCCTCGGCGGTGTCGCGGAGCTTGTCGATGTCCGCGGTGCCGCGGTTGCGGTGGACGGCGAGGACGATCGCCAGACCGATGCCGATCTCGGCGGCGGCGATGGCGATGGTGAACAGGGCGAGGGCCTGACCGGAGTGCAGGGTCTCCTCGGCGGTCCTGCTGAGCCAGACGTCGAAGGCGACCAGGTTCAGGTTGACGGCGTTGAGCATCAGCTCGACCGACATCAGGACCAGGATCGCGTTGCGGCGGGCGAGGACTCCGTACAGGCCGGTGCAGAAGAGGAGGGCGGACAGCACGACGGGATAGGCGAGGTGCATCAGCGGTTCCCTTCCGCGTCACGGCGGCGGGCGGTCGACGCGCGGGCCGGTCCGGGGGCTGGTTCCGGGGCCGGTCCAGGGGCTGATCCCGAGGGGGATCCGTTGGTGGCTCCGGCGGCCTTTTCCCGTGCCCCGGCTTCCCGTGCTCCGGCTTCCCGTGCTCCGGCTTCCCGTGCCGCGGCGGCCGTGTTCGCCCTGCGGGAGAGGACGATCGCGCCGACGAGGGCGGCCAGGAGGAGCACGGAGAGGGCCTCGAAGGGGAGGACCCAGTGCTGGAAGAGGCTGGCGCCGGTCACGTCGGTGGAGCCGGCGGGCGCGCCGTCCAGGTCGATCCAGGTCGTGCGGAAGGCGTCGACGACGACCCAGACCAGGGCGACGGCCGCGGCGACGGCCACGGCGAGGGCGACCCAGCGGTTGCCGGTGTCGGCGTCCGGGGAGCGGCCGATGGGCGCTCTGGTGAGCATCAGACCGAACAGGAGCAGGACGACGACCGAACCCACGTAGATCAGGACCTGCACCCAGGCGATGAACTCGGCGGTGAGCAGGAGGTATTCGACGGCGAGTCCGCCGAGGGCCACCACCAGCCACAGGGCGGCGTGCACCAGTTGCCTCGTGGTGACGGTGACGACGGCGGCACCGAAGGTGACCAGGCCGACAAGGAGGAAGGCGATCTCCACACCGGTCGGGGAGAGGAAGCCCTGTGCCTCGGCGGCGGTGGTGACGGTGGTGGTCGTGGCGTGCGCGACCGTGCCGGCGGCTGCGGCAAGGGTCACGAATCCTCCCCCTTCGGGTCGGCCTGCGGGCCGGGTTGGGCGGTGGCCTGAGCGGCGGCCAGTTTGTCGGCTGTCTTGCGGGCGGCGGCGAGTTCCTTCGGTTCCTCGGCGGCGGGGTCGAGGGCCGGCGGGGCCGGGACCGTCCACATCCACTCGCGGAGCTTGTCGCGTTCGTGGGTGAGGTCGCGGATGTCGGTCTCGGCGTACTCGAACTCGGGTGACCAGAACAGGGCGTCGAAAGGACAGACCTCGATGCAGATACCGCAGTACATGCACAGGGAGAAGTCGATGGCGAACCGGTCGAGGACGTTGCGGCTGCGGTCACGGCCGCCGGGCGTCGTCGCCGGGACGGTCTCCTTGTGGGAGTCGATGTAGATGCACCAGTCCGGGCACTCGCGGGCGCACAGCATGCAGACCGTGCAGTTCTCCTCGAACAGACCGATCACCCCCCGGGTGCGGGGTGCGAGGTCGGGCTGGGTGTCCGGGTACTGGGCGGTGACGGACTTCTTCGTCATCGTCCGCAGGGTGACGGCCAGACCCTTGGCCAGGCCGGAGCCGGGGAAGCCAGGAAGAGGGGACATGGCTAGGAGATCACCACCTTGACGACGCCGGTGAGGGCGATCTGGGCGAGGGCGAGGGGGACGAGGAGGGTCCAGGAGAGTTTCTGCAGCTGGTCCTCGCGCAGACGGGGATGGGTGACGCGGAGCCAGATGACGACGAAGGCGAGGACCGCGGTCTTTAGCAGGGTCCAGACCCAGCCGAGGCCGTCGGCGCCCCACGGGCCGTGCCAGCCGCCCAGGAAGAGGACGGTGGTCAGGCCGCACAGGACGACGATCCCGGCGTACTCGGCGAGGAGGAAGAGCGCGAACCGCAGGCCGGTGTACTCGGTGTACGCGCCGAAGATGATCTCCGAGTCGGCGACGGGCATGTCGAAGGGCGGCCGCTGGAGTTCGGCGAGGCCGGCGACGAAGAAGACGAGCGCACCGACGATCTGCCAGGGCAGCCACCACCACTCGAACGCGTCGAGGATGCCGACGAGCGAGACGGTGCCGGCCGCCATCGCCACCGAGGCGGCGGTGAGCAGCATCGGCAGTTCATAGGCGAGGAGCTGAGCGGCGGTGCGCAGGCCGCCGAGGAGGGAGAACTTGTTGGCGGAGGCCCACCCGGCCATCAGCGAGCCGAGGACGCCCACGCCCATCACCGCGAGCACGAAGAACACGCCCGCGTCCAGCACCTGCCCGACGGCGCCCTCGCCCGGCCCGATCGGGATGGCGAGCAGGACGAGAAGGTACGGCAGGAGGGCGACGGCGGGGGCGAGCTGGAAGACACGGCGGTCGGCACCGGCCGGGACCACGTCCTCCTTCTGCGCGAACTTCACGCCGTCGGCGACGAGCTGGGCCCAGCCGTGGAAGCCGCCCGCGTACATCGGGCCCAGACGGCCCTGCATGTGCGCCATCACCTTGTGCTCGGTCTGGCCGACGATCAGAGGGAAGGTGAGGAAGACGACGAAGACGATCAGGAGTCGCAGGGCGACGTCGAGCACGTCGTTCACCGCGGGCCTCCCGAGGGAGTGTCGGGGGCCGCGGGGCCCGAGGAGCCCGGCTCCGGGTCGGGGGTGGGGGCGGAGGCAGGAGCGGACCCGGGTTCAGCCTCTGCTTCGGCCTCGGGTTCGGTCTCGGATCCGCCTGCCGCGTCGGGCTCGGGCTCGGGTTCGGGCTCGGGTTCGGGCTCGGGTTCGGGCTCGGGCTCGGGTTCGGCATGGGCCGGGCGGGCGTTGTGCCAGGGGGCGTCCGGGCTGCGCGGTGCGATGGAGGGCTTGGCGCCCGGTGCTCCGGTCCGGCCCGGCGCCTCCGTCTCTTTTGAGGCCCCGGTCGTGTCCGGCGGCGTGGTCGTGTCCGGCGTCCCGGTGGCAGCCGGTGACGTGGTCGCGTCCGGCGGCGTGGCCGGGCGGCTTGCGGAGCCTTCCGACGCGCTGCGTGCCCGGCGGGGACGCTGTTCATCGGTGGGCTTCGACGGTGACGCCTGGGGCCGTTGGCTCGCGGAGCCTTCGGATGCACTTCGGGTGCGGCGTCCGACGGCCGGAGCTTCGGGTGCGTCGGTGCCAGGACCAGGACCGGGACCGGGACCGGGACCGGGACCGGCAGCAGAGCCGACAGTGTCCTCCGCGGCCCTCTCCGCCTCCTCGGACGTCCCGGATGCGGCTGCCGTCGACCGCTCGCGCGTCGGCCGCTCACGCTGGGATGCCGAGCCCTCGCTCGCGCTCCGGGCACGGCGCGTCCGGGGGGTGGCCGGCGGGGGTGTTCCGGGCTGTGCCGGGGTGTCGGTGGCCGGGGGCTCGGGGGCGGACGCGGCCTGTTGGCTCACGGAGCCCCCGGCCGCCGTGCGGTTCCGCCGCGGCGGCGGTGCGGGACGGCCCTCGCCCTCCGTCCCCGCAGGAGCCGACTGGCTCGCGGAACCCTCCGCCGCCGTACGGGTCCGGCGCAGCGGACGGTCTCCGGGCGCTCGTCCTGCGGCGGGTCCGGGACCGGTGCCGGTGGCCGCCCTGCCCGCGCCCCGGGCCGGACGGGACGGGGCCGGGGGAAGCTGACCCTTCAGGGGGCCCCACTCATTGGGGTCGGGGACCCCCGGGGGAAGCATCTGGCGGCGCTTGGGGCCGCCGTGTTCGGACTCGCCGGGTTCCTTGGCGCCGGGCCAGGCCTTGGCGACGCGGGCGGCGAGGACGAAGTCCTTGCGCAGGGGGTGCCCTTCGAAGGTGTCCGGCAGGAGCAGGTGGTCGAGTGCGGGGTGGCCGGTGAAGTCGACGCCGAACATCTCGTACGTCTCGCGTTCGTGCCAGGCGGCCCCCGCGTAGACGCCTACCGCGGAGGGCAGCGCCGGGGCCTCGTGCGGGACGGTCGTACGCAGGAGCAGGCGCCGTACCGGGGAGAGGGCCACGACGTGGGCGGCGACGCGGAAGCCCGTGCCGGGCTCGTCGACCGCGCTCAGCCAGTCGAAGTACGTGCAGCCGAGCCGGTCGCGCGCGGTCTCCAGCGCCGGGAGCCAGGAGGCGGGCGGGACGTCGACGGTGAGGACGTCGTACGACTCCTCGGCCGTGGCCTCCGTACCGAACAGTTCCTCGGCGTCGGCGGGGAGCCAGCCGGCCGCGGTCATCGGTCCTCCCCCCGGCCGGGCTTCACCGCACCGGGCTCCCCCGGCACCGGCGGCTTCACCAGCCCGCTCTGCAGCGCCGCCGCCGAAGCACCTCGCCCAGCGGAGCCGTACCGCTCCCCCAGCGACTCCCGGGCGATCTTCTCCTGGAGCTTCAGGATCCCCTGGAGCAGTGCCTCGGGCCGCGGCGGGCAGCCGGGGACGTAGACGTCGACCGGGATGATCTGGTCGACGCCCTTGGTGACGGAGTAGGAGTCCCAGTACGGACCGCCGCAGTTGCTGCACGCGCCGAACGAGATGACGTACTTCGGCTCGGGCATCTGCTCGTACAGACGCTTCACCGCGGGTGCCATCTTGTCCGTGACCGTTCCGGAGACGACCATCAGGTCGGCCTGGCGCGGTCCCGGTGCGAAGGGGATGACGCCGAGGCGGATGAAGTCGTGGCGGGCCATGGACGCGGCGATGAACTCGATCGCACAGCAGGCGAGGCCGAAGTTGAAGACCCAGAGGGAATAGCGGCGGCCCCAGTTGAGGATCACCTTCATCGGCTCGGGGGCGAGCCGGGCGAGCGCGCCGAGCTTTCCGCCGCCTTCGGCGGGGAGCACGACGGGCTCGGGCAGCAGCACCGGTCCGGAATCCGGGCCCGGGACCGAACCCGGACCCGCGCCCGACGGGGTGGCGGCGCTTGGTGAGTCGGTGGGGGTCACGTCCATGTCAGGACGCCCTTCTTGTATGCGTACAGCAGGCCGACGGCGAGGAAGCCGAGGAAGATGAACATCTCCACGAGCGTGGTCGCGCCGTAGCCGTCGGCGGCGAAGACGGTCGCCCAGGGGAAGAGGAAGATCGAGTCGACAGCGAAGATCACGTAGAGGAAGGCGTAGACGTAGTAGCGGACCTGGGTGTGGGCCCAGCCCTCGCCGACGGGGTCGACTCCGCATTCGTACGTCATGAGCTTCTCGGGCGTGGGTACCACCGGCCGCAGCAGGCGTCCTGCGCCGAAGGCGAAGGCGACGAACAGCACGCCGACGACGGCGAGCAGTCCGACGACCGAGTACGCCTGGAAGTAGTCTGCCGCCACGATCTGGTGTGAAGCAATCGCGGCAGCCGGATCGCTGCTGGTCATGTCGAAGCCTGTCGGGTCGAAGCCGGTCGGATCGACGCCGGTCGGTTGCCGCACGTCCGCCCCTCGCTGTTCGACGATCTGTACGCACGGGAGTCTAGGCCCTGATAAGTGCCCCGTAAGCAGCCCGTCACCCCCTGGCACGGGGGTGGGGATTTCCCCAGTGGATATCAGGGGTCCACCTCATGGCGTGGGTCCCCGGGGCCGTGCACGCTATGACACATGACCGAGCCCTTCCCTTCTCCTGCCGACCGCCCGCCACCGGCGCGTTTCGCCTATGACCGGCACACCTGGAAGGAGATCGCCCATCTCCTGGCGAACCTTCCGGTGTCGCTGGTGGGCTTCACCTATGTCGTGACCGTGCTGTTCCTGGGTCTCGGGCTGACCGTCACGGTGGTCGGGTTCCCGCTGCTCGCGGCCGGTCTGATGGGGACGCGGCTGCTGGGCAGGGGGGAGCGGGCGCGGGCCAGGGCGCTGCTCGGAGTGCGGGTGGAGGAACCGAGCCGGCTGCCGCTGCACGGCGCCGGGGGGTTCCTGCCGCGGCTGTGGATGGCGCTGAAGGACCCGGTGGGCTGGCGCACGGCACTGTACGAGGTGATACGCCTGCCGTGGGGCATCGTCACCTTCACCGTCACGCTGACCTCGCTGTTCGTGTTGTGGCCCGTGCTGCCGTTCATCGCGCGGGGGCTGGCCAACGCGGACCGGGCGATGGTGCGCGGCCTGCTGTCGCCGTCCGACGAGCTGGAGCGGCGCATAGCCGAGTTGGAGTCCGACCGGGGGGCCGTGGTCGACACGGCCGCGGCGGATCTGCGGCGGATCGAGCGCGACTTGCACGACGGTGCGCAGGCCCGGCTGGTCAACCTGGCCATGGGGCTGGGCCTGGCCAAGGAGAAGCTGCTGGAGGATCCCGACGCGGCGGCGTCGATGGTCGAGGAGGCGCACGGCGAGGTGAAACTGGCGTTGCAGGAGTTGCGGGACCTGGCCCGCGGCATCCACCCGGCCGTGCTGACCGACCGCGGTCTCGACGCGGCCCTCTCGTCGGTCGCCTCGCGCTGCACGGTGCCGGTGAGGGTGACGGTCGATCTCACCGAGCGGCCGGCCGCGGCCATCGAGGGCATCGCCTACTTCACCGTCTCCGAGCTGCTGCAGAACGTCAGCAAGCACAGTGCGGCGCGTACGGCCTCGGTCGAGGTGTGGCGTTCGGAGGGCCGCCTGCTCATCCAGGTGGAGGACGACGGCCACGGAGGCGCGAGCCTGGACGGCGGTACGGGGATGCGGGGTCTCGCGGACCGGCTGGGCGCGGTCGACGGTCTGTTCGTCGTGGAGTCGCCGGAGGGCGGCCCGACGACGGTGACGGCGGAGCTGCCGTGGCGGGACCGTTCCGGCGCTCTCGCCGAGGACATGCGTACGCCCACGCCCACGCAGGACTCCGTACGGCCGGCCACGTAGCGCGCCCGACCGACTCAGCCGCGCCCGCCTCACGCGCACCCCACACGGTCGCACCCCACACGGTCGCACCCGACGCACCGCCGTGCGCACGGCCGCGCGCACGGCTGTCCGTCCCGGTCGGAGGTAGGGAAAACCCCCCGTCCAAGACTGCGACGTACTCCATGGTCCACCGGCCTGCTGCGGAGGAGCCTGGGGATACGACAGCACAGCCGCCGGACGAGGAGAAGGACGACGCCGATGGCCACCGAGTACGGACAGGGCTACGGGCTCCACAGCACGCCCATCGGACACCCCGGGAGTACCGGCGGTGCCGGGAGGGCGGGTGAGCGGCGGCACCGGGTGCCGGCCGTGCTGCGGGCACCGGTCGAGGCGCGGACCTGGCGCGAGCTGGTGTACGTCCTGCTGAGTCTGCCGATCAGCGTTCTGCTCTTCACCTACGCGGTCACGATGGTGTCGCTGGGGGCCGGTCTGCTGGTGACGTTCCTCGGCGTACCGGTGCTGGCCGCCGGGCTCGCCGGCTGCCGCGGGTTCGGGGCGCTGGAGCGGATGCGGGCGCGGGGGCTGCTGGGCCTGGACGTGGCCGAGCCGGAGCCGCTGCGGATGAAGCGCCAGGGGTTCGTGGCCTGGATGGGGGCGGTGCTGAAGAGCGGCGCCTCGTGGCGGTCGCTGCTGTACGCGATGCTGCACCTGCCGTGGGCGGTGTTCGCCTTCGCCGTCGCGGTGACCGTCTGGTCGATCGGCTGGTCGCTGCTGACCTACCCCCTGTGGTTCTGGGTGTTCCCGATGTACGCCGGTCAAGGCGGGATACAGCTGTACGGCGACGGGCAGCACCAGATCTATCTGGACAACCCGTTCGAGATCACGGTGACCGCGTTGATCGGACTGCTGTTCACCCTCGCCACGCCGTGGATCGTGCGGGCGCTGACCATGGTGGACCGGCTGCTGGTGCACGGGCTGCTCGGGCCGTCGCGGCTGGCGACGCGGGTGGTCGAGCTGGAGTCCGACCGGGGCGCCGTGGTGGACACGGCGGCGGCGGACCTGCGGCGCATCGAGCGCGATCTGCACGACGGGGCGCAGGCCCGGCTGGTGGCGCTGGCCATGGACCTGGGGCTGGCGAAGGAGAAGCTGAGGGAGGACCCGCGGGCCGCGGCGCACATGGTCGACGAGGCGCACGGCGAGGTGAAGACGGCGCTGCAGGAGCTGCGGGACCTGGCGCGCGGCATCCACCCGGCCGTGCTGACCGACCGCGGTCTCGACGCGGCCCTGTCGTCGGTGGCCTCCCGGTGCACGGTCCCGGTGCAGGTCGAGGTGGATCTGGTGGAGCGCCCGGCGCCGGCGATCGAGGGCATCGCCTACTTCACCGTCTCCGAGCTGCTGCAGAACATCAGCAAGCACGCGCGGGCGACCCGGGCGGCCGTGGAGGTGTGGCGGACGGAGAACCGGCTGATGGTGCAGGTCGAGGACGACGGCGTGGGCGGCGCCGAGGTGTCCGAGGGCTCCGGACTCGCCGGTCTCGCGGAGCGGCTGGACGCGGTGGACGGAATCCTGGTCGTCGACTCACCGGCCGGCGGCCCGACCCGGGTGACGGCGGAGCTGCCCTGGCGGACGGAGCGGATGCAGTGACCGGGAGAGCGCGCCGGTGGATGAACAGGACGGCGGTCAGCGCATCAGCAGGTCAACAGGTCAGCCGACCGGCAGATGAGCGGGTGAGCGGGTGAGCGGATGAGCGGCGGCTGACGACGCGGAAGCGACCGACAGGTGTGCGGGTACGGGCGGCGGGCCCGGACCCGCACACACTCCTGTGCCGGGAAACGCCCCTGCCCCGTGCCAGAACATGGCCCTGTCCCGTGCCAGGGCATGGCCCTTCGACCGGTGCGGGCCCCTGCCCGCGAAGACTTCTCCCCTATGCCCCTCCGCATCGCCCACCGGATGCTGGGATGCTGATGCCCTCAGCCGGACCCGCCGCACGGGCGGGCGCGGAGGAGGGGCGTGGGGGCCGAGGAAACATGGAGGACAAGGTGCGCGTGGTCATCGCCGAGGATTCAGTGCTTCTGCGGGAGGGTCTGACCCGGCTGCTGACCGACCGGGGGCTCGATGTCGTGGCCGGGGTCGGCGACGGCGACGCGCTGATCAAGACGATCGCCGAGCTGAACGATCAGGGAGAGCTGCCGGACGTCGTGGTGGCCGACGTCCGGATGCCGCCGACGCACACCGACGAGGGGGTGCGGGCCGCCGTCCAGCTGCGCAAGCAGCATCCGGGTGTCGGGGTGCTGGTGCTGTCGCAGTACGTGGAGGAGCGCTACGCCACGGAGCTGCTCGCCGGTTCCAGCCGGGGCATCGGCTACCTGCTCAAGGACCGGGTGGCCGAGGTGCGGGAGTTCGTGGACGCGGTGGTGCGCGTGGCCGAGGGCGGTACGGCACTGGACCCCGAGGTGGTGGCGCAGTTGCTCGGGCGCAGCCGCAAGCAGGACGTTCTCGCGGGACTCACCCCGCGTGAGCGGGAGGTTCTGGGGCTGATGGCCGAGGGGCGGACGAACTCGGCGATCGCCCGGCAGCTGGTGGTGAGCGACGGAGCCGTGGAGAAGCACGTCAGCAACATCTTCCTGAAGCTGGGGCTCTCCCCGAGCGACGGTGATCACCGCCGGGTGCTCGCGGTCCTCACCTACCTCAACTCCTGAACCTCTGCGTACCTGTCACTCCTGAACCCTGCGCCCCCTGCCTCCCTCCGTCCTTGCGTCCCTGAGCCCTTCCGCCCCTCCGCCCCTCCACCGGAACCCCCTGACCCACCTTCGGGTGACGTCGGCACGCCCCGGCTGACACCGGCACGCTCCGGTTGAACCGCCGGTGGGCGGGGGACGTCCTGGAAGGCAGGAGCCGGTGGGTCGGCGACCAGGGGGGATCCGGGCAGGAGGCGGGACACGTCGGCGCTCCGTATGTCGTACCGGCGTCGCGTGGGACGTCGCCAAGTCGTGTCCAAGATGCGAATGACCCGAGGAAGGCGACCCTTACGGACGTAGGGTTGATCCAGGGACGGCCCGAGGGAGGGCCGGTCCCGGACAGCCGCCCTCGAGGAGGTCCAGTTCAGTGACCAGTCAGGTCAGCAGCCCAGCGGAGCAGGCCGACGGAACAGTCCTAGGAGAGCAGCGCAAAGCGGCGGGTGGGAAGGACGTCCGCCGTCTGGACCGGGTGATCATCAGGTTCGCGGGAGACTCGGGTGACGGTATGCAGCTCACCGGTGACCGCTTCACCTCGGAGACGGCCTCCTTCGGCAACGACCTGTCGACCCTGCCGAACTTCCCCGCCGAGATCCGTGCCCCGGCCGGCACCCTGCCGGGTGTCTCGTCCTTCCAGCTCCACTTCGCCGACCACGACATCCTCACCCCCGGTGACGCGCCGAACGTACTGGTGGCGATGAACCCGGCCGCCCTGAAGGCGAACATCGGGGATCTGCCTCGCGGTGCGGAGATCATCGTCAACACGGACGAGTTCACCAAGCGGGCGCTGCAGAAGGTCGGCTACGCGAGCAACCCCTTGGAGGACGGCTCGCTCGACGGTTACAGCCTCCATCCGGTGCCGCTGACGACGCTGACGATCGAAGCGCTGAGGGAGTTCGACCTCTCCCGCAAGGAGGCCGAACGCAGCAAGAACATGTTCGCGCTCGGCCTGCTGAGCTGGATGTACCACCGGCCGACCGAGGGCACGGAGAGGTTCCTGAACTCGAAGTTCGCCAAGAAGCCGGACATCGCGGCGGCCAACATCGCCGCGTACCGCGCGGGCTGGAACTTCGGGGAGACGACGGAGGACTTCGCCGTCTCCTACGAGGTGGCCCCGGCCGCCACGGCGTTCCCGCCGGGCGTGTACCGCAACATCTCCGGCAACCTGGCCCTGGCGTACGGGCTGGTCGCGGCGTCCCGGCAGGCGGACCTGCCGCTGTTCCTGGGGTCGTACCCGATCACACCGGCGTCGGACATCCTGCACGAACTGAGCCGGCACAAGAACTTCGGTGTGCGGACCTTCCAGGCCGAGGACGAGATCGCCGGCATCGGCGCCGCACTGGGGGCGGCCTTCGGCGGTTCGCTGGCCGTGACGACGACGTCGGGTCCGGGGGTGGCGCTGAAGTCCGAGACGATCGGTCTCGCGGTGTCGCTGGAGCTGCCGCTGCTGATCGTGGACATCCAGCGCGGCGGCCCGTCCACGGGCCTGCCCACCAAGACCGAGCAGGCGGACCTGCTCCAGGCGATGTACGGACGCAACGGCGAGGCGCCGGTCCCGGTGGTCGCGCCGCGCACACCGGCCGACTGCTTCGACGCGGCGCTCGAGGCGGCCCGCATCGCGCTGACGTACCGGACGCCGGTCTTCCTGCTCTCCGACGGCTATCTGGCCAACGGCAGCGAGCCCTGGCGCATCCCGGACACGGAGGAGCTGCCCGACCTGCGAGTGCGGTTCGCGCAGGGCCCCAACCACACGATGGACGACGGCACGGAGGTGTTCTGGCCGTACCAGCGGGACCCGCGGACGCTGGCCCGGCCGTGGGCGATCCCGGGCACACCGGGTCTGGAGCACCGGATCGGCGGCATCGAGAAGCAGGACGGCACGGGCAACATCTCGTACGACCCGGCCAACCACGACTTCATGGTGCGCACCCGGCAGGCGAAGATCGACGGGGTCGACGTCCCCGACCTGGAGGTCGACGACGCGGACGGCGACGCCAGGGTGCTCGTGCTCGGCTGGGGATCCACCTACGGGCCCATCACCGCAGCCGTACGGCGCATCAGGGGCGCAGGGGGCGCGATCGCGCAGGCCCATCTGCGCCACATCAACCCCTTCCCGCGGAATCTGGGGGAGGTCCTGAAGCGTTACGAGAAAGTGGTCGTACCAGAGATGAACCTCGGCCAGCTCGCCACCCTGATCCGGGCGAAGTACCTGGTCGACGCCCACTCCTACAACCAGGTCAACGGCATGCCGTTCAAGGCGGAGCAGCTTGCCGAGGCGCTGAAGGAGGCCATCGATGACTGAGACACTGGCAGACGGCCCGTCCTCTCTCGGCGACTCCCCCCGCGGGGACTCCTCCCACGAGGACTCCCCGTTCGGCGACGCGCTCGCCCTGGTGCCCAAGGCCGAGGCCAAGCAGTCGATGAAGGACTTCAAGTCCGACCAGGAGGTGCGCTGGTGCCCCGGCTGCGGCGACTACGCCGTCCTGGCCGCCGTGCAGGGCTTCATGCCCCAGCTCGGGCTGGCGAAGGAGAACATCGTCTTCGTCTCCGGCATCGGCTGTTCGTCCCGCTTCCCGTACTACATGAACACCTACGGGATGCATTCCATCCACGGCCGCGCCCCCGCGATCGCGACGGGCCTGGCGGCGTCCCGGCGGGACCTGAGCGTGTGGGTCGTCACCGGTGACGGGGACGCGTTGTCCATCGGCGGCAACCATCTGATCCACGCACTGCGCCGTAACGTCAATCTGAAGATCCTGCTGTTCAACAACCGGATCTACGGTCTGACCAAGGGCCAGTACTCGCCGACCTCCGAGATCGGCAAGATCACCAAGTCGACGCCGGTGGGTTCGCTGGACGCGCCCTTCAACCCGGTGTCGCTGGCGATCGGCGCGGAGGCGTCCTTCGTGGCCCGTACGGTCGACTCGGACCGCAAGCATCTGACCGAGGTGCTGCGCCAGGCCGCCGCCCATCCGGGCACCGCCCTGATCGAGATCTACCAGAACTGCAACATCTTCAATGACGGCGCCTTCGAGGTCCTCAAGGACCGGCAGCAGGCCGAGGATGCGGTGATCCGGCTGGAGCACGGCAGCCCGATCCGCTTCGGCGCGGACCGTGCGAAGGGCGTCGTCCGGAACCGGACCACCGGGGACCTGGAGGTGGTCACGGTGACGCCGGAGAACGAGGCGGAGATCCTGGTCCACGACGCGCACTCGGCGTCCCCGACCACCGCGTTCGCGCTGTCCCGGCTCGCCGATCCGGACACCCTGCACCACACCCCGATCGGTGTCTTCCGCTCCGTGGACCGTCCGGTCTACGACACGCTGATGGCGGAGCAGCTGGACAGCGCCGTCGAGCAGCACGGCAAGGGCGAACTCGGCGCGCTGCTGGCGGGCAACGACACATGGACGGTCGTCGGCTGAGCAGTCGCCCGAGGCGGTACGGCCTCCTGAGGTGAGGCCTCCCGCTGTACGGCCGCTCCAGGGACGACCGCACGCGGAACGCCCCGCACGAGGCCCGGACGCTTCAGAGCGTCCGGGCCTTGTCGGCGTGCGTCCGCCGGGCCTCGTCGTACGCCTGGCGGGCGGCCAGTACGCCGTCCATGCGCCGCTCGGTCCACAAAGCCAGCGCGCGCACCTGTTCGGCGGCCTCGCGCCCCAGGTCGGTGAGGGAGTAGTCGACGCGTGGCGGGATCACCGGTTTGGCGTCACGGTGGACGAGGCCGTCGCGCTCCAGCGTCTGGAGGGTCTGGGTGAGCATCTTCTCGCTGACCCTGCCGATCGCTCGGCGCAGCTCGCTGAAGCGGTGGGGCCGCTCCAGGAGCCGGATCAGCACGAGCACGCCCCAGCGGCTCGTCACATGTTCCAGGACCAGGCGGTGCGGGCACATCGCCTCCTGCTCGCTCAGCAGGGGCCCGGACGCCGGCACGGGAGGCGCGAACACACTCGCACTTACTGTCATGCCAGTACCTTACTTCAAAGTGGGTACTTACAAAAAGTTAGTGTGGGTCCTAGCGTTGGCGCCAACGCACCCCCACAAGGAGTTCTGATCATGAGCATCGTCGTCACCGGAGCCACCGGAAACCTCGGCCGCCACGTCGTGGAGCAGTTGCTGGAGAAGGTTCCGGCCGAGCAGGTCACCGCCGTCGTACGCAGCCCGGAGAAGGCTGCCGACCTGGCGGAGCGCGGCGTCCGGCTCGCGGTCGCCGACTACAACGCCCCCGAGACCCTCGACGGCGTGTTCGCGGCGGGCGACAAGGTGCTGCTGATCTCGGGCAACGAGTTCGACAAGGGCCGGGTGCAGCAGCACCGGCGGGTCATCGAGGCCGCCAAGGCCGCCGGTGTCGCCCTCCTCGCCTACACCAGCGCCCCCCGGACGCTGACCGCCGCGCTCGCCGACGACCACCGCGGCACCGAGAAGGCCCTGCTGGACTCCGGCGTGCCGTACGTCCTGCTGCGCAACGGCTGGTACCACGAGGTCTACACCGAGAACCTCGCCCCGGTGCTGGAGCACGACGCGGTCGTCGCCGCCGCCGGTGAGGGCCGTATCTCCTCCGCCGCGCGCGCCGACTACGCCGCGGCCGCCGTGGCCGTGCTCACCGGCGAGGGCCACGAGAACAAGACGTACGAGCTGGGCGGCGACGAGGCGTGGAGCCTCGCCGAGTACGCGGCCGAGCTGAGCCGGCAGACCGGCAGGGAGATCGCCTACCAGCCGGTCACGGCCGAGGAGCTCACCGGCATCCTGGCCGGTGCCGGACTCCCCGAGCCCGTGGCCGCCATCTTCGCCGGCGTGGACCTCTCCATCGAGAAGGGTGAGCTGGTCGTCACCAGTGGCGACCTGGCCCGTCTGGCCGGCCGCCCGGCCACCCCGCTCGCGGACGCCATCGCCGCCGCCCTGAAGGGCTGACCTCCCGCAGGTCCGCAGCCCGGACGCCCCTGCATGTCATGACCGTATTCCGATACGGGCATGACACCCGGGGGCGTCCGGCGTTACCGTCGTCCGGGCGGGCGTCGGGCGTCGTTCGCAGCAGGGCACGCGCCGGGTGCGCCGGTCGCGTCGAGTACGTCCGGTGCATCAGGTGAGAAGGAGGGCCCGTGACCGAGAAGTCGGCCGGCGAGCGGCGCAAGGGACTGCTGAACGGCTTCGCGGCGTACGGCATGTGGGGACTCGTCCCCCTCTTCTGGCCCCTGCTCAAGCCCGCGGAGGCCGTGGAGATCCTGGCCCACCGGATGGTCTGGTCGCTGCTCTTCGTGGGCGCCGCCCTGCTCTTCATACGCCGCTGGGCCTGGCTCGGGGAGCTGCTGCGGCAGCCTCGCAGACTGGCCCTGGTCACGGTCGCCGCGGCGGTCATCACCGTGAACTGGGGCGTGTACATCTGGTCGGTGAACTCCGGGCACGTCGTCGAGGCCTCCCTCGGCTACTTCATCAACCCGCTGGTCACCATCGCCATCGGCGTGCTGCTGCTGAAGGAACGGCTGCGGCCCGTGCAGTGGACGGCGGTCGGGGTCGGTTTCGCCGCGGTGGTCGTCCTCACCGTCGGCTACGGCCGCCCGCCGTGGATCTCGCTCTGCCTCGCCTTCTCCTTCGCCGTCTACGGGCTGGTGAAGAAGAAGGTCAACCTCGGCGGTATCGAGTCGCTGGCCGCCGAGACGGCCATCCAGTTCCTGCCCGCGCTCGGCTATCTGCTGTGGCTGAGCAGCCGGGGCGACTCCACGTTCGGCGCCGAGGGCGCGGGACACGCGGCGCTGCTCGCCGCCACCGGGATCGTCACCGCGATTCCCCTGGTCTGCTTCGGTGCCGCCGCGATCCGTGTGCCGCTGTCCACGATGGGGCTGCTCCAGTATCTGGCCCCGGTGTTCCAGTTCCTGCTCGGCATCCTCTACTTCAAGGAGGCCATGCCGCCCGAGCGCTGGGCCGGATTCGCACTGGTGTGGCTGGCGCTCATGCTGCTGACCTGGGACGCGCTGCGCACCGCCCGCCGCAGCGCCCGCACGCTCGCCAGGGAGCGGGCGAAGGTGGTGGCGGCGGCGGCAGCGACCGGCGCGGCGACCAGCGCGGTGGACCCCTCGGTCGTGGCGAAGCCGGTGGACGCGGTGAAGCCGATGGACGCGGTGAACACGGTGGACGCGGTGGACGCGGTGGACGCGCCGAAGGTCGGGCCCTGACGCTTCTCAGCGCGTTGAATGGCTCCATGACTCAGCCACCGGCATCACCCACGCCCGGCTCGTCCGAGACCTCCGACACTCCTGTCGCTGCCGTCGCTCCCCTCCACTGGAAGCTCGTCATCGACGCGGTCGATCCCCACGCACAGGCCGACTTCTGGGCCGCCGCCCTCGGGTACACGGTCGAGGACAACAGCCCGCTCATCGGGAAACTGCTCGGTCTGGGCGCCGTGACGGCCGACCTCACCGTCGAGCGCCACGGCCGTCGCGCCTTCCGGGACCTGATCGCGGTGCGGCACCCCGACGACCCGTACGAGGAGGAGAGCGGTACGGGTCTGGGGCGGCGGCTGCTCTTCCAGCGGGTCCCGGAGACGAAGACGGTCAAGAACCGGCTCCACCTCGACCTGCACCCCGGTGAGGGGCGCCGCGAGGAAGAGGTGCGGCGACTGGAGCGGCTCGGCGCGAAGGTGCTCCGGCACGTGCGGGAACCGTCCGGTTCATGGAGCGTGATGACGGACCCGGAAGGCAACGAGTACTGCGTGCACTGACGCACTCACCCGTGCTGGGCGCGGGCGCGGTCGGTCAGGCGGCCCATGCGGGCGCGGGCGGACTCCAGTTCCTCGATCTCGTCGGCGGCCGGGCCGTCCTCGGTGGCAAGTGCGGTCCACAGCTCGATCAGGTCGCGCCCCAGCTCCAGCCCGCGCAGCGGGTCGCGCACCGCGCGCCAGGCGGTGGCCGCGCTGCAGACGCTGCCGTAGGCGGCCTCCGCGTCGCCCGCCCGGCGGTGGATCCCGGCGAGCTCGAGAGAGAGCCGGAAGGCGTGCAGCGGCTCGTCGCCGAGGTAGGCGATGTACGCGGTCAGCTCGCGCAGCCGGAGTACCTCGGGATGCTCGGGCCCCAGAGTCCGCGAGGCCTCGGTCACCGTCTCCCCGGCCAGTCGTGCCGCCGTGTCGATCCGGCCCGCCCGGACGGCGTCGTTGATCCGGCCCATGGGCTCGGCCAGACGGGTCTCGCCCGGCACGGCCGGCGGCTCGTCGGCGAGCACCGCCTCCGCCACGGCGTCGAAGCCGCGGGGCGGGGTCGGCTTGGGATCGAGGTCGGTGCCGGTGCCGTGCACGGCCTCCGGGCGCGGTGCGGGCGTCCGGGGACGAACCGCTTCCGGCGCCGGGTCGGCCGTCGCGGGCAGGGGGCTCGGTATCCGGTCGGCCGGGGGGAGGGGAGGCGCCGGGGGCCTCGGGGGCGCCGGCGGGGTCCAGGAGAGGCCGTCGGCCCCGGGAGCGGGGTGCGGCCGCGCGTCCATGGACGGAGGCGGGCCGAACTCGCCCGTCGGCGGCGCGACCGTCCCCGGGGGTGTCGCTCCCGCCGCCCCGGGCACCGGACGCGGCCGGAAGGCGGGGGCGGAGTCCCGTACGAGGTCAGGTGCCGGATCCGGGGCAGGGATCGATGCCGGGGCCGGGTCCGGGTCCGGGGTCGGCTCCGGGTCCGGTGTCGGCGCCGGGTCCGGTACGGGGCGCAGAACGTGGGTGGGCCGGTCACGCCCGGAGCGCGGGGACGGGACGGCAGCCGGGGCCGGGACCGGGACCGGGGCTGCGGAGAAGGGCAGGGCGCCCTCGTGCGGCGCGGCCACCGGCTGCTGCTGGGCTACACCCCGGCCCGGCACCCGTGCCGGGCCGGGCTCCGACGTGGGCTCCGGCCTCGCCCCCGGCTCTGGCTCCGTTTCCGGTGCCATCGGCCTCGGCTCCCCCCTGAAGCGGCTGGCGCCGTCCGGGTCGACCTGGAGCGGGACGACGTAGCCGATGCGTTCGTCGTGGATGGTGGCCAGGACGGAGTGCCCCGAGGCGACGGCGATGCGGTGGAGCCGGTTCAGCACCGCCTGCTGGACCTCCTCACCGGGTCCGGCGATCACCAGCACCCCACCGACGGATGCCCTCCGCGTGCCCGCGCCGCCACCCCCGGCGACGGGCACATGGACATCGATCGGCACTGCCGCAAGATTCGCCGCGTGTGCGGCCTGCTGCTGTTCCCGCTTCTTCTCGCGGCTGAGTCGCGCCATCGTCCCCTCATTCGGGTCGTGAACCTACCGACGAGTCTGTCCGCTGAGCCCGGCTTCTCACGTCACCGCGTTGTCACAGGCTCGTCCCAACGGCCGTCCCCCATTCGGGACCCTTCCCGTGCCCTTCTCACCGTGCCCTTCTCACCGTGCCCTTCTCACCGTGCTCTTCTCCCGTGTCCGCTGTCCGCTGTCTTCTGCCCGCCGTCTTCTGCCCGCTGTCCACCGGCATGGGGACCGGGATGACGAGGCAGGAGAGTGGGCATGCGTACAGACATGCGACAGGGGCCGGAGATCTGGATCCGAGGGCCGGTGGGGGCGCCGGAACCGGGCCCGCCGGAGCCCGCCCACGCCCATGCGGCAGCCCGGCGCTTCTCCTGGGTCGGCGCCCATGGCGGCGCCGGCGTCTCCACGCTCGCCGCGGTGCACGGCGGCCACGACAGCGGCCGCGCCTGGCCCGGACCGGGCGATCCGCAGGCGGTGCTGCTCGTCGCCCGGACCCACGCGTCCGGACTGGAGACCGTCGTCCCGGCCGTGGAGATGTTCCGGCGCGGTGAGGTCCCGTACGGTCTCGATCTCGATGCCGTGGTCCTGGTGGCGGACGCTCCGGGCCGCCTCCCCCGCCCCCTCTCCCAGCGGGTCCGCCGCATCGAGTCGATGATCGACGTCTACCGCGTGCCGTGGGTGCCCGAGTGGCGCCTGGGCAACCTGAACGGCCGCCTGCCGCGCGAGGCCGGGCCACTGGCCCGCCTGACGGGATCGACGCGCTGAAAGGCCCGGCTGCGGAACATCCTCCCCATACCCACCCCTAAATTTATTTCTCTCGCGAGAGAGATACCTTGGTGGAGGCCGGGTTCCGGTGCCGCACAGGCACTCCATGCCCGGAGGTCTCGCACGCATGGAGGAAAGCCGTGACCCTGCCCGCCCTGTCGCCGCCCGCCTCGTCGCCCCGGCCGGCGGCTCCTCCGGCGCAGCGCCGGCCGGGCCGGGCCGTCGTCGCCTTGCTGACCACCACCGACCACAAGCGGATCGGCACCCTCTACCTGGTCACGTCGTTCACGTTCTTCTGCGTCGGTGGCGTGATGGCGCTGCTCATGCGCGCCGAGCTGGCCCGGCCCGGTCTGCAGATCGTGTCGAACGAGCAGTTCAACCAGGCGTTCACGATGCACGGCACGGTCATGCTGTTCATGTTCGCGACCCCGCTCTTCACCGGTTTCGCGAACTGGATCATGCCGCTGCAGATCGGTGCCCCCGACGTCGCCTTCCCGCGGCTGAACATGCTCGCCTACTGGCTCTACCTGTTCGGCTCGCTGATCGCGCTCGGCGGTTTCCTCACCCCGGACGGCGCGGCCAGCTTCGGCTGGACCGCCTACTCCCCGCTGTCGGACGCCATCCGCTCGCCGGGCCTCGGCAACGACCTGTGGATCATGGGACTCGCCCTCCAGGGCTTCGGCACCATCGCGGGCGCGGTCAACTTCATCACCACGATCATCTGCATGCGCGCTCCCGGCATGACGATGTTCCGCATGCCGATCTTCACCTGGAACGTGCTGCTCACCAGCGTGCTGGTCCTGCTCGCCTTCCCGGTCCTGGCCGCCGCGCTCCTCGCGCTCGAGTACGACCGGAAGTTCGGGGCCCATATCTTCGACGCGGCCAACGGCGGGCCGCTGCTGTGGCAGCACCTGTTCTGGTTCTTCGGCCATCCGGAGGTGTACATCCTGGCGCTGCCGTTCTTCGGCATCATCAGCGAGGTCATCCCGGTCTTCTCCCGCAAGCCGATCTTCGGCTACATGGGCCTGATCGGCGCGACCATCGCGATCGCGGGCCTGTCGGTGACGGTGTGGGCACACCACATGTACGCCACCGGGGCTGTGCTGCTGCCGTTCTTCTCCTTCATGACCTTCCTGATCGCGATCCCCACCGGGGTGAAGTTCTTCAACTGGATCGGCACCATGTGGAAGGGCAGCCTGTCCTTCGAGACACCGATGCTCTGGTCCGCGGGCTTCCTGGTCACCTTCCTCTTCGGCGGCCTGACCGGGGTCATCCTGGCCTCGCCGCCGCTGGACTTCCACGTCACCGACTCGTACTTCGTGGTGGCGCACTTCCACTACGTGGTGTTCGGCACCGTGGTCTTCGCGATGTTCGCCGGCTTCCACTTCTGGTGGCCGAAGTTCACCGGCAAGATGCTCGACGAACGGCTCGGGAAGATCACCTTCTGGACGCTGTTCGCCGGCTTCCACGGCACCTTCCTGGTCCAGCACTGGCTGGGCGCCGAGGGCATGCCCCGCCGCTACTCCGACTACCTGGCGGCCGACGGCTTCACCGCGCTGAACACCGTCTCGACCATCGCCTCGTTCCTGCTCGGCATGTCGATGCTGCCGTTCTTCCACAACGTCTGGAAGACGGCCAAGTACGGCAGGAAGATCGAGGTCGACGACCCGTGGGGTTGGGGCCGTTCACTGGAATGGGCCACCTCCTGCCCACCGCCGCGGCACAACTTCCTCACCCTGCCGCAGGTCCGGAGCGATTCGCCCGCCTTCGACCTCCACCACCCCGATATCGCCGCGGCCGAGAACCGGGAGACGCAGCAGCAGGTGACCACCACCGGTCGGAACTGACAGGCCCGGCCCCCCTCCGTCCCGGATCGAGAACGAAACCGTTCAGGAGACATCCATGGATACCCGTCATGAAGCCGCCCTCGGCCTGCACCAGCTCGAGGGGTTCCTCTACCGTGAGGCCGGCCGTCGGGAGGCGCACCGCAAGGCGCGGGACTTCGCCTGGGAGCTGCCCGGTCTCACCACGGACCAGCGCCGCATCGTCGAGGAGGCGTACGCCCAGGAGCAGCTGGCGAACGCCCGCGAGACCACCCGCCGTATCGCTGAACGGATCCAAGAGGTCGAGGCCCAGTACGCGACCCGCCACCGCCGCTTCACGCGGCAGGCCGCCGTCGCCATGACCGTGGTCACCATGGGCCTGATCGGTCTCTGCATCGCGGTGATTCTCGGAACGGCGGCGGGTGCGGCCTGACACCGCCTGCCGCCGTTCCGTTCCGCTCCGCCGTTCCGCTGTTCCTGCTCTGCCGTTCCTGTGTTCCTGCTCTGCCGTTCCTGTGTTCCTGCTCCGCTGTTTCGTCAGCGGGCCTCGTCCTCCAGGGACGCCAAGAGCTTGCGCAGGCCGTCCTTGACCGCGGCCCGCTCCTCCGGCTCCAGAACGGACAGCACCTTCCGCTCCAGGCCGAAGTGCTGTTCCATGACGCCGGCCAGTCTCGCCCGGCCCTCCTCCGTCAGACGGACCAGAGTGCTTCTTCCGTCGTCGGGGGAGGGGCCGCGCTCGATCCAGCCCTCCCGTTCCAGACGGTTGAGCCTCCCGGTGAGACCGGCGGAGGACACGATCAGCGCCCGGCGCAGTTGTCCCGGCGTCAACGCGTAGGGCGGGCCGCTGCGGCGCAGGGCGTGCAGCACATCGAAATCTCCGAGATTGGCGATGGGCCCGCCGTCGGCGCGGCGCAGCTGCGTCACCAACAGCTCTTCCAGGAGTCGAGCGGTTCGCACCAGACGGGCGATCACCTCAGTGGAGGAGACGTCCAGTTCCGGCCACTCGCTCCGCCACTCGCCCACCATCGCGTCCACGCTGTCACCGTCGACGGCGGCCTGGGTCTCTTCGTCCTTACGCATCTCGGCTTCAGCGTATCGGCAGCACGACCTGGGCAGGTCTTCGCCAGGGTTTCCGGCCGTCCGTGCCGGGGAGCCCGGTGCGTCCGCCGAGGAGACCGTGGGAGCCGGGTGGGGATCGAGGGGATCGGTGCGCTGAACAGTGAGGGAGCCGAGGCCCGGGCGTATGCCTCGGCGGTGGAGATCGCCTCCGCGGTGCGTACGGGGACGGTGTGGGCCGTCGATGTGGTCGCGGAGGCGTTGGAGCGGATCGGGCGGGCCGATCCGGTGCTGTGCGCGTTCACCGAGGTGTGGGCCGAGGAGGCACTGCGGCGGGCGGGTGAGGTGGACGCCCTGGTCGAGGCGGGTCCGCCGCGTCCGGTGCATCCGGTGCGTCCGTCCGGTCCGAGCGGGGGTGAAGGTCCCGGGGCCCGCGCGTGGCTGCCGCTGGCCGGGGTGCCGGTCGCCGTGAAGGGACGGCACGGGTTGCGGGCGGCGGTTCCGCTGCTCGCGGCCGGTGGTGTCGCGGTGGGCGCCACCGCGGTGCCCGGGCCCGGCACCGCATGGCAGACCTGGGGTCTCGGGGCACGTGGACGCACCGTCAATCCGTGGCGGGCCGACCGTACGCCGGGGGGTTCCTCGGCCGGGGCCGCGGTCGCGGTGGCGGCCGGTCTGGTGCCGCTGGCGACGGGCAGCGACGGGGCGGGATCGGTCCGCATCCCGGCGGCGTGGTGCGGGGTCGTCGGCCTCAAGGTCACCAACGGTCTGCTCCCGTCGCGCGACCGCACGGGTCTCGCGGCGCCCGGAATCCTCGCCCGCACGGCGGCCGACGCGGCGGCCTGGTGGCGGGCGGTGTCACCGCCGTCCACCGCCGTCGACGTGCCGCCGTCCACCACCGTCGACGCGCAGCCGTCCCTCCCGCGCACCGCTGTCTGGTCTCCCGACCTCGGCTTCGCCCGTCCCTGCCCGGAGCCCGTCGCGCTGGCCCGGGCAGCGGTCGACCGGCTCGTCGACGCCGGGGTCGTACGGCTCGTACGGCCGCCGGCGCCGCCGCTGCTCCTGGACCCGGCCTCGGCCTGGCTTGCCCTGCGCGATCCCGGCACGGACCCGGCGGGACTCGCCGACGCCCACCGTGTCCGGGCGGAGAACAGCCGGCGCCTGGCCCGCCTCTTCGCCGGCGCCGAGCTGCTGCTGACACCTACGGCGCCCACCGCGCCGCACGGCCACGAAGGACCGGGCGATGTCTACTCCACCGCACTCACCTGGGCGTTCAACGTGAGCGGGCACCCGGCGCTGAGTCTCCCGGCCGGGTTCGGCACCGACGGCTGCCCGGCCGGGCTCCAACTGGTGGCACCGCACGGACGGGAGGCACTGCTGCTCGCCGCGGCAGGGGCGGTGGAGAAGGGGGCCGCGGAGAAGCTGAGCGGCTGAAAGGGCCGAAGGACATCCTCGGAGCCGGGACCGTCGCCGGAATCCCTTGGACATTTACTTGCATGTGCATATGATGCACATGCCTGTAATTGGCGTACGCCGATCATCTGGGGGATGACCATGACACGCCGTTTCCTCTTCGTTCTGGGCAGCGCCCGACGCGACGGCAACTCCGCGCTGCTGGCCCGCCGGGCCGCCGAACAGCTGCCCGCGGGTACGGAGCAGCACTGGATCGACCTCACCGAGCATCCGCTGCCCGACTTCGAGGACCTCCGCCACGACAGCGACCACGTCCGCCCCACGGAGGGCAATGTCGCCCTGCTGCTCGACGCCACCGTCGCGGCGACGGACCTGGTGATCGTCTCGCCGCTCTACTGGTACTCGGTGTCCGCGCAGACCAAGCGCTACCTGGACCACTGGTCGGGCTGGCTGCGCACTCCCGGCCTGGACTTCAAGGCGACGATGGCGGGGCGCACGCTCTGGGGCGTCACGGCGCTCGCGGACGACGAGCCGGTGGTCGCCGACCCGCTGATCGGCACGCTCCACCACTCCGCCGCCTACCTGGGCATGCGCTTCGGCGGGGTACTGCTCGGCAACGGCAGCAAGCCGGGTGACGTACTGAAGGACACCGAGGCCCTCGCCCGCGCGAAGACGTTCTTCGCGCCGGACGCCCCCGCCCCGCTCGCCCGCTTCCCCTGCGGGGCCGGGTCTACGCGGTGATGTCCTTCGTGGTGAACCTCGCCCACGCCGCCGAGCCGAACACGGCCGCGTACAGGGCCTGGAGGCCGAGGTTCTTCGTCAGGTCGTCCCAGTAGACCGGTTCGCGCATCAGGTCGGCGAAGGAGAGCCAGTAGTGGGAGAAGAAGTACGGGTGGAGGGCGTCGAGCTGCGGGATCTGGTCGAGGATCTGGACGGTGATCAGTAGTCCCACCGTCGTCGCCATCGCCGCGATGCCGCTGCTGGTCAGCGTGGACACGAACAGGCCGAGCGCCGCCACCCCGATCAGTGACGCGGCGACGACCAGGGCGATCAGCAGGGCTCTGCCCAGTCCCTCCGCGAAGCCGATCCGGGTGCCGGAGATGGTCGTGAGGTCGCCGAGCGGGAACAGGAGTGCCCCCACGGCCAGGGCGGAGAGGGCCACCACGAGAGTGGCGGCCAGGCAGAAGACGAGGACGGTGGCGTATTTGGTGAGCAGCAGCCGGGTACGGCCGGCGGGGGCGACGAGGAGGTAGCGGAGGGTGCCGGCGTTCGCCTCGCCGGCGAGGGAGTCGCCCGCGACCACACCGATCGCCATGGGCAGGAAGAACGGCAGCGTGGCCGCCAGCGCGGTGAAGACCAGGAACAGGCCGTTGTTGGTGATCTGCGAGATGAAGGCCGGTCCCGCGCCGCCCCCTCCCCCGCCGCCGTCCGCGGAACCGTCACCGGTCTCGATCTTCACGGCGATCCCGACCAGGACCGGCACGGCGGCCAGGACTCCGAGCAGGGCGAGGGTGCGCCAGCGCCGGAAGGTGGTCAGCAGTTCGCTGCGGAACAGACCGAAGGCCCCGAGGGCGCGCACGGTCCGCGTCCCCGGCCGGTCCGGTGCCCCCGGCGCTCCCCGTGGTTCCGGTCCCGCTGTCCCCTCCGGCTCCCGGACGGTCTCAGCCCGCGACATCGAAGCCCTCCCCGGTCAGCGCCACGAACGCGTCCTCCAGCGAGGCCCGTTCGACCCCGAAGCCGCGCACCCGGACGCCGCCCGTCACCAGCGCGGCGTTCACCTCGGCGAGGTCGCGCTCGGGCACCTCGCCGGTCACCCGGTCGTCGGTGACCACGACATCGCCGATCCCCTGCTCCTTCAGCACCCGCGCCGCGTCCGCCGGGTCCGGTGTGGTCACCACCAGCCGGCCGCGGCTGCCCGCGGCCAGGTCGGCGACGGGTCCCTGGGTGAGCAACCGCCCGCGCGCCATCACGGCGGCATGCGTGCACACCTGCTCGATCTCGTCGAGCAGGTGCGAGGAGAGGAAGACGGTCGTGCCGTCCGACGCCAACTCCCGTACCAGGGCGCGGATCTCCCGCATGCCCTGCGGGTCGAGTCCGTTGGTCGGCTCGTCCAGGACGAGCAGTCGGCGGGGCTGGAGCAGGGCCGCCCCCAGCCCGAGGCGCTGCTTCATGCCGAGGGAGTACGCCTTCGCCTTCTTGCCCGCGGCGGCCGTGAGGCCCACCCGGTCCAGGGCGGCGGCGACGCGAGCGTGCCGGGTGCGCGGATCGGCGGTCGGGTCGGCGGCGTCGTAGCGCAGGAGGTTGTCGCGGCCGGAGAGGAAGCCGTACAGGGCGGGGCCCTCGATGAGGGCCCCCACCTGCGGGAGCACGGCGCGCGCGAAGCGCGGCATGGGCCGGCCCAGGACGTGCGCCGTGCCCGAGGTGGGCTCGATCAGGCCCATCAGCATGCGGATGGTGGTGGTCTTGCCGGAGCCGTTGGGACCGAGGAAGCCGAAGACGCTGCCCGTCGGGACGGTCAGATCGAGACCGTCGACGGCGAGCTGTCCGCCGCGGTAGCGCTTGGTGAGCGCACGGGTGACGATGACGCCGTCACCCGTGCTCTGCGTGGCGGACGCCTCGCCCATCGGCTCCCTCGTTCCCTGTCGTGCTGTTCCCCGGCGCCGTTCCCCGGGTTACTTCCCTTCGTTGGCCGCCTTCACCAGCGCGTCCTGGGTGACGGCGCCCACGTAGACCTTGCCGTCCTCGGTGAACAGGGCGTTGACCAGGCGGGTGCTGAACACGGTGCCCGTGCCGAACTCGCCCTTCACCTGGTCGCCGAGCGAGCCGAGGAAGCCGTCGAGGTCACCGCCTCCGGAGCCGGTCGGCAGACCGCCCTCGCCGCCGGTGTCGAAGGTGGCGACGGAGTTCCAGCCCTCGCCGAGCACCTTCAGCCCGTCGAGTCCCTTGGCCAGGTCCTCCTCGGACTTCGGGGCGCGCTCCGGCTTCCCGTGCTCCCTGCCCTTCTCACCGCTGCCCTTCTCACCGCTGTCCAGCTCGCCCTCCTCGGTCACCTTGGCGCCCTTGGGCGGGGTGAAGTCGAAGGTCGACGCGGCCGGCCGGTCGAAGCTGACCTTGGTGAAGCCGACGTCCACGACGGCGGCACCGCCGCTCGCCGGGGTCAGCGTGAACTTCAGCGGCGTACCGGTCTTGTGGTCCACCGCGATGCTGATGGCGCCGACCGTGGAGCCGGACTGCTTGGGCTTGACGACCAGCTTGTACGCATCCCGGCCGGCCACCTGCGCGGTGCCGTCGACGGTGACGGAGGTGGTGTCGTCGACCGACTTCAGCGCCTCCTCGGCGAAGTCCTGGGGCGTGGCCGGGGGCTGGTGCTCCCTGTCCTCGTCCCCGGCGGACTCCTCGGTGGTGCTGTGGAAGACCTCGTTGGACTCGCTGTCGTAGCCCCAGACGTCCTTGCCGTTGTGGATCAGGCTGTACTCGGAGGCGTTCCCGAGCAGCGACACCTTCTGCCGGTCGGGGCCGTCGGCCGCGATGCGCAGGGTGTGCGTGCCGGAGGCCAGCTCGGTGAGCTTGGCCGTCGGGTCGGCGGAGGAACCGCCGTCCTCACCCTGGCCCATGGCGCCGGAGGTCAGGCTGCTCTCCAGGCCGCCGAGGTCCGGCAGCCCGAGGTCAGTGGTGATCTTCACGGTGCCGGAGAGCTGCTCGACATCCGACTGGGCGATCTTCTCGATCAGCTGCGCGGCGGTGATCTTCGGCAGGTCCGGGTCGCCGGAGTCGGCGAGCGCGGGGACGAGCCCGATGGTCGCGGCCGCCACTCCCATCACCGTGACCGGGACGACGTACCGCGCGGCCCTGCTCCGGCGTGCGCTCGGCTCGCCGGTCTCACGAGCAGTCGTCGTGTCGTCGGATTCGTACGGTGCCATGTGTGCCCTACCTCCGTGGTCGGCGGCGGCCTGCGTCTCGTGTCGCTCGCACCAGTCACACCCTGAGCCGCCATTCTCACCCGAATCGGTGAGGAGTGGTGATGTCCGTCGTGTTCCATCTGACCAAACCCGGCGGGCAGATGCGTCAGACCCCGGACGCAACTCCGTGTACTGCTGCGGTATGACACGGGGCGATGTTCTGTCCCCCGACCAGTAGGGGTCGGAGGAACTGCCGTAAGGGCCGGCGACGACCGGAGCGGGGCAGTGCGGACCGCTGCGGGCCGGTGTGGGGCACTCTGCGAGCCGGTGCGGGCCGCACCGGGGCCGGAACCGAAGCGGCGGACAGGGACGGCAGGCGGGTCAGCCGGCCCGGTGCACCACCGCGTCGCACAGCTCGACCAGGGCCGTCTTCGACTCGCACTCCGGCAACGGAGCCAGTGCCGAGCGCGCCTCCTGCGCATAGCGCACGGTGTCCCGGCGGGCCTGCTCCAGCGCGGGGTGGGCGCGCAGCAGCCGCAGTGCTTCGGCGTGCCGGGCGTCGTCGCTGAGGTCGGAGCCGAGCAGCTCGCACAGGGCGATGTCCTCGGCCAGCCCCAGCCGGGCCGCCCGCTCGCGCAGCCGCAGCACGGGCAGCGTCGGGATGCCCTCACGCAGGTCGGTGCCCGGGGTCTTGCCGGACTCGTGGGAGTCGGAGGCGATGTCCAGGACGTCGTCGGCGAGCTGGAAGGCCACCCCGAGCCGCTCGCCGTACTGGGTCAGCACGTCCACGACCGTGTCGTCCGCACCGGACATCATGGCGCCGAAGCGGCAGGAGACGGCGACCAGCGAACCGGTCTTGCCGCCGAGGACGTCCAGGTAGTGATCGACCGGGTCCCGGCCGTCCTGCGGCCCCGCGGTCTCCAGGATCTGGCCGGTGACCAGCCGCTCGAACGCCTCGGCCTGCACCCGTACGGCCTCCGGTCCGAGGTCGGCCAGGATGTGTGAAGCGCGCGCGAACAGGAAGTCGCCGGTGAGGACCGCGACGGAGTTGCCCCAGCGGGTGTTGGCACTGGGCACCCCGCGCCGTACGGCGGCGTCGTCCATCACGTCGTCGTGGTACAGCGTGGCCAGGTGGGTCAGCTCCACGACCACGGCGGACGGCACGATGCCGGGAGCGTAGGGGTCGCCGAACTGGGCGGCGAGCATCACGAGCAGTGGCCGGAACCGCTTGCCACCGGCCCGCACCAGGTGCTGGGCGGCCTCGGTGATGAAGGGGACCTCACTCTTCGTGGCCTCGAGCAGCCCTTCCTCGACAGCCGTCATACCGGCCTGGACATCGGCCTCCAGAGCCTGGTCCCGCACGCTCAGCCCGAACGGCCCGACGACGGTCACGAGGGGTCTCCTGTCTGCTGGTGTCCACTGGCGCTTAGACGTCTTGCACAGTTTGTCGATAGGTCGCTGACATCACTCGAGTCAGCGTATCCGGTCATGTTTCGATCACCGCCAGCACCCACATTCCCCGGACTCACCTGCACACGCGTACACGGCGTCTCACGGCACCCTCCGATATCGGATCACCATCAGACCTTTTCTGATCAGTTGGTAACAAAGGATATTCCTCGCCTTTCGGGCATGACGATCCGCCCCGGGGTTCACCCTCGGGACGCACCCTCAGGGCGCCTCCGAAGCACGATCCGGCACGCGATCCGGCACGCAGACCATCCTGCCCGCCCGGGCGCGCGATTTGTCGTAATTACCAAGTAAATCCCTTTTGGTGGCACATGTGAACGCGCGGTGCGGCCAGTGAAGTGAGTCACGCACCCCCCGGCGCGCCCACCCCTCACGCCCACCGGCGATTTCCCTTGCCCCGAAAGCGAGTTGACCCTTGGCGTCCGCAAAGGGGCAAGTGCCGCAAACGCCTCGATGCAAGATCAAACAGCATGATCCGTGACGGTCGCACTTGTTCCCGACAAGTGCACTCGCATACGTTCCCGGCCTGTCGGGCGGACGCCGAATCCTGCCACCGCCCGCGCCACCCATCGATGAACTCACGCACGGCAGGAGCGGGGGACCCAGGTAAGCCGCCGGACCGGTTCGCACCCGGAACGGCTCGGGGTGAAGCCATGCCCGCAGGGGCACGGCCGGGCACTCTCCCGCCCGAACCCGACAGCTCACCTCGCAGGCGTAGGAGAGGAACACAGACATGACCGCATCCGGTTCGCCCCGCCGCTTCGGCCGCTCCCGCCTCGTCCGCTCCTTCGCCGTGGCCGGCGTCGCGGCGGTCGCCCTCCCGCTGTTCGGCGCCACCGCCGCCTCCGCCGCGCCCGCCACACCCGCCGCTGCCGCGACGTCCGCCGCCGGCACCGTGACCGCGTACCCGGACAACCTCGACGGCTGGATCCGCGAGTCGCTGTCCGTCATGGCGCAGCACGGCATCCCCGGCAGCTACGACTCCATCCACCGCAACATCCTGCGCGAGTCGTCCGGCAACCCGCAGGCCGTCAACCTGTGGGACTCCAACGCCATGGCCGGCACCCCGTCGAAGGGCCTGCTGCAGGTCATCGACCCGACCTTCCGGGCGTACCACGTGCCCGGCACGGCCTTCGACCCGTTCGACCCGGTCGCGAACATCACGGCGGCCTGCAACTACGCGGCGGACCGCTACGGCTCCATCGACAACGTCTTCGGCGCCTACTGAGACGCCCGGGCCCCTCGGGACACCGGGACACCGGAACGCCGGCGGCACCGGCCACACCGGCGGTACCGGGGCCTACCGGGGCACCCTCCCGGACCTGGGGCGGGGCAGTACGTGTTGGGGCACGTACGACTCCGCTCCGCCGAACAACCGCTCGAGGACGACGGCCACCCCGTCGTCCTCGTTCGACGTGGTGACCTCGTCGGCCACCGCCTTGAGCTCGGGGTGGGCGTTGGCCATGGCGACCCCGTGGGCCGCCCAGTCGAACATCGGGATGTCATTGGGCATGTCGCCGAAGGCGACGGTCCGCCCGGGCTCCAGCCCCAGGTGCTCGGCGGCCAGCGCGAGACCGGTCGCCTTGGTCACACCGCACGGCTGGAGCTCCACGGTGCCCGGACCCGACATGGTGACCGTGGCCAGCGAGCCGACCGCCGAACGGGCCGTCGCCGCCAACTCGTCGTCGGTCAGGTGGGGATGGCGCAGCAGTACCTTGCTGATCGGCCGGGCCCACAGGTCGTCCCGCCGTTCGACCCGCACGGCGGGCAGCGTCGGGTGCGGCATCAGATAGCCCGGCTCGATCAGGGTGAGTCCGTCCACCCCGTCCTGGTCGACCGCGGCGTACAGCTCCCCGACCTCGGCCTCGATCTTGCCGAGCGCGGCCTCCGCCAGTTCCCGGTCCAGGGTGACCGACCACAGCAGCCGGTCCGTGCCGGCCTCGTACACCTGCGCGCCCTGTCCGCACACCGCGAGCCCGGTGGCCCCCAGATCGTTCAGGAGCGGCCGCACCCTGGGCGCCGGGCGCCCCGTCACCACGAGGTGCCGGGCACCGGCCCGCGCCGCCAGCGCCAGCGCGGCGAGGGAGCGGTCGGAGAGGGTGTCGTCGCCGCGCAGCAGCGTCCCGTCCAGGTCGGTGGCGATGAGCGAGCAATCGGTGGGTGCGGCCATGATCAGAGAATACGGATACCGGGTCCGCCCGACTCACCACGCCCGGCCCCGCCCCACCCGCCCGACCCCGCCCCACCCGTCCCGCCCCGCCCGTCTCACTGCGTCCGTCTCGCCCCGTCCCACCCAGCCCGGCTCTCCCCGCCTCGCCCGCTCCGCCTCGCCGGTTCCGCCTGGCCCGCTCCGCCCGAGGTGCCGCGCCCGGGGCACCATCCGCGGCCTCTGCACCACTTGGCAACAACATGCTCCGCTACCTACCGCCCTCGTGCTCTTGGGCGGTACCTTCCAAGTGTCCAGGGGGGACTTGATCGGGGGGTCAGGTGAGCAGTGGACGCACGCGTGTGCTGAGGCTCGAGGAGCTCGGCGAGGGGGAACGGGAACGGTGGCGTGAGCTGCGTGCCGCGACGGAGGCACCGCGCAGCCCTTTCATGGAACCGGAGTTCGCCACCGCCGTGTCCAGGGTGCGCCCGCAGGCCCGGGTCGCGGTGCTGTACGAGGGGGCGTCCGCCGAGCCGGCCGGATTCCTGCCGTACGAGCGGGGCGCGCTGGGGCAGGGCCGGGCGATCGGGCTCGGCGTCTCGGACTGCCAGGGCGCCGTCCTGCGTCCGGGTCTGGCGCTGGAGACCGGTGAACTGCTGCGTGCCTGCTCGGTGTCGAGCTTCGCCTTCGACAACCTGGAGGCGGACCAGACCCTGTTCGTCCCGCACGCGGCCGAGGAGCACGCCACCTTCGTCATCGACGTGGAGAAGGGGTACGAGACCTACGAGTCCGTACTGCGCGGCCAGTCGCCGAAGTTCCTGAAGACCACCCTGGCCAAGGAGCGCCGGCTGGATCGCCAGGCCGGACCGGTGCGGTTCGTGTTCGACGAACGCGATCCGGCCGTGCTCCGCACGCTCATCGGATGGAAGTCGGCGCAGTACCGCAGGACCGGGCGCCGCGACCGGTTCGCGCAGGAGTGGATCACCCGGCTCGTGGGCCGCCTGGCCGGGACCCGGGCTCCGGAGTGCACGGGCACGCTGTCCGTCCTGTACGCCGGGGACCGTCCCGTCGCGGCCCACTTCGGCCTGCGCTCGGCCTCGGTACTGGCCTGCTGGTTCCCGGCGTACGACCCGGAGTTCGCGAAGTTCTCGCCGGGGCTCGTACTGCATCTGCGGATGGCCGAGGCGGCGGCCGGCGAGGGCATCGGCCTGCTCGACATGGGACGCGGCCCGGCCGAGTACAAGGACGCGCTGAAGACGGGTGAACGCGCCGTCTACGAAGGGGAGGCGACGCGTCCGGGCCTGGGCGCCACGCTTCAGTTGCTGCGCCGAGAGCCCGCCCGCCGCGCGCACGGCTTCGTCGTCGCCCGGCCGCGTCTCGCCTCGCTGGCGTCGCGGACCTTGAGGGGGGCGGCCCGGCTGCGCCGGCCGTGAGTGGTCCCGGCCGCGAGGGCCACTGCGGACGGCAACGGCCGCTCGTGGCAACCGTTCAGCCATTCAACCGTTCGTGAGGAGGGGAGGGCTCATGTCCCGCACAGCACGTACGCAGGAGGAGATACGGCGGTTCCTGGACATCGGTGCGGTTCAGGTCGCCGAACTGGACCTGAGCGGTGAGGAAGCCGCCCTGAGACCCGGTCCGGGGAGCCCGCCGGTGACGCACGGCGAGGTGTTCCTGCTGGTCAGGAGAGACGGCCTGCCGGTGGGCACGCTGCTGGGGAGGGTCCCGGAGGGCGACGATCCGGCGAAGGTCCTGACAGCGCTCGCCCGGCAGGAGCAGGGGCAGGGGCAGGGGCAGGGACAGGAGAAGGGGGAGGCGCAAGGACAGGGGCGAGGACAAGGGCACGACACGGCGGAGGCGGCCATGGAGACCACCGGGCCGCCACCACCCTTCACCTCGGTCGTCGTGGCCACCCGGGAGCGGGCCGGACAGCTCGCCCGCGCCCTCGACTCGCTCCTCACCCAGGACCATCCGCACTTCGAGATCGTCGTCGTCGACAACGCGCCCGTGACGGACGGGACACGCGACCTGGTGCACCGGAAGTACGGGGAGCGCGTGCGGTACGTGCACGAGCCGGTCCCCGGACTCGCGACCGCGCACAACACCGGGCTCGCCCACGCCCTGGGCGAGGTGATCGCGTTCACCGACGACGACGTCGTCGCCGACGCCCGCTGGCTCACCGAGCTGACCGCGCCCTTCGCCGCCGACCCGGAACTCGGCTGTGCCACCGGCCTGATCCTGCCCGCCCGGCTGCGCACCCCCGCCCAGGTCCTGCTGGAGAGCCACGGCGGCTTCGCGAAGGGGTTCACGCCGACGACGTACGACCCGCGGAACCCGCCCCGCGACGAACCGCTGTTCCCCTTCACCGCGGGCCGGTTCGGCTCCGGGGCGAACATGGCGTTCCGTACGGAGGTGCTGCGCGCGGTCGGCGGTTTCGACCCGGCCACCGGTGCCGGGACGCCCGCCCGGGGCGGCGACGACCTGTACGGGTTCGTCCGGGTCCTCGCCCAGGGGCACAGGCTCCACTACACGCCCCGGGCGCTGGTGTGGCACCACCACCGGGAGACCTGGGCCGATCTGGAGACCCAGGCGTTCGGCTACGGCGCCGGCCTCACCGCCTACCTCACGGCGATCCTGGTCAACCGGCCCGCGCTGCTGCCCGCGTTCCTCGCCCGGCTGCCCCGCGGCCTGTCCCACGCCCGCGGCCTCACCGCCGTACGGGAGACCGGGGACGCCGGGGGCGCCGGGGGCGGCTCAGCCGCTCCGGGCAACCACGACACCCGCACCACCCATCCCTGGCCGCGCCGCCTCTCACGGCTGCAGCGCAGGGGGATGCTGTACGGCCCGCTCGGCTATCTGCGGGCCCGGCGGGCGGCGGGCGGTACGACGGGGAAGTCGCCTTCCGGCGGGCGGGCGGCCGGGGGTGCGCGATGACGGCGTCGTCCTCGCAGGATCCGGCGGTGCGAAGAACCCGGGACGCATCGGGTGACAAGGGCGGCGGGGAGGCCGCGGAGCGTCCGGCCGTCCCGGTGTTCCTCTACCACGCCGTGATGGACGACCCGCCCGACTGGATCGCCGAGTTCACCGTCACGCCGAGGGAGTTCGCGGCGCATCTCGACGCCCTCGAGGACAGCGGCCGCACCCCCGTCACCATCAGCACCCTCGCCGCCCATCTCGCCGGGCGGGCGCCCCTTCCGCCCCGGCCGGTGCTCCTCACCTTCGACGACGGCTTCGCCGACCTGCCCGGTCCCACCGCCGACCTCCTGGCCCGGCGCTCCCTGCCGGCCACCGCGTACCTCACCACAGGCGCCATCACGCCGGGCGGCCGCAGCCTGCTTCCGCCGGCGCCGATGATGACCCTGGACCGTGTGGCGGAGCTGGAACGTTCCGGCATGGAGATCGGCAGCCATACGGTCAGCCACGCCCAGCTGGACACGCTGACCGGGAAACAACTGCGTGCCGAACTGTCCGACTCCAAAGCCGTGCTGGAGGACGCCCTCGGCCATCCGGTCCCCCATCTCGCCTACCCGCACGGTTACAACAGTCCCCGGGTGAGGGCCATGGCGTCCCGTGCCGGGTACGAGACGGCGACCGCGGTGCGGCACGCGCTCAGCTCGGAGCGGGACGAGCGCTACCGCATCGCCCGGCTCATCGTCCGCCGCAGCCACACCGTCGCCGACGTCACGGCCTGGCTGGCGGGCGACGGCGCCCGCGTCGCCCCCTACCGCGACGGCCCGAAGACGATCGCCTGGCGCTGGTACCGGCGCACCCGGGCAGCAATCCGTGGACCGGAGTTCGCCGGCTGACTCACGGGCCGGTTCGCGGGTTGCATCACGGGCCGGTTCGCGGGCTGATCCGGCAGGTCGGACGGATCGAGTGGGCAAACGGGCGGGCGGTCGCGGTCGCCCGCCCGGTCACTTCACCGGCTGGTTCAGATGCGGGTCGGCCGCCACCTTGCGCAGGCTCTCCCACGCCGCCTCGTCGGCCACGGCCAGGTTGCAGTGCGGACCGGGGTCGCGGTGGTTCCACTGGAGCGCGGCCTTGACGCCCTCCAGGCCTTTCAGCACGGGCGGCACCTGGGCGTACCACTCGGCCTGCCGCTCCGGCCGGGTGGAGTCGGCCGCGCTGCCGAACTCGGAGAGCATCAGCGGCTTGTCGGCGGAGATGTTCTCGCGTATCCACTCGTGCGTGGCCGTCTGGGTCTGCTCGAAGGTCAGCCACTCCGTCTTGTGGCAGCGGTAGTAGTTGTACTGGTTGTAGCCGATCCAGTCGACGTACTCGTCCCCCGGGTACATGCCCTTGAACAGGTCTCCGTGGTTCAGGTAGCCGGTGATGATCCAGGTCCACACCACGTTGTCCACGCCGAGTTCCCGGAACCGGTCGTGGATGTGCCGGTACGCCCGCACGTACTGGGCCGGGGTGCCGTTGGCCGGGGTGCGCGTGTCCATTTCGAGGTCGAAGGAGAGGAAGACCTTCTTCCCCGTGCGCTGCCCGTACTCCTTGATGCGCCGCGCCTGGACGTCGATCACGGTCGTGTCCAGGTCACCGGCGGCTATCTCCGACCACCTCGGCTGCTGCCCCTTCGTGCCGCCCCACCACTTGCTCTCCCAGGACAACAGCAACATGCGGTCCTCACCGACCCGTTGCTCCTCCGGGTTCAGCAACTGCCCTTCCCTTCGGGTTCCTTCGGGCAGGGACATGTCGTGGTACGTGTAGACGATGTCGAGCTTGCGGCCCACCTTCTCCTCGTAGGCCTCCACCTTCTCCTCCAGGCTGGCCCGTTCGTGCGGCACGAAGGCTCCGAACCAGGCGCCGCAGGGCGGTTCGAGCAGCTCCGTGGGCCGGCACTCCTCGTCCGTCCCGGAGGTCTCCGAGGTGTTCCGCAGCGCGAGTACGGCGACCAGCACCGCGCAGACGACCGCGGCCGAGGTGATCAGCGCCCGCCGGCGGCTCGCGACCACCGGCCCGGCCTTCGGCCTGCGGTGCTGGCCGGTTCCTGTGCTGCCGACGCCTGTACTGCCGGCGCCTGTGCCTGTGCCACCGGTCCCTGTGCGGGATTCGGGGCCGGCAGGAGGGTCGGGGGCCGGGCCGGTGGTCGAGCGGCCGGTGGCCGGGCCGGTTCCTGGTCGAACACCGCGCAGGGCGGCGGTGATACGGCGAAGAGGGCGAGCGAACCTCACAGGACGGAACCCTTCCGTGTCCTCGACGGCGGGGAGGCACGCAGCCGCGGGCAGAACGCGGCGAGCGTGGTCAGCAGGGTCAGGGCCAGCAGGACCCGCTGGGCGTTGAAGGTGTGCGTGGCGATCAGCACCGTCGCGACGATCATCACCGCGGCGATGCTGACGAGAACGGCCAGCATCATCCGCTCCAGCAGGTCGGAGTGGCGGGCGAAGGCGGGGTCGCGCCGTTCGACGGGGCCCCGTGCGGACCGTACGCGCAGCGCGGGACCGCAGAGGCCGACCAGCGCCGTGCCCGGCCCCGCCGCCAGGAAGACGACGACGGCCGCCCCGCGCAGCGGTGAACCGCCGGGCAGGGCGAGTGCGGCGAGCGCCAGCCAGCCGGCGAACGGCGGGAGCATCCGGATCACGAGATCCTGCGGTGTCATCGCTCCCCTCCCCCTTCCGTCCCCTCCACGGCCTCTGTCCCCTCTGTTCCCGCTGCTTCCTCGGGCTGTCTCAGTTCGTAGACCGCCCCCGCGCTGTTCTCCGCCACCAGCCGGAACCGCGGGGACGCGGCGACGGACTCCAGGACGCTGTTCACCTGGGCACCGGTGAGCTGCCCGTTCATTTCGGAGTTCGCCAGTTGGCCCTGGGTGAAGAGGAAGTAGGCCCGGCTCGGGCGGTCCACTCCCGCCATGTCGGTGGCGAGGGTGCCGGCCGGGTCCCGGACGATCTCGTCGACGTGGCTCCGGTCGTCCTCGAGGAACCAGTAGTGGTCGATGCTTCCGTACGAGGCATAGGCGAGCGGGTAGTTGCGGTTGGCGGCGACGACCAGTGAGCCCTCGGGGGCCTCGTCGAAGAGCTGCCCCACCAGGGCCACCTCCTGCGGCGGGAAGTAGTTGATCCGGTCCTTGCCCGAGTAGCTCGGGACGAACGCCGCGGTCCCGGCGAGCAGCACGAGCAGCGGGCCCCAGACCCGGACACCGAAGCCGGTGCGGAACCGGGCGCCGATGCCGCGGCGCGCGGACGGCTCGGCCTCCCGGCGGGCTCCGGTCTCCGCCGCCGCCTCCGCGGCGGCGAGGGTGCGCACCTTGGGCAGCAGTACGGCGGCGGCGAAGAAGGCCACGCCGGGCAGCATGAACATCAGGACCCGGAAGATCATCTCGCTGCCGTAGCTGCTCGCCACGAACATCGGCAGCGGGGCCGCCGTGATCACCAGCAGCGGCATCGCGCGGTACCGCAGTACGGGCTGCCGCCAGACCCCGGCCACCGCCAGCAGCAGAACGGAGCCCGAGAGCAGCCTGGCCGCCCACGAGGTCGCGATCGCGCCGGCGCCGGTCGGGGTGGCGCCGTACCCCCTCTCGACGTTGCCGCCGATGTCGCCCACGGCGCGGATCATGTCCGGCAGCGCGGCGGACAGGAAGGGCAGCGCGGCCGTCGCGCACCAGGCCAGGAAGATGACGACCGTGGTGGCCACCGGCACCCAGTCCCGGTGGCGGCGGAGCAGGACCAGCGCGAGCAGCGACACGACCAGCATGGCCGGGGTGAGCTGGTGCGAGATGACGATCGCCATCACCAGCACGGTGAGCACGACCGTCCAGACCGCCTGCCCCCGCCGCCCGCTGCCCCCGCCCGCGCCGGAACGGCCGTACCGGCGCAGCACCACGGCCAGCACTCCGAGGTGCAGGGCGAAGGCGACGGACTGCGGGGAGAAGTAGTCCTGGCCCACCCAGTTGGCGACGAAGAAGAGCCAGACCCCGGTCCAGACCAGCCGTCGGTCCTCGGTGAAGGTGCGGTAGATCAGCAGCAGCGGGAACAGCAGCAGCAGGCTGGACGCCAGCGGCCACCACGCCATGTACATCGCAGCCGAGTCCACGCCCAGCAGCCGCACCAGCGCCGCCTGCGCGGCGAAGAAGCCCGGCCACTGGTCGTAGACCGCCATGTCACCGATCTGGTCGGCGGTCTGGAGCCCGCCGGCGGTCAGCAGGTGGTCGATGACACCGTCGTGCTTCCACGCCCAGGCGTACAGCGGGGTCGGGTAGAGCACGGCCTGCGTGGCCCGCTCCATCACCAGCAGACCGAGCACGTACGCCGCCGGCCAGCCGCCGGGCCGGCGACGGTCCCGGACCGTGAACCAGAAGCCGGTGGTGAGGACGGCGAGGCCGGCCCAGAAGCTCGGGTGGAGCGCGGTGACCAGGCCGTAGTCGTCGAGCCGCGACACATCGGTGTGCCGTACCGCGTACAGCCACAGTGCGAGCGCCGCGAGCAGCGGCAGGGCGGGCCGGAGCGCGAGGGCGCGCCGCGCGGACCAGAGGGGCGGCAGGTCGGAAAGATCCGTCACGGATTCATGGGCCGGGGTCGACGACTCCGAGGAGGGGTGGGTCCGCGACTCGGTCCGCGAAGGCGGTTCCACGGGGGTGTCCCCAGAGGTGTCCGCAGGGGTGACGGGCGCCGGTGTGCTCTCCGGTGCGGGCTCGGACGAGGATCTCTCGCGTGGAGTGGCTGGCGGACGCACGGTGGTTCCCCCCTGGCGGTTCGGCTACGAAAGCTTGATTCGTTCGCTGGTTCAGCCGTTCGGTTGTCTGTGGTCGGGCAGCCCCGACGCCGGTACGCCACGGCGGAGCGGCGGAAGCCGGAGAAGGAGCAGCAGCAGAAGCAGTGCGGCGAGCAGCGGCGGTGACACGGGGGCGAGCGCGTCCCGCCACACCCAGCCGGCCACGGCGACGAGGTACAGCGCCCCCCAGCGCCCCGGCCAGGACAGCCGGTCGCCGCCCACCCGCTCGAACAGCAGCCACAGTGCGACGAGGCACAGCAACTGGCACGCCTGCGGTGCCCAGCGCAGCAGCGGCTCCGGCCCGTCGGTCCCCACCGCGTCCGCGAGGAATTCGGCGGTCCGGACGTACCACGCCCCGCCCACCGGCGAGGGTTCCCGGCCGAGCGCGACCGGTGCGGCGTACAGGGCGAGCAGGGCCGACCCCAGCGCGGTGCCGGGGAGCCAGGGGTCGGGCGCCGTGCACAGCGTCACCGCGGCGACGAAGACCAGGAGCAGCACTCCGCCCGCCGCGAGCGCCACGAGCGGCAGCCCTTCCAGCAACTGCCGCCCCGTCAGTTCGCCCCGTTCCTCCGGCGACGGCCCGCCGAGCCGGTGCAGCGGGCGTGTCGACGCCCAGAAAGCGACGGTGGCGAGTCCGAGCAGCCCCCAGAGGATGTCCCGCAGCCGCCGGTCGGACCCGTGGCCGACCGGCGACAAGGGGGCCCGGCCGGCCGTGCTCGCGGACGCTTCGGCGGCACCCGCGCCGTCCCGGCCCTCGTCCTCTTCTCCCCGTCCGCCCTGCTCATCGCGCTCATCGCGCTCGTGCGGAGTCTCGTCCCGGACCGGTGCGTGCGCGTTCCGTGGAGTGCGCCCCGCGTGATCGCCGGCCTCCTGGTCGCCCCCGGCCTCGCGCTCGTGCGCTTCGGCGCCCGGGTGCTCCCCGGGCCCGGCGCCCGCACCGGCGCTCGCCCCGGCGCCCGCGTCCGTGACCGGCTCCGAGCCCCCGTCCGGGCCCACAGCCGGCCCGGGGTCCACGTGCGGCTCGGGGTCCACGTGCGGCTCGGGGTCCACGTGCGGCTCGGGGTCCGCGTCCGTGGGGCGGGGCCGGACGATGAACGCCATCGTGTCCGCCTGGAGGGCCTCCCGTTCGTAACCGGGGCGGCCGATGAACAGGGTGACGGTGTCCGCGTCTTCCTGTTCCCGGCCCCTGCCCTCGTACGCGGCCCGGCGGGCCCAGCCCGTGCCGTACCCGGCGGTGGCGTTCAGCCGCGCCCAGCGCGTGCCGTACGCGGGACCGGCGGAGGCGCCCCCCGTCCGTCCCGTCCCGCTCGTCGTACGCGTCGTACCGTCCTTGCCCCCGGCCCCGCCCGCCCGGTCGACGAGCCCACCGCGACCGTCGCGCGTATCGCGCAGCGCCGAGCGCAGGCCGAACACCGAGACGACGGCGACCACCGTCATGCCGATCAGCACCGCCCACCCGGCGCCCGCGATGCCCGCGGGGGTGAACAGCACGGTCGCGCTGCCCAGGACCAGTACGCACATGGCCCCTTGGAGCACGGCGAGCACACCGGTGCGCCCCTGTACCCGCAGCACCCCGATGTACAGCTCCACGACCACCCGGGGCAGCGCCCCGAGTGCGAGCAGCCGCAGCACCATCGAGCCGTGCTCGGCGTAGTCCGCGCTGAACGGCGTGAGGATCAGCGGCGCGAAGACCACCAGGACCAGCACGACCGGCGCCAGCAGCAACGTCATCCGGCGCAGCGCCCCCCGGACCCCGTCCGCGAGCCGGCGCGGGTCGTGCGAGGCGTGGGCGGTGAGCGACGCGGCCATGTTGATGGCCATGAACTCCATGGTGCCGCCGACGGTGTACGCCACGTAGAAGTAGCCGTTCTCGGCGGCGCTGAAGCGGACCGCGACCATCACCGGCAGGAGGTTGATCATCGCCAGGCTGAACAGCGCGCCGAGCGAGTCACCGGCGAGGAAACGGCCCATGTCACGGATCCTGGGCGGTTCCCGGTCGCGGTCGGCGGCGGCCTGGCGCGGGATGAGCCGGCGGAAGATCAGCCAGCCGAGCGGGAGCGTGGAGAACGCGATCGCGACGGCCCAGGACACGAAGATGCCCAGCACGGGCAGCGCGCTCGCGAAGACGGCCAGCAGGACCAGCTTCCCGGTGGAGAAGACGGCGTTCCCGACGGGCACCCACGCGGTCCTGCGCAGACCCGTGAGCACCCCGTCCTGCAGGGTGAGCAGCGCCCAGGCCACACACGCCGCGACGAACAGCGCACCCGCCAGCGGGGTGCCGAGGGGCTCGTACGACGCACCCCACAGGTCGAGCGTGAGCAGGAAGACACCCGCGGCCAGTGCGACGACCAGTGAACTCGCCCCGTACACGCCCCACACCAGGCGCCCGGTCTCGCGCCCGGCGCGCGGCACGAAGCGGACCACGGCGCCGATCATCGTGGTCGCGGTGATGCTGGCGAGCAGCCGCATCGCGGCGATGGCCGCGGAGCCCTGGCCGACCGCGTCCTCGGAGTAGTAGCGCGCGGCCACCAGCCAGAAGCCCAGCCCGAGGACGGCGGACACGCCGGTGCTGAGCATCAGGAAGTAGGCGTTCTTGAACAGTGAGTCGGAGCTGTCGGAGCCGGGTGTGTCGTCGGCAGGTCCGGGCCCGCCGCCGCCTGTGCGCACCGCGGCGGGCTCGTGCACCTGGATCTCAGCCACGAGGCGGCCCCAGTCCTCTCGCCGCGGCCCCCTTCGGCGGCTCCGGTGGCTGCGCCGCCGATGCCTCCGGCGGCTCCGATCCTTCCGGTGACTCCGGTGGATCCGGTGGCTCGGCCGGCTGCGTCCCGGACCGCTCCAGCGCCTCCGCCGCCTCACGCGCCCGCAACGGGTCCACCGGCAGCGCGTGCCGTGCGAACCAGCGGGCGTTCCCGGGGGCGGGCGACGGGTCCGTGAACGCTGCTCCCGCGTAGTCGTCCAGGGGCGGGTCGTAGAGGTAGCCGACCACGATGCGGCGCCGGGCCAGTGCCGCGATCGCCGCGTCCCGGTCCGCCACCAGCAAGGGCACCCGGAACAGCGGTTGCACCGTGCCGTCCGCCGGCGGCCGGGCCCAGGGCGTCGACAGCAGCAGCTCCGTGCCCTCCCGTGAGGCCCGTAAGACGTCGTCCAGCCGCCCGAGACTGCGGTGGACGCGGCGCAACCGTACGGGGCCGGGCTCCAGCCGGTAGTCGTGCATGTCGACCCGCACCCAGGGGTCGTGCGCGCCCAGGTCCGGCGCGGAGCGCACGGCGCCGGCCAGCGCGTCCGGACGCAGCGGCATCCGGATCCCCTCGCGCTCCGTCAGTCCCAGCAGCCCCATCGTGGCCCAGGCGGCCCGGCGCAGCCCCAGCCGCCGCACGGTGGCCTCGGCGTACGGCCGTACCGCGTAGGTGAGTTCGGACGCCATGCTGCGCGGGGCGAGCAGGTCGGCGCAGGCCTCCCGCACCGCCGTGCTCCGGTCCGGGTCGGCCAGCGCGAGGATGCCCCCCGTCTGGGCGCCGGCATGCTTGGAAAGACTGAAAACGGAGGCGTCGCCCCAGGTCCCGACCGGCCGCCCGCCGACCTCGCTGCCGATGGCGTGTGCCCCGTCCTCGAACAACGGGATGCCCAGCGCATCGCAACGGGCCCGCAGTTCGGGTGCCGGGTCCGGGTTGCCGTACAGGTTCGTGGTCAGTACGGCGGACAGCGATCCCCACGTCTCGTCCGGCACCGCGTCGATGTCGATGGACGCGTCGAACGGGTTGAGCGGCGCCTGCACCGGGCGCAGGCCCGCCGCGAGCACCACGAAGAAGATGACGTCGTCGTTGACCGGCGACATCAGCACCCTGCCGCCCGGCGGGCACCAGTGGCGCAACGCCACGAACAGCCCCAACCTGCACGACGGCACATACACACATTCCCGGCCGAGCCGGTCGCGCATGGCATCTTCCAGCCTCTTCGGCTGCATGCCGGAACGCGCCGATCCCGGACCGGCCTCCCCAATGGCCATCCGTCCCCCTGTTGTGCCATCGGAACGCCCCCTCCCCGAGGCCTTCCAGCACCCGCCCAGAGTCGCCCCGTTCGCACCGCTCCGTCAAGATTGCGTCTCCGCCCCGTGGACAACTTCCGGCACGCGAGGGGGAGCAGCGCACGCGTCGTGCCGTCCGGACGCGCACGCCTTCCGCACCGCGGACCCGTCCTTCCGCCTCTGCCCAAGACCACCGCGACACCCGTAACGTGTGGCACGACCACGGACACGTGGAGCACCTGCGCACACGAGAGCGAGGCAGCACCCGATGCCCCCCTTCGATGTCCCCGAGGGCGATCCCTTCGGCCCGCACAATCTGCCGTACGGCGTCTTCTCGCCCCCCGGCTCGTCGGAGCAGAGGGTGGGTGTCCGGCTCGGCGACCACGTCCTCGACGCCGGCGCGGCCGCACACGCCCTGGGTTCCCCGTACGCCTCCCTGCTCGCCCGACCGACCCTCAACCCGCTGCTGGCGGCGGGCCGTACGGCCTGGTCGGACGTCCGGCGCGCCCTCACGGCCTGGGTGACCGTGCCGGCGCACCGGGAGACCGTCGAGCCGCTGTTCCACCCGCTGTCGTCGGTGACCCTGCACCTCCCCTTCGAGGTCGCGGACTACGTCGACTTCTACGCCTCCGAGAACCACGCCCGGAACGTCGGCCGGATCTTCCGCCCGGACGCCCCCGACTCCCTCACCCCGAACTGGAAGCACCTGCCGATCGGCTACCACGGCCGCGCCGGCACGGTGCTGGTGTCCGGCACCGACGTCGTACGCCCCTCGGGGCAGCGCAAGGCGCCCACCGATCCCGTCCCGGTCTTCGGCCCGTCGGTGCGGCTGGACATCGAGGCCGAGGTCGGCTTCGTGGTCGGGGCGCCGTCCGAGCTGGGCCGGCCGGTGCCGCTCGGCGGCTTCCGCGACCACGTCTTCGGCCTCTGTCTCCTCAACGACTGGTCCGCACGCGACGTCCAGGCCTGGGAGTACGTCCCCCTCGGCCCGTTCCTCGGCAAGTCCTTCGCCACCTCGGTGTCGGCCTGGATCACCCCGCTGGACGCCCTGGAAGAGGCCCGGGTGGCGCCGCCGGAGCGCACCCACGCGCTGCTGCCGTACCTGGACGACACGGACGAGGAACCCGGCGGTTACGACCTTCGGATCTCCGTGGCCGTCAACGGGCACGTCGTCTCCGAACCCCCCTTCTCCACGATGTACTGGACGGCCGCCCAGCAGCTCGCCCACATGACCGTGAACGGCGCCTCCCTGCGCACCGGCGACCTCTACGGCTCCGGCACGGTGAGCGGGCCCGCCGAGGGGCAGCGCGGGTCCCTGCTGGAACTGACCTGGAACGGTCGCGACGCCCTCGAACTCCCCGACGGCAAGCGGACCTTCCTGGAGGACGGCGATGTGGTGACCCTGTCGGCCTGGGCACCGGGCCCGGGCGGAGTCCGCGTCGGCCTCGGCGAGGTCACGGGACGGGTGACTCCACGGGCCGACCCCGCGAGCTGACTCCACGAGTCTTCCCCACGAGCTGACTCCACGAGCCTTCCCGACGGGCCGGCTCCGCGGGACGGCCCGCGGGCCGCGTCGTCGAAGCCGCCCGATCCACGCCCACCCCTGCCTCGCACCGCCCTTCGCCGTCATACTTACCTGGCGTCGGGCGGTGTGCGGCTCCCGCACGTCCCGCACCACACGTACCCCGCACGTTGCGCAGCACGCGGCGCACGCCTCATGCCCTCCGCACGTCAGGCAAGGCCCGCACCGCACGCACGTCCCTCACACACGTCCGAAGCTTCCCTCTTCCGACAGGATCCGGAGCCCGTGGCATGACCCTTTGCCTGCTCCTGCTGAGCGTTGTCGCCGTGACGGCCGCCGGGCCCGTGCCTCGTGCGCTGACCCGGGCGAAGTGGCCGGAGCGGGAGCCGGTGGTCGCCCTGTGGGTCTGGCAGTGTCTGGTCGCCACGGTCCTGTTGTGCTGCGTGACCGCCCTGGCCCTGGCCGCCGCGGCCGTCTTCGGCACGGTCCGCGCCCAGCTCTTCGCCCCGGCCCCACCCTCGGTGACCGCGGCGTACGACCTGTCCGCCGCCCCGCCCTGGACGGCCGCCCTCACCGTGCTGCTGGCCTGCGGTGCGGCCTGGACCACGGCCATGCTCGGACGTGAACTGGTCGACGCCCGCCGGCGCCGGGCCCAGGCACGGGCGCATCTGCGGGAGCGCGCCCCCGACCTGCCCGCCGGTCTCCCCGCGGCCCGCGGGCCCCTGCTGGTACTCGAGGACGAGTACCCGGACGCCTGGTGGATGCCGGGCAGCCCGCCCCAGCTGATCGTCACCACCGGCGCCCTGCGCCGCCTCACCGACCACCAGATCGACGCCGTCCTCGCCCACGAGCGGGGCCACGCCCGCGCCCATCACAACTGGCTGCTGCACCTCTCCACCGCCCTGGCCACCGGCTTCTCCCGCGTCCCGCTCTTCGCCCACTTCTGCGACCAGACCCACCGCCTGGTCGAACTGGCCGCCGACGACACGGCTTCCCGCCGCTGCGGCCACATGACCACGGCACTGGCACTGATCGAGCTCAACCAGCACCGAGGCGTCCTGTCCTGCGCCTCCAGCCACCGCCTGCTCGGCGAGCGCGTCGACCGCCTCCTGAAGCCCCCGCCCCGCCTCGGCCGCCGCGACCGCGCCCTGACGACGACAGCGGCAGCCCTGGTCCCCCTCCTCCCCCTCCTGATCACCTTCGCTCCGGGCCTCACCGCCCTGCCGTAACCCCCCGAAGCCGGAAAGCCGACGCCCCTGACGGCTGACGGCTGACGGCTACATCCAGTCCTCGGGCTCCGGCTCGGCGTCCATCTCCGGCCAGTAGTCCTCGGACACGGACCCGGCGTGAGCCTGCCCGGCGCCCACGCCGCCGGCGGCGCTCCCCTCGGCCGGACCCGAGCCTTGCGCCCCGGCCGGTGAGCCGACGGGTGATCCGGCCGGTGAGCCGCCCTGCGGCCCGCCCAGCGCCCCGAGCACCTCCAGCACGCCCTCCCCGTACGTCACGAGCTTCTTCTCGCCCACTCCGCTGATCCCGCCGAGTTCGGCGACCGAGCCGGGCCAGACCGTGGCGATCTCGCGGAGTGTGGCGTCGTGGAAGATGACGTACGCGGGAACGCCCTGCTCGCGGGCCTGTTCGGCACGCCAGGCGCGCAGTGCCTCGAAGGCCGGCAGGAGCTCCTCGGGCAGCTCGGCCGCCGCGGCCTTGGCCTTGCCCTTCCCCGAGCCCGACGATCCCGAGGCTCCCGACCTGGAGGTCACCGGCTTCTTCGGCTCCTTGCGCAGCGGCACCTCCCGCTCGCGCCGCAGCACGGTCCCGCTGGCCTCGGTCAGCACCAGCGTGCCGTAGTCCCCCTCGACCGCGAGCAGCCCCTGGGCCAGCAGCTGCCGGACGACGCCCCGCCATTCGCTCTCTTCCAGATCGTCGCCGATCCCGAAGACGGAGAGCTGGTCGTGGTCGAACTGGATGACCTTGGCCGTGCGCTTGCCCAGCAGGATGTCCACGATCTGCACCGCGCCGAACTTCTGTCCGCGCTCCCGCTGCAGCCGGACCACCGTCGACAGCACCTTCTGGGCCGCGACGGTGCCGTCCCACGTCTCCGGCGGGGTGAGGCAGGAGTCGCAGTTGCCGCAGCCCGCCGGGTCGGGGTTGTCCTGGCCGAAGTAGGCCAGGAGCTGCCCGCGCCGGCACCGGACCGTCTCGCACAGGGCGAGCATCGCGTCCAGGTGCTGGCTGGCCCGGCGCCGGAAGGCCTCGTCGCCCTCGCCCGACTGGATCAGCTTGCGCTGCTGGATGACGTCGTTGAGGCCGTACGCCATCCAGGCCGTGGACGGGAGCCCGTCGCGACCCGCACGGCCCGTCTCCTGGTAGTAGCCCTCGACGGACTTGGGCAGGTCGAGGTGGGCGACGAACCGGACGTCCGGCTTGTCGATGCCCATGCCGAAGGCGATGGTCGCCACCACGACCAGGCCGTCCTCCCGCAGGAAGCGGGACTGGTGCGCGGCACGCGTCCCCGCGTCCAGCCCCGCGTGGTACGGCACCGCCTCGACGCCGTTGCGGCTGAGGAACTCGGCGGTCTTCTCCACGGAGTTGCGGGAGAGGCAGTAGACGATGCCCGCGTCGCCCGCGTGCTCCTCCCGCAGGAAGCTCAGCAACTGCTTCTTGGGGTCGGCCTTGGGCACGATCCGGTACTGGATGTTGGGCCGGTCGAAGCTCGCCACGAAGTGCCGGGCGTCCGGCATGGCCAGCCGTTCGGTGATCTCCTGGTGCGTGGCGTGCGTGGCCGTCGCGGTGAGCGCGATCCGGGGCACGTCCGGCCAGCGCTCGCCGAGCAGCGACAGGGAGAGATAGTCCGGCCGGAAGTCGTGCCCCCACTGGGACACGCAGTGCGCCTCGTCGATCGCGAAGACGGAGATCTTCCCCCGCGACAGCAGATCCAGCGAGCTGTTCAGCCGCAGCCGCTCCGGCGCGAGATACAGCAGGTCCAGCTCGCCGGCGAGGAACTCGGCCTCGACGACGCGCCGCTCCTCGAAGTCCTGCGTGGAGTTCATGAACCCGGCGCGCACGCCGAGCGCCCGCAGCGCGTCCACCTGGTCCTGCATCAGCGCGATCAGCGGCGAGACGACGACTCCCGTACCCGGTCTGACCAGGGCCGGAATCTGGTAGCACAGCGACTTGCCGCCACCGGTCGGCATGAGCACCACGGCGTCCCCGCCCGCGATCACATGCTCGATCACCGCCTGCTGCTCACCGCGGAAGGCGTCGAATCCGAACACCCGGTGCAGCGCCGCCAGCGCCTCGCTCTCCATCACTGCCATCCCACCACTACCGCCCGTCCCACCCATCGTCCCGCCCCCCGTACGACCACTCGCGGCCGCCGCGTCCACTGCGGCCGCTCTCGACCACTGCGCCCACGATAGGCGCCTCCACCGACATCCCCGGAGTTGTCCACAGACCGCCGCCCCGGATGTATCCACAGGGCCCCGCATCGATCACCTCTGCACATCGGCGTTCACGGGCCGGTCACCCTCCGAACAACCGTGACCGGCCACCACGGCCGACCGCCACGTCCACCCGCCTCCCACCGCCCCTCACCCCGCCACGGCCAAGCACGGCAGGACGGCCCGGCGCCCCCCGAGCGGGTGCCGGGCCGTCCTGTCGTCGGCGGGCGCCGGGTCAGCGCACGAACACCCCCGCGTTCCCCGCCAGCTCCAGGAAGTACTGCGGTGCGACGCCCAGCACCACCGTGACCGCCACGCCCATCCCGATCGCCATCATCGTCAGCGGTGACGGCACCGCGACGGTCGGGCCCTCGGGCTTCGGCTCGCTGAAGAACATCAGGACGATCACCCGGATGTAGAAGAACGCCGCGATCGCCGACGCGATCACACCGACCACGACCAGCGGTACCGCGCCGCCCTCCGCCGCCGCCTTGAACACGGCGAACTTCCCGGCGAAGCCGGACGTCAGCGGAATGCCCGCGAAGGCGAGCAGGAACACCGCGAACACGGCCGCCACCAGGGGCGAGCGACGGCCGAGCCCCGCCCACTTGGACAGGTGCGTCGCCTCACCGCCGGCGTCCCGCACCAGCGTCACCACCGCGAACGCGCCGATCGTCACGAACGAGTACGCCGCCAGGTAGAAGAGGACGGACGAGATGCCCTCCGGCGTGGTCGCGATGACACCCGCGAGGATGAAGCCCGCGTGCGAGATCGCCGAGTACGCCAGCAGCCGCTTGATGTCGGTCTGGGTGATCGCGATGATCGCGCCGCCCAGCATGGTGACGATCGCGACGGCCCACATGACCGGCCGCCAGTCCCAGCGCAGGCCGGGGAGCAGGACGTACAGCACCCGCAGCAGGGCACCGAACGCGGCCACCTTGGTCGCCGCCGCCATCAGGCCCGTCACCGGCGTCGGCGCGCCCTGGTACACGTCCGGCGTCCACATGTGGAAGGGGACGGCACCGACCTTGAACAGCAGGCCCATGATCAGCAGACCCGCGCCCACCAGGAGCAGTACGTCGTTGCCCATGGTGTTGACGAGCGCCGGGTCGACCTCCTGGATCGTGCCGTCGACGACCTGCGCGATCGTCGCGTACGACATCGAGCCCGCGTAGCCGTACAGCAGCGCGATCCCGAAGAGGAGGAACGCGGAGGCGAACGAGCCGAGCAGGAAGTACTTAACCGCGGCCTCCTGCGAGATGAGCCGCTTGCGGCGGGCCAGCGCGCAGAGCAGGTACAGCGGGAGGGAGAGGACCTCCAGCGCCACGAAGAGCGTCAGCAGGTCGTTGGCCGCGGGGAAGACGAGCATGCCCGCGACCGCGAAGAGCAGCAGCGGGAACACCTCGGTGGTGGTGAACCCCGCCTTGACGGCCTTCTTCTCTCCGTCGCTGCCCGGCACGGAGGAGGCCTGCGCGGCGAAGGAGTCGACCCGGTTGCCGTGCGCCTCCGGGTCGAGCCTGCGCTCGGCGAAGGTGAACAGGCCGACCAGGGCCGTCAGGAGGATCGTGCCCTGCAGGAACAGGGCGGGGCCGTCGACGGCGATCGCGCCCATGGCCGCGATGCCCGCCTTGGTCGTGCCGTATCCGTCGGCCGCAAGCGCCACGACCGCGGCGAACGCGGCGACGAGGGCGACCGAGGCGACGAACAGCTGTGCGTAATAACGGGATTTGCGCGGTACGAAGCCCTCGATCAGGATTCCCAGGACCGCCGCACCGATGACGATCAGGGTGGGCGCGAGCTGCGCGTACTCGATCTTCGGCGCGTCGATCTTCGCGATCGGGTCGGCCGCACTTGTCCACAGGCTGTGGACGGCTGATGCGCTCACTTGGCCGCCTCCACCTCGGGCTGGGGGTCCTTCTGCTGGACGTCTGACATGGTCTGCTTCACCGCCGGGTTCACGATGTCCGTGACGGGCTTCGGGTAGACGCCCAGGAAGACCAGCAGCACGATCAGCGGCGCGGCCACGGCGATCTCACGCACCCTCAGGTCGGGCATCTTCGCGAGCTCGGGCCGCAGGGGGCCCGTCATCGTCCGCTGGTAGAGGACGAGGGTGTAGAGCGCGGCGAGCACGATGCCGAAGGTGGCGATGACGCCGATCACCGGATAGCGGGTGAACGTGCCGACCAGGACCAGGAACTCGCTGACGAACGGAGCGAGTCCGGGCAGCGACAGCGTCGCCAGGCCACCGATGAGGAACGTGCCGGCGAGTACCGGCGCGACCTTCTGCACCCCGCCGTAGTCGGCGATGAGCCGGGAGCCGCGCCGCGAGATGAGGAACCCGGCCACCAGGAGCAGGGCGGCGGTCGAGATCCCGTGGTTGACCATGTAGAGCGTCGCCCCGGACTGGCCCTGGCTGGTCATCGCGAAGATGCCCATGATGATGAAGCCGAAGTGCGAGATCGACGCGTACGCGATCAGCCGCTTGATGTCGCGCTGGCCGACCGCGAGCAGCGCGCCGTAGATGATGCTGATGACCGCCAGCACCATGATCACCGGCGTCGCCCACTTGCTCGCCTCCGGGAACAGCTGGAGGCAGAAGCGCAGCATCGCGAAGGTGCCCACCTTGTCCACGACGGCCGTGATGAGCACGGCGACCGGGGCGGTGGACTCCTGCATGGCGTTGGGCAGCCAGGTGTGCAGCGGCCACATCGGCGCCTTCACCGCGAAGGCGAGGAAGAAGCCGAGGAACAGCCAGCGTTCGGTGCTCGTCGACATCTCGAGCGAGCCGTTGGCCCGCGCCTCGGCGATCTCGGTGAGCGAGAAGTTCCCGGCGACCACGTAGAGCCCGATCACCGCGGCCAGCATGACCAGGCCGCCGGCCAGGTTGTAGAGCAGGAACTTGACCGCCGCGTACGACCGCTGTGTCGCCGCCGCCTTCTCACCGTGCTCGTGGGCCCGGTCCCCGAAGCCGCCGATCAGGAAGTACAGCGGGATCAGCATGGCTTCGAAGAAGATGTAGAAGAGGAAGACGTCGGTGGCCTCGAAGGAGAGGATCACCATCGCCTCGACGACCAGGATCAGGGCGAAGAAGCCCTGCGTCGGCCGCCACCTCTTGCTGCCGGTTTCCACGGGGTCGGCGTCGTGCCAGCCCGCGAGGATGATGAACGGGATCAGCAGGGCGGTCAGCGCGATCAGCGCGACCCCGATGCCGTCCACCCCCAGCTCGTAGCGGACTCCGAAGTCCGCGATCCAGGCGTGCGATTCGGTGAGCTGGTAGCGGTCGCCGCCCGGGTCGAAGCGCACCAGGATGACGACCGCCAGCGCCAGGGTGGCGATCGAGACCAGCAGGGCCAGCCACTTGGCGGCGGTGCGTTTCGTGGCCGGTACGGCGGCCGTGGCGATCGCCCCGATGGCCGGGAGCACCGCCGTCGCTGTCAGCAGAGGAAAGGACATCGGTATCAGACCGCCCTCATCAGCAGGGTCGCGGCGACCAGGACGGCCGCGCCGCCGAACATCGAGACCGCGTAGGACCGCGCGAAGCCGTTCTGCAGCTTGCGCATCCGCCCGGACAGGCCGCCGAACGAGGCTGCCGTCCCGTTGACGACCCCGTCGACCAGGGTGTGGTCGACGTACACCAGCGAGCGCGTGAGGTGCTCACCGCCGCGCACCAGGACCACGTGGTTGAAGTCGTCCTGGAGCAGGTCGCGCCGGGCGACCCGGGTGAGCAGCGACCCGCGCGGGGCGACGGCCGGGACCGGGCGGCGCCCGTACTGGCCCCAGGCGACCGCCACGCCGATGACCATGACGGCCACTGTGGCCAGCGTGACCGTGAGGGCGCTGACCGGCGCGTGGCCGTGGTCGTGCCCGGTGATGGGCTCCAGCCAGTGCACGAACCGGTCGCCGATGCTGAAGAACGCGCCGGCGAACACGGAGCCGAAGGCGAGCACGATCATCGGGATCGTCATGCTCTTCGGCGACTCGTGCGGGTGCGGCGGGGTGTACTCGCTCGCCACGGCCGGCTCCACGCCGGGCGCCGAGGCCGGGGACGGCTCCGGGGCCTCGCGCCAGCGCTCCTCGCCGAAGAACGTCATCAGCATCACGCGCGTCATGTAGTACGCGGTGATCGCGGCGCCCAGCAGGGCCACGCCACCGAGGATCCAGCCCTCGGTGCCGCCCTTGGCGAACGCCGACTCGATGATCATGTCCTTGGAGAAGAAACCGGACAGGCCCGGGAAACCGATGATGGCGAGGTAGCCGAGTCCGAAGGTGACGAAGGTGACCGGCATGTACCTGCGCAGTCCGCCGTAGCGGCGCATGTCGACCTCGTCGTTCATGCCGTGCATGACGGAACCGGCGCCGAGGAACAGCCCGGCCTTGAAGAAGCCGTGCGTCACCAGGTGCATGATCGCGAAGACGTAGCCGATGGGGCCGAGGCCCGCCGCGAGCACCATGTAGCCGATCTGCGACATCGTCGAGCCGGCCAGCGCCTTCTTGATGTCGTCCTTCGCGCAACCGACGATCGCACCGAACAGCAGCGTGACCGCGCCGACGATGGTGACGACCAGTTGCGCGTCCGGGGCGCCGTTGAAGATGGCACCGGAGCGGACGATCAGATAGACGCCCGCCGTCACCATGGTCGCGGCGTGGATCAGGGCCGAGACCGGGGTCGGGCCCTCCATCGCGTCCCCGAGCCAGGACTGCAGCGGCACCTGGGCGGACTTGCCGCAGGCGGCGAGCAGCAGCATGAGGGCGATCACGGTGAGCTTGCCCTCACTCGCGGCGCCCGCCAGTCCGGCTTCGTCGTGGCTGCCGAGCACCGGCCCGAAGGCGAAGGTGCCGAACCACAGGAACATCAGCATGATCGCGATCGACAGGCCCATGTCGCCGACGCGGTTGACCAGGAAGGCCTTCTTCGCCGCGGTGGCGGCGCTGGGCTTGTGCTGCCAGAAGCCGATCAGCAGGTAGGAGGCGAGACCGACGCCCTCCCAGCCGAGGTACAGCAGCAGGTAGTTGTCGGCGAGGACGAGGATCAGCATCGCCGCGAGGAACAGGTTCAGATAGCCGAAGAAGCGGCGGCGCCGCTCGTCGTGCTCCATGTACCCGATCGAGTACAGGTGGATGAGCGAGCCGACGCCGGTGATCAGCAGGACGAACGTCATCGACAGCTGGTCGAGCCGGAAGGCGACGTCGGCCTGGAACCCCTCCACCGGGATCCAGCTGAACAGGTGCTGCGTCAGGGTGCGGTCGGCGGTGGCCTCGCCCAGCATGCCGGCGAAGAGGACGACGCCGATCACGAAGGACGCCGCGGCGAGCGCCGTGCCGATCCAGTGACCGACGGCGTCCAGCCGGCGGCCGCCGCACAGCAGGACCGCCGCTCCGAGCAGGGGCGCCGCCACCAGCAGCGCAATCAGATTCTCCACGATTCAGCGACCCCTCACAGCTTCATCAGGCTGGCGTCGTCGACCGAGGCCGAGTGGCGGGAACGGAACAGGGACACGATGATCGCCAGCCCGACCACGACCTCCGCCGCGGCGACGACCATCGTGAAGAAGGCGATGATCTGGCCGTCGAGGTTGCCGTGCATGCGGGAGAAGGCGACGAACGCGAGGTTGCAGGCGTTGAGCATCAACTCGATGCACATGAAGACGACGATCGCGTTGCGCCGGATGAGGACACCGGTGGCGCCGATCGTGAACAACAGGGCTGCGAGGTACAGGTAGTTGACCGGGTTCACTTCGATGCCTCCTCGGTCCGCCTCGACGGTGGCGGCTCGATCTCCGTGCGCTCGAGCCGCTCCTCGGAGCTCTGCTCCAGCGCCCGCAGGTCGCTGAGCGCCTCCTGGGACACGTCCCGGATCTGACCGCGGTCGCGCAGCGTGCTGCTGACGGTGAGGTCGGACGTCGTCCCGTCGGGCAGCAGGCCCGGGATGTCCACCGCGTTGTGCCGGGCGTACACGCCCGGGGCCGGCAGCGGCGGGAGGTGCTTGCCCTCGCGGACGCGCTGTTCGGCCAGCTCCCGCTGGGTACTGGCGCGTTCGGTGCGCTCGCGGTGGGTGAGCACCATGGCGCCGACGACGGCCGTGATGAGCAGGGCGCCGGTGATCTCGAAGGCGAAGACGTACTTGGTGAAGATGAGGGCGGCGAGGCCCTCCACGTTGCCGTTCGCGTTCGCCTGGCCGAGGCCGTTGAAATCGGTGAGCGCGGCGTTGCCGATGCCGCCGACGAGCAGGATGCCGAAGCCCAGCCCGCACAGCAGGGCGAGCCAGCGCTGGCCCTTGATGGTCTCCTTCAGGGAGTCCGCCGCGGTGACACCGACCAGCATCACCACGAACAGGAACAGCATCATGATCGCGCCGGTGTAGACGATGATCTGGACGACGCCCAGGAAGTAGGCGCCGTTGGCGAGGTAGAACACCGCCAGGACGATCATGGTTCCGGCCAGGCAGAGCGCGCTGTGCACGGCCCGCCGCATCAGGATCGTGCACAGGGCGCCGATCACGGCGACCGTGCCGAGGACCCAGAACTGGACGGCCTCTCCGGTGGAGGTGGAGTAGGCGGCGAGGTACTCGTTCATCCCCGCACCACCTTCTCCGAGGCCGGTTCGTCCTCACCGAAGGTCGAGTCCGCCTCCTGCACGACCTCGCCCTCGGAGTGGGCGGTCTGCCGCTCCGTGCCGGGGGCGGCCTCGGTCACCAGGCCCCGGTAGTAGTCCTGTTCGTCGGTGCCCGGGTACATGGCGTGCGGGCTGTCCACCATGCCCTCCTCCAGACCGGCGAGCAGCTGCTCCTTGGTGTAGATGAGGTTGGCGCGGCTGGAGTCGGCCAGCTCGAACTCGTTGGTCATCGTCAGCGCGCGGGTGGGGCACGCCTCGATGCACAGGCCGCACAGGATGCAGCGGGCGTAGTTGATCTGGTAGACGCGGCCGTACCGCTCGCCGGGCGAGTAGCGCTCCTCCTCGGTGTTGTCCGCGCCCTCGACGTAGATCGCGTCGGCGGGACAGGCCCAGGCGCACAGCTCGCAGCCGACGCACTTCTCCAGACCGTCCGGATGGCGGTTGAGCTGGTGCCTGCCGTGGAAGCGCGGGGCCGTGGTCTTCTGCTGCTCCGGGTACTGCTCGGTCAGCCGCTTCTTGAACATGGCCTTGAAGGTCACACCGAAGCCGGCGACGGGGTTCTGGAAACCGGGCTTCGTCTGCCCGGCCTCCTTGGGCTCCTCAGCCATCGGACGCCTCCTTTCCATCCAGAGATTCGTCACTGTGAGTATCGGGCCCGCCACTGACAACGAGCTCCCGCTCCCGGCGCGAGCGGCGTCGCGGCACCGGGGGAAGTTCCTGTCCGGGCAGCGGTGGTACGGGGAATCCGCCTGCCATCGGGTCGAAGGCGGCCGGTTCCCCGCCCGGTCCCCCGGTCTCCTCGGCCTCCTTGCCCTTCGAGCGGAACATGTCCGCGACGAAGGACAGCAGCAGCAGGACGAGCACTCCGGCGGCGATGTAGAGGGCCATGTCCGCGAAGTCGTAGCCCTCGTTCCTCAGGGCCCGCACCGTGGCGACGGCCATCAGCCACACCAGGGAGACCGGGATGAGGACCTTCCAGCCGAGCTTCATCAGCTGGTCGTACCGCACGCGTGGGAGCGTGCCGCGCAGCCAGACGAACATGAACAGCAGCAGCTGGACCTTGACGATGAACCAGAGCATCGGCCACCAGCCGTGGTTCGCGCCCTCCCAGAAGGTGCTGACCGGCCATGGAGCGCGCCAGCCGCCCAGGAAGAGGGTGACGGCGACGGCGGAGACGGTCACCATGTTGATGTACTCGGCGAGCATGAACATCGCGAACTTGATCGACGAGTACTCGGTGTTGAAGCCGCCGACCAGGTCGCCCTCGGACTCGGGCATGTCGAAGGGGGCGCGGTTGGTCTCGCCGACCATCGTCACGATGTAGATGATGAAGGAGACCGGCAGCAGCAGGATGTACCAGCGGTCTGCCTGCTGCTCGACGATCGCCGACGTCGACATCGACCCCGAGTAGAGGAACACGGAGGCGAAGGCGGCGCCCATGGCGATCTCGTAGGAGATCATCTGCGCGCACGAGCGCAGTCCGCCCAGCAGCGGGTACGTGGATCCGGAGCTCCAGCCGGCGAGGACGATGCCGTAGATGCCGATGGAGGCGACCGCGAGGATGTAGAGCAGCGCGATCGGCAGGTCGGTGAGCTGCATCGTGGTCCGCTGGCCGAAGATCGAGATCTCGTTGCCGGACGGCCCGAAGGGGATCACCGCGATCGCCATGAAGGCCGGGACGGCCGCGACGATCGGCGCGAGGACGTACACCGCCTTGTCGGCGCGTTTGACGACGACGTCTTCCTTGAGCATCAGTTTCACGCCGTCGGCGAGCGACTGGAGCATGCCCCAGGGGCCGTTCCGGTTGGGGCCGACGCGCAGCTGCATCCAGGCGACGACCTTGCGTTCCATCACGATGGCGATCAGCACCGTCACCATGAGGAAGGCGAAGCAGAACACCGCCTTGACGACGACCAGCCACCAGGGGTCGCGGCCGAACATCGAGAGGTCTTCAGCGGCGAAGTACGGGCTCATGCCTCCACCTCCTTGAGGGCCTCGCCGGCGAGTCCCGCCGGGCCGATTCGGACGAGGGAGCCGGGCAGCGCCCCGGTGTCGGAGGCGACACCGCCGCCGGCGGAGTTCAGCGGGAGCCACACCACGCGGTCGGGCATCTCGGTGACGCTCAGGATCAGTTCGGCCGTCCCCGCGGGGCCGGTCACGGCGATCGGGTCGCCGTCCTTGACGCCGATCTCGGCGGCCGTGGCGGCCGACAGGCGCGCGTGCGCGGCGTGCCGGGTGCCGGCGAGCGCCTCGTCGCCCTGTTGCAGGAGCCCCTGGTCCAGCAGCAGGCGGTGCCCTGCGAGCACCGCCTCCCCGGCGGCCGGCCGGGGCAGCGCGCCCGCGGTCTCCAGCGGTTCGGTGGCCCGCGGGCCGTCCCAGGCGCCGAGCCGCTCGAGCTCCGCGCGGGTGGTGCGCAGGTCCGGCAGACCCAGGTGCACGTCCATGGCGTCGGCGAGCATCTGGAGCACGCGGGCGTCGGTCGGCGGGAGGGTACGGGTCATCTGTTCGGGCTTGAGCGCCGACTCGAAGGGCCGGACCCTGCCCTCCCAGTTGAGGAAGGCGCCGGCCTTCTCGACGACGGCCGCGACCGGCAGCACCACGTCGGCGAGTTCGGTGACCTCGCTGGGCCTCAGCTCCAGCGAGACCACGAACCCGGCCTCGGCGAGTGCCGTACGCGCGCGTGCGGGGTCGGGCAGGTCGGCGACCTCGACGCCGGCGACCAGCAGCGCCTGCAGCTGGCCGGTCGCAGCGGCCTCGACGATCTCGCGGGTGTCGCGGCCGTAGCGGTGCGGCAGGGCGGCGACGCCCCAGACGGCGGCGACCTCCTCCCGCGCGCGCGGGTCGGTCGCCGGGCGCCCGCCCGGCAGCAGCGACGGCAGCGCGCCCGCCTCGACGGCGCCCCGCTCCCCGGCACGCCGGGGGATCCACACCAGCCGGGCGCCGGTCGCGGTGGCGATCCGTACGGCGGCGGTCGGGCCGCCCTCCACGGCGGCGATCCGCTCGCCGACGACGATCACCGCGCCCTCGGCCCGCAGCGCCTCGGCGGCTCTGGCCCCGTCGCCCTCCAGGCCGACCCCGCTCGCGAGCGCGTCGAGCCATTCGGTCTCGGTGCCGGGAGCCGCCGGCAGCAGCGTGCCGCCGGCCTTCTCCAGTCCGCGCGTGGCGTGCGTGGCCAGCGAGAAGGTGCGCTGCCCGTGCGTGCGCCAGGCCTTGCGCAGCCGTAGGAAGACGCCGGGCGCCTCCTCCTCGGCCTCGAACCCGACCAGCAGGACGGCGGGCGCCTTCTCCAGCGAGGAGTACGTGACAGCGTCGGCGGAGTCCGTACCGGACGCGCCCCCGAGGTCACGTCCGCGGCCCGCGATCCACGCGGCGAGGAAGTCGGCCTCCTCGGCGCTGTGCACGCGCGCGCGGAAGTCGATGTCGTTGGTGTCGAGGGCGACGCGCGCGAACTTGCTGTACGCGTAGGCGTCCTCGACGGTGAGCCGGCCGCCGGTCAGGACGCCGGTGCGGCCGCGGGAGGCCAGCAGGCCCTGGGCCGCGATCTGCAGCGCGTCGGGCCAGGAGGCGGGCTCCAGCTCACCCTCGGCGTTGCGCACGAGCGGGGTCTGCAGCCGGTCCCGCTGCTGTGCGTAGCGGAACCCGAAGCGGCCCTTGTCGCACATCCACTCCTCGTTGACCTCGGGGTCGTGGGCGGCGAGCCGCCGCATGACCTTGCCGCGCCGGTGGTCGGTGCGCGTGGCGCAGCCGCCGGAGCAGTGCTCGCACACCGACGGCGAGGAGACCAGGTCGAAGGGGCGGGAGCGGAACCGGTAGGCCGCCGAGGTGAGCGCGCCGACCGGGCAGATCTGGATGGTGTTTCCGGAGAAGTACGACTCGAAGGGGTCGCCCTCGCCGGTGCCGATCTGCTGGAGCGCGCCCCGCTCGACCATCTCGATCATCGGGTCGCCCGCGATCTGGTTGGAGAACCGGGTGCAGCGGGCGCACAGCACGCACCGCTCGCGGTCCAGCAGCACCTGGGTGGAGATCGGGACGGGCTTCTCGTAGGTCCGCTTCTTGCCGTCGAAGCGGGACTCGGGGCTGCCGTGCGACATCGCCTGGTTCTGCAGCGGGCACTCGCCGCCCTTGTCGCAGACCGGGCAGTCCAGCGGGTGGTTGATGAGCAGCAGCTCCATCACGCCGTGCTGGGCCTTCTCGGCGACGGGCGAGGTGAGCTGGGTCTTCACCACCATCCCGTCGGTGCAGGTGATGGTGCAGGAGGCCATGGGCTTGCGCTGGCCCTCGACCTCGACGATGCACTGGCGGCAGGCGCCGGCCGGGTCGAGGAGCGGGTGGTCGCAGAACCGGGGGATCTCGATGCCGAGCTGTTCGGCGGCCCGGATGACCAGGGTGCCCTTGGGCACGCTGATCTCGGCGCCGTCGATCGTCAGCGTGACGAGGTCCTCCGGCGGGACCGCCGCCCGCCCTCCGCCGGAGGCGGCGTTGGTGGTCACGGTCATGCGTGCACCTCCGTGCGGTCGGCCCAGGCCGTCGACCTCGCGGGGTCGAAGGGGCAGCCCCGGCCCGTGATGTGCTGCTCGTACTCCTCACGGAAGTACTTGAGCGAGGAGAAGATCGGCGAGGCGGCGCCGTCGCCGAGGGCGCAGAACGCCTTGCCGTTGATGTTGTCGGCGATGTCGTGCAGCTTGTCGAGGTCGGACATCCGGCCCTTGCCGGCCTCGATGTCGCGCATCAGCTGCACGAGCCAGTACGTGCCTTCGCGGCAGGGCGTGCACTTGCCGCAGGACTCGTGGGCGTAGAACTCGGTCCAGCGGGTGACGGCCCGTACGACGCACGTGGTCTCGTCGAAGCACTGGAGGGCCTTGGTGCCGAGCATGGAGCCGGCGGCGCCCACTCCCTCGTAGTCGAGGGGGACGTCGAGGTGCTCGTCGGTGAACATCGGTGTGGAGGAGCCGCCCGGCGTCCAGAACTTCAGGCGGTGTCCCGGCCGCATGCCGCCGCTCATGTCGAGCAGCTGGCGCAGCGTGATGCCCATCGGCGCCTCGTACTGTCCGGGGCGTGCGACGTGACCGCTGAGGGAGTAGAGCGTGAAGCCGGGTGACTTCTCGCTGCCCATCGAGCGGAACCAGTCCTTGCCCCGGTTCATGATGGTGGGAACCGAGGCGATCGACTCGACGTTGTTCACCACGGTCGGGCACGCGTAGAGGCCCGCGACGGCGGGGAAGGGGGGACGGAGCCGCGGTTGGCCACGGCGGCCTTCGAGCGAGTCGAGGAGTGCGGTCTCCTCACCGCAGATGTACGCGCCGGCGCCCGCGTGCACGGTGAGTTCGAGGTCGAGTCCGCTGCCCAGCACGTTCTCGCCGAGGAGGCCCGCCGCGTAGGCCTCGCGCACGGCCTCGTGCAACCGCCGCAGGACGGGGACGACTTCACCCCGCAGGTAGATGAAGGCGTGGGACGACCTGATGGCGTAACAGGCGATGACGATGCCTTCGATGAGGCTGTGCGGGTTCGCGAAGAGGAGCGGAATGTCCTTGCACGTTCCGGGTTCCGACTCGTCGGCGTTGACCACCAGATAGTGCGGTTTTCCGTCTCCCTGGGGAATGAACTGCCATTTCATTCCCGTGGGGAATCCGGCGCCTCCGCGCCCCCGCAGACCGGACTCCTTGACGTACGCGATGACGTCGTCCGGGGACATGGCGAGCGCCTTGCGGAGCCCCTCGTACCCCTCGTGCCTCTTGTAGACGTCCAGCGTCCAGGACTTGTCCTCGTCCCAGAAGGCCGACAGCACGGGTGCGAGCAGCTTCTCCGGGCCGGTGTCCTTGAGTTCGGGTGCCAAGGTCATCACTCCCCCTCCTCGGCGGTGGGTCCGGCCGGGTGCGCCGGATCGGAGGCCGATGTGTCCTGCGGCGCGTCGTGCGAGCTGAGGTGCTCCGCCGGGGACGGGTCGTGCGGCGGGGTGTCCTGGGACGCCTCGCCGCGCGGGTGCACCACGCGCGCGGGGGCGGTCTCCCCCTTGGCCAGTTGCAGGCCGGCCAGGGAGGCGGGTCCCGCGCTTCCCGTGGCGTCGACGGCACCGTCCCGCTCGTCGGGGAAGCCGGCCAGGATCCGGGCGGTCTCCTTGAACGTGCACAGGGGCGCCCCGCGCGTGGGCGACACCGGGCGGCCGGCCCGCAGGTCGTCGACGAGGCGCTTGGCGCTCTGCGGGTCCTGGTTGTCGAAGAACTCCCAGTTGACCATCACCACGGGCGCGAAGTCGCAGGCCGCGTTGCACTCGATGTGCTCGAGGGTGACCTTGCCGTCGTCGGTGGTCTCGCCGTTGCCGACGCCCAGGTGTTCCTGGAGCTCCTCGAAGATGGCGTCGCCGCCCATGACCGCGCACAGGGTGTTGGTGCACACCCCGACCTGGTAGTCGCCGCTCGGCCGGCGCCGGTACATGGAGTAGAAGGTGGCGACGGCGGTGACCTCGGCCGTGGTCAGGCCGAGCACGTCCGCGCAGAACTGCATCCCGGTGCGCGTGACGTGGCCCTCCTCCGCCTGCACGAGGTGCAGCAGCGGCAGGAGGGCGGACCGGGAGTCCGGGTAGCGGGCGATGACCTCGCGCGCGTCGGTCTCCAGCCGGGCCCGGACGTCGTCCGGGTAGGCGGGCGCGGGCAGTTGGGGCATGCCCAGGCTGACGCCGCGGTCCGAAGGTGTGGTGGTCACCGGTCGACGCCTCCCATCACGGGGTCGAGGGATGCCACGGCGACGATGACGTCGGCGACCTGGCCGCCCTCGCACATCGCCGCCATGGCCTGCAGGTTGGTGAAGGACGGGTCGCGGAAGTGGACCCGGAAGGGGCGGGTGCCGCCGTCGGAGACGACATGCGCCCCGAGCTCGCCCTTGGGCGACTCGACGGCCGCGTACACCTGCCCCGGCGGTACGCGGAAGCCCTCGGTGACCAGCTTGAAGTGGTGGATCAGGGCCTCCATGGAGGTGCCCATGATCTTCTTGATGTGGTCGAGGGAGTTGCCCAGTCCGTCCGGGCCCATGGCGAGCTGGGCGGGCCAGGCGATCTTCTTGTCGGCGACCATGACCGGCCCGGGCTGGAGCCGGTCCAGGCACTGTTCGACGATGCGCAGCGACTGGCGCATCTCCTCCAGCCGGATCAGGAAGCGGCCGTAGGAGTCGCAGGTGTCCGCGGTGGGGACCTCGAAGTCGTACGTCTCGTACCCGCAGTACGGCTGCGCCTTGCGCAGGTCGTGCGGCAGGCCTGTGGAGCGCAGGACCGGGCCGGTCGCCCCGAGGGCCATGCAGCCGGACAGGTCCAGATAGCCGACGTCCTGCATACGGGCCTTGAAGATGGGGTTCCCGGTGGCGAGCGCGTCGTACTCCGGGAGGTTCTTGCGCAGCTTCTTCACCAGCTCGCGGATCTGGTCCACGGCGCCGGGCGGCAGGTCCTGGGCGAGTCCGCCGGGGCGGATGTACGCGTGGTTCATCCGCAGGCCGGTGATGAGCTCGAAGGCGTCGAGAATGAGTTCACGATCACGGAATCCGTAGATCATGATCGTGGTGGCGCCGAGTTCCATGCCTCCGGTGGCGACGCACACCAGGTGGGAGGAGAGCCGGTTCAGCTCCATCAGGAGCACGCGGATGACCGAGGCGCGGTCGGGGATCTGGTCCTCGATGCCGAGGAGCTTCTCGACGCCGAGGCAGTACGCCGTCTCGTTGAAGAACGGCGTCAGGTAGTCCATGCGCGTCACGAACGTGGTGCCCTGGGTCCAGTTCCGGTACTCGAGGTTCTTCTCGATGCCGGTGTGGAGGTAGCCGATGCCGCAGCGGGCCTCGGAGACCGTCTCGCCGTCGATCTCCAGGATCAGCCGGAGCACGCCGTGCGTGGACGGGTGCTGCGGGCCCATGTTGACGATGATGCGCTCGTCGTCACTGCGCTGCGCCGTCTCGACGACCTCGTCCCAGTCGCCGCCGGTGACGGTGTAGACGGTGCCTTCCGTGGTCTCGCGCGCCGAGGCGGCGGACGCCGCGGATGTCGCGGATGCCGTCGAAGAGGTGGTCCCGGAGGGACTCGATGAGGGGTGGTGGCCGGGCGACGGGTTGGGAGTGCTCATGAGTACGACCTCCGCTGGTCCGGAGCCGGGATCCGGGCGCCCTTGTACTCGACGGGGATGCCGCCGAGGGGGTAGTCCTTGCGCTGCGGGTGGCCCTGCCAGTCGTCCGGCATCAGGATCCGCGTCAGGGCCGGGTGACCGTCGAAGACGATGCCGAAGAAGTCGTACGTCTCGCGCTCGTGCCAGTCGTTCGTCGGGTAGACGGAGACCAGCGACGGAATGTGCGGATCGCCGTCGGGAGCGCTGACTTCCAGGCGGATCAGCCGGTTGTGGGTGATCGACCGCAGGTGGTACACGGCGTGCAGCTCGCGGCCCTTGTCGTTCGGGTAGTGCACGCCGCTGACGCCGGTGCACAGTTCGAAGCGGAGCGCGGGATCGTCGCGCAGGGTCGTCGCGACCCGGACCAGGTGCTCGCGCTCGATGTGGAAGGTGAGCTCGTCGCGGTCGACGACCGTCTTCCCGATGGCGTTCTCGGGGAGCAGGTCCTGCTCCTCCAGCGCGCCCTCCAGTTCGTCGGCCACCTCGTCGAACCATCCCCCGTAGGGGCGGTTCGACGCTCCCGGGAGCCGGACCGAGCGGACCAGGCCGCCGTAACCGGAGGTGTCGCCGCCGTTGTTGGCGCCGAACATGCCGCGCTGGACGCGGATCTCCTCGCCCCCGTCGCCCCGCTGGCCGGGAAGGTTCTCGGCGGAGAGGTCCTTCTCGGGGTTCACGCCGTCACCCGCGGTGTCGTTCGCGTCGCTCATCGCAGCAGCCCCTTCATCTCGATGGTGGGCAGGGCCTTGAGCGCCGCCTCCTCCGCCTCGCGGGCCGCCTCCTCGGCGTTCACGCCGAGCTTGGAGCCCTGGACCTTCTGGTGGAGTTTGAGAATGGCGTCCAGCAGCATCTCGGGGCGGGGCGGGCAGCCGGGCAGGTAGATGTCGACCGGGACGATGTGGTCGACGCCCTGCACGATCGCGTAGTTGTTGAACATGCCGCCCGACGAGGCGCAGACCCCCATGGAGATCACCCACTTGGGGTTCGGCATCTGGTCGTAGACCTGCCGCAGCACCGGCGCCATCTTCTGGCTGACCCGGCCGGCCACGATCATCAGGTCCGCCTGCCGCGGCGAGCCGCGGAAGACCTCCATGCCGAAGCGCGCCAGGTCGTAGCGGCCGGCGCCGGTGGTCATCATCTCGATGGCACAGCAGGCGAGTCCGAACGTGGCGGGGAACATGGACGACTTGCGCACCCAGCCCGCGGCCTGCTCGACGGTGGTCAGCAGGAATCCGCTAGGCAGCTTTTCTTCGAGTCCCATGGTCAAAGGCCCTTCAGTCCCATTCCAGCCCGCCGCGCCGCCATACATAGGCGTAGGCGACGAAGACGGTGAGCACGAAGAGCAGCATCTCCACGAGCCCGAAGATCCCCAGGGCGTCGAAACTGACGGCCCAGGGATAAAGGAAGACGATCTCGATGTCGAAGACGATGAAGAGCATCGCCGTCAGGTAGTACTTGATGGGGAAGCGCCCGCCGCCGGCCGGCGTGGGGGTCGGTTCGATACCGCACTCGTAGGCCTCGAGCCTGGCGCGGTTGTACCGCTTCGGACCGATCAGCGTGGCCATGACCACGGAGAAGATCGCAAAGCCTGCCCCGAGGGCTCCCAGTACGAGGATGGGCGCATACGCGTTCACCGCTCCTCGCTCCTCTCAGTCGGCACTGACTGCTGGCGAGCCGGGCTCACTTGCCGCCCCACGCGTCCCACGAACCACGCCCGCCCCGGCGAAGATCGAGAACATGTGAAGCAGGTCACAAGCCCAACCGCTCCGCATCCTATGCCCGCAGGTCTGTGATCTGCGACACGGGGTATTGCACAAGCTTTGTGATCTCCACCACCTGACGAACGATCATGAAGCCGGAGGAGCGGTGATCTTCACACGCGAAGCGTCCGCGCGGTCACCAGAAGTGACATTCTACCGCGTCGGTGCAGGCCAGAGAGGCGTCTCCATATCAAGAGGGTTCCTCTGCATGCAAATTGGTGCTGGACCCGATCACTTGCTAGAGGACGCGTTCACACATCGGGGGGATGCGGGGCGCGATGTGGACGTGTGCACGCGTTCACGAAGTCCGAACGCGGCGGACCCGCCGCGGACCCGACCGCGACCCCGGTGACGACCTCCGCCGCACCCCGACCGAGCGGGAACCCGGCCGGGAACCCGCTCGTGGACCCGGCCGCGAACCGGACGCGGTTCGCGGCCGCCCGACGCCCGACCCGGAACCCGGCCCGAAGCGCACCCCGGACTCGATCCAGGGGTCCGCCCGGACCCGACCCAGGGACCCACTCCGGACCCGACCCGGGGACGACTCCGAACTCACCCCGAGGGCGACTCCGGGCCCGACCCGGGGACGACTCCGGACCCGGCCCGAGCCCGGCTCCGGGCCCGGCCCGAGCCCGGCCCGGCCACGGCGCGGGCGTGGCCCCGCCGCGATCCGGCCGCGACCCCGCCGCAATCCATCCGCAATCCGCCCGTGGCTCGCACACCGGACGCAACGACAGGGGTAACCGTTCCGTGACCTCCGCCACATCCGCCGCGAGGGCACAGGAAGAGGGCTTGGCCAATCGTTTCAACCGATGGTAGGTGCGGGGCAATTCGGACGTAAAGACGAAAGGCCGTGATCACGGGCCCATTGCCCCGCGCCCGCAATGTCCGTTACGGCGTCAATAAGGAGCGACGCACCCGGGTTTCGGCGCCACGATTGAACAACTGTGGCGCAGCACACGTTTCTTGTGGATATGAAGGAGCCCCTGGTACCGGTTGTTCCCATGTCCCACACCGCTCACATACGAAGCCACCGGAAAGCCCGCCGCACCGCGCAGACCACGATGGCGATGCGGGCCGGAGTTGCCGGTGGCGTCCTCGGCACTCTGGCAGTGGCCGGGGCGTCGGCCTCGGCGGTCGCCGCCGAGCCGGTGACCCAGACCCTCGAACTGCCCACCCTGACGGCCGACCTGTCCACTCAGGTCGCCCAGTCCGCGGAGGCCACCCAGCAGGCCGCCGCGAACTACCAGCTGCAGGCCGAGCGTGACGCCGCCGCCGCCACGGCGGCCAAGGCGGCCAAGGCAGACCTCGCCGAGGCCAAGGAGAAGGCCGAAGCGAAGAAGAAGGCCGCCGAGGAGGCCCGCAAGGCCGCCGCCGAGCGCGCCACGCGCGATGCCGAGCGCGCCACCCTCACCGCCGACTCGGGCACCACGAGCACGGCGGCCACCACGACCACCGCCTCCGCGCCGGCCAGTGGCAGCGTCGCGACGGTGATCTCCTTCCTCAAGGCACAGGTGGGCGACGCCTACGTCATGGGCGCGACGGGTCCCAACGCCTGGGACTGCTCCAGCCTGGTGCAGGCCGCGTTCAAGCAGGTCGGCGTGGACCTCCCGCGCGTCTCGCAGGACCAGTCGACGGTCGGCACCGACGTCTCGCTGTCCAACCTCCAGGTCGGCGACATCCTGTACTGGGGCGGCAAGGGTTCCGCGTACCACACGGGTGTCTACATCGGTAACGGCCAGTACCTGGACGCCGCCAACCCGTCCAAGGGCGTCGTCATCCAGGACCTCTCCGGCTACCCCGCGTCGGGCGCCGTGCGCGTGCTCTGAGCGACGTCCGCACGAACCCAAACAACGACCCGGACCCATGGCGGTCCGGGTCGTCGGGCTCGGTTCGCACGGATCCGGGGCGCACGGGCCGGTCCCGCATGCCGGGGGACCGCTGCGCTCGGAGGCCGCTGCCGCTCGCGGGCAGCGGCTCTCTGCGTCCGTGCTCGCGCGCCCTGCTCACGCGCCTCTGCTCACGCGTCCCCCTCGCACTCCATCCGCTCGCGCGCCTTCCCTCCCACTCCGGCCGGCCCCTCCGGTCGACCGAGATCGCCCGCATGCCCGGATTGTCGGCCATTTCGCGAGGATTGACGGGGCGGTAGGCGCCGACCGGGCCGCGTACAGCCGCGTGGTGGGCCTTCACAGCGCCCCGGACACGCGTCGGCGGCCGCGAGCCCACCCCTCCGGCCCCGGCCGCCCACAGCGCCCCTCACGACTCCCGCGCCCCCGCGTTCGCCCCCGCGTACGACGGGACGCGGACACGTGGAGGCGCGGAACGCATCACGCCTTCGGCGCCACCTTGCTCAGACCGTTGATGACGCGGTCCATCGCGTCGCCGCCCGTGGGGTCCGTCAGGTTGGCGAGCAGTTTCAGGGTGAACTTCATCAGCATCGGGTGCGTCAGCCCGCGCTGGGCGGCGATCTGCATGATCTTCGGGTTGCCGATGAGCTTCACGAACGCGCGGCCGAGCGTGTAGTAGCCGCCGTAGGTGTCCTTCAGGACGCGCGGGTAGCGCTGGAGGGCGATCTCCCGCTGGGCGGGCGTAGCCCGCGCGTGTGCCTGGACGATGACCTCGGCGGCGATCTGCCCGGATTCCATGGCGTAGGCGATGCCTTCGCCGTTGAACGGGTTCACCAGGCCGCCCGCGTCACCCACGAGCAGCAGTCCGCGCGTGTAGTGCGGCTGGCGGTTGAAGGCCATCGGGAGCGCGGCGCCGCGGATCGGGCCGTTCATGTTGTCCGGGGTGTAGCCCCAGTCCTCGGGCATCGACGCGCACCAGGCCTTCAGGACCTCGCGCCAGTCCAGTTCCTTGAAGGAGTTCGAGGTGTTGAGCACGCCGAGGCCGACGTTGCTCGTCCCGTCGCCCATGCCGAAGATCCAGCCGTAGCCGGGCAGCAGCCGGTCCTGCGGGCCGCGACGGTCCCACAGCTCCAGCCAGGACTCCAGGTAGTCGTCGTCGTGGCGCGGCGAGGTGAAGTACGTACGGACCGCGACGCCCATCGGGCGGTCCTCGCGGCGGTGCAGGCCCATGGCCAGGGACAGCCGTGTGGAGTTGCCGTCGGCGGCCACCACCAGCGGGGCATGGAAGGTGACTTCCCGTTTCTCCTCGCCGAGCTTGGCCTTCACACCGGTGATGCGGCCGGTGCGGTCGTCGATGATCGGCGCGCCCACGTTGCAGCGCTCGTACAGGCGCGCGCCGGCCTTCTGGGCCTGCCGGGCGAGCTGTTCGTCGAAGTCGTCCCGCTTGCGGACCAGGCCGTAGTCGGGGAAGGAGGCGAGTTCCGGCCAGTCGAGCTGGAGGCGGACCCCGCCGCCGATGATGCGCAGGCCCTTGTTGCGCAGCCAGCCCGCCTCTTCGGAGATGTCGATGCCCATCGACACGAGCTGCTTGGTGGCGCGCGGGGTGAGGCCGTCGCCGCAGACCTTCTCCCGCGGGAACGCGGTCTTCTCCAGCAGGAGCACGTCGAGACCGGACCTGGCCAGGTGGTACGCGGTGGCGGAACCGGCGGGCCCCGCGCCCACCACGATCACATCGGCGGTGTTGTCGGAGAGGGGCTCGGTCACGGCGGGATCTCCCCAAGTTCGAAATCTGCGTGCCGACCGGCACTGGACACGGGCAGTCTATGCAGGACAATTGATCACCCGGCTGAAGGGCTGCCTCAATGCACCGAGCTCTGCCCGCTGTACGGCTTCGCGTACCCACCCACGAGGACGCCTTCACCTGGCACCGGATCTTCGCCGACCCGGACGTCATGGAGTTCCACGGCGGCAGGGCCGCGGAGCTGTCGGTCTACGAGGAGCTCACCGCCCGCCAGCGGCGGCACGACGCCGAACTCGGCTTCTGCCTGTGGACCATGGTCGACGAGACGGACCGCGTCATCGGCTTCACGGGCGCCCAGCCCTGGGAGCGGGACTGGGGTCCGACGGGCGAGATCGAGATCGGCTGGCGCCTCGGCCGGGAGCACTGGGGCAAGGGGTACGTCACCGCCGCGGCCCACCAGACGCTGGAACGGGTGCGCGCCACCGGCGTGCGGGACGTGGTCGCGATGGTCGACGCCCGCAACACCCGCTCGACGGCGGTCGCCCGGCGGCTCGGGATGCGTCTCGCCGAGGCGTTCGTGATCCCGGCCTCGCATCAGGAGGGTCACTGCTACCGGCTGGCCCTCTGAAATCGGAATCAGCAACTCCCACTTCAGTCACCTGCTGTGACCGATTGTCACAGTAAGCCACGGAATGCTTCCTTCCGGCGCGTGGTCATGCCTACGCTGCCGGTACCGCTGGGGGTGACATCCGTGCGTATACAACCCAGAACGCCCGAGGTGCGCGTTCCGCGCCTGGTCGGCCTGATGGCCGTGGACGCGCGCGAGTCGGCCCGTGCGCGCGGCCTGCACCTCGAGGCCCCGGACCGGCCGGACTTCCACCTGACCGTCGTCGAGTACGTCGTACGCCAGTATCCGCAGCCCGGTGCCGAAGTGCCGCGGGACTCCCTGGTGCACGTGTGGTTCGACTTCGGCGAGGGGGACGGCGGTGGAGGCGTGCGCGAGCCGCGCGGACCCGTACCGCCCGGCGGCGGCCTCCAGCGGGAACGGGACGAACCCGGCGCCCCCGACGCGGCCGTCCCCCGCGCGGCGACGGCCACCCTCGGCCCGCCCTGACCGGTCAGTGCCTTCCCCGGCTCGTCCTGACCGGTCGGGGCTGCCTTCCCCGGCCCTTCCCGACCGACCCCGGCCCGGCCCCTCCTCCGGCGGCCCGGCCCGCCTCGCCTCAGCCCGCCTTGAGGCCCCGGTGCAGCGCGACCACGCCGCCCGTGAGGTTGCGCCAGGCCACCTTCGTCCAGCCGGCGCCCTGCAGCCGCCCGGCCAGGGCGGGCTGGTCGGGCCAGTCCCGGATGGACTCGGCGAGGTAGACGTACGCGTCGGGGTTGGACGACACCGCGCGGGCCACCGGCGGCAGCGCGCGCATCAGGTACTCGGTGTACACGGTGCGGAACGGCGTCCAGGTGGGGTGTGAGAACTCGCAGATGAGGATGCGCCCGCCGGGCCGGGTCACCCGGTGCATCTCACGCAGCGCCGCGTCCGTGTCCTGGACGTTGCGCAGCCCGAAGGAGATGGTGACGGCGTCGAAGACGTCGTCCTTGAAGGGCAGCCGGGTCGCGTCACCGGCGGTGTACGGCAGCCAGTTCCGGCGCTGCTTGCCGACCTGGAGCATGCCGAGGGAGAAGTCGCAGGGGACGACGTAGGCACCGGCCTGCGCGAAGGGCAGCGAGGACGTCCCCGTACCGGCCGCCAGGTCCAGGACCTTCTCCGCGGGGCGTGCGCCGACCGCCTTCGCCACCTCCTTGCGCCAGATCCGGTCCTGACCGAGCGACAGCACGTCGTTGGTCAGGTCGTACCGTTCCGCGACGTGGTCGAACATCGAGGCGACTTCGTGCGGCTGCTTGTTCAAGGATGCGCGGGTCACGGGCCCATTGTGGCAGGACGGGCCCGCCACGGTCCCGGAGCCCCCGGGCGCCGGGCGGCAGGCCTGGCTACCGGCGCCGGTGCACCAGTCGTCCCGCCAGGACCGTCGCCACGCACGTGACGGCTCCCCGTTCGCCCAGCGCGGCCTCGTCGGGGACGTCGAACACGGCGAACGTCGCCGTCGAGCCCCGGCTCGGGAACGGCGTCACAAGCGCCTTGGCCGGAGACCGGCCGCCCAGCGGGTCGAGGCACGGCACGCCGTCCGAAGACGCGCCCCCTTCGCCGGCGGCCCCGGCAGCGACTCCGGCCGGCCTCGGCTCCACGCTCAGCCCGGCCCGGCGCACCGCGTCCACCACGGCGGGCCGGCGCAGCTCGCCCGCGACGGCGACGGTCCCGTGCGCCAGCATCCGCTGCACCCCGCGCCGCGCGCTCGCGCCCCAGCGGGCGTCCGTCATCAGCAGCGCCGCGAGCGCCTCGCCGACGAGTGGTTCGGTGCCCAGCTCGTCGGCCTCGCGCGGGTCGGGATGGTAGGCGTGCTCCAGCAGCTCGGAGCCGTACGGGTTCAGCAGACCGGGGGCGAGCAGTCCGGGCCAGCGTCGTACCCGGGCCGCGGGATGTGCGGCCGCCAGCTCCTCGTACGGGCCGACGGCCGCGACCGTCCGCCCGTCGACGAGTACCGCACCCCGTGGCACCGGCGGCCGGCCGTCCCCCGCGACCAGCAGATCAGCGGCGTGAAGTGTCGGCATGCGGAGCCTAGTTGGAGGCCAGGAGCTTCAGCTCCGGGTGGGCCGTGCCGCCCTCGATCGCCGTGGAGGAGATGTGGGAGGCCACGCGGTCGTCGACGGGGTCGTTCGCCGGGTCCTCGTGCACGACGAGGTGCTCGTACGTGGTCGACCGCTGGGCGGGCACCCGTCCGGCCCGGCGGATCAGGTCGATGATCTCCAGCCGGTTGGAGCGGTGCTTGGCACCGGCCGACGACACGACGTTCTCCTCCAGCATGATCGAGCCGAGGTCGTCGGCGCCGTAGTGCAGGGAGAGCTGGCCGACCTCCTTGCCGGTGGTCAGCCACGAGCCCTGGATGTGGGCCACGTTGTCGAGGAAGACGCGGGCGATGGCGATCATCCGCAGGTACTCGAAGAGGGTGGCCTGCGTCCGGCCCTTCAGGTGGTTGTTCTCGGGCTGGTAGGTGTACGGGATGAAGGCGCGGAAGCCGCCGGTGCGGTCCTGCACGTCCCGGATCATGCGCAGGTGCTCGATGCGCTCGGCGTTGGTCTCGCCGGTGCCCATGAGCATGGTGGACGTCGACTCCACGCCCAGCCCGTGCGCGATCTCCATGATCTCCAGCCAGCGCTCGCCGGACTCCTTCAGCGGCGCGATGGCCTTGCGCGGGCGCTCGGGCAGCAGCTCTGCGCCGGCCCCGGCGAAGGAGTCGAGACCGGCCTCGTGGATCCGGGTGATGGCCTCCTCGACCGGCACCTTCGAGATCCGGGCCATGTGCTCGACCTCGCTCGCCCCCAGGCTGTGGATGACGAGCTGCGGGAACTCCTTCTTGATGGCGGAGAAGTGCTTCTCGTAGTACTCGACGCCGTAGTCCGGGTGGTGGCCGCCCTGGAACATGATCTGCGTGCCGCCCAGCTCGATCGTCTCCGCGCAGCGGCGCAGGATGTCGTCGAGGTCGCGGGTCCAGCCCTTGGCGGTGTCCTTGGGCGCGGCGTAGAAGGCGCAGAACCTGCACGCCGTGACGCACACGTTCGTGTAGTTGATGTTGCGCTCGATGATGTACGTGGCGATGTGCTCGCTGCCGGCGTACTTCCGCCTGCGTACGGCGTCGGCGGCGGCGCCCAGCGCGTGCAGCGGGGCGTCGCGGTAGAGGTCGAGCGCCTCTTCGGGGGTGATCCGCCCACCGGCGGCGGCACGGTCGAGGATGGGCTGAAGGTCGGCCTTCTCGGTCACCGGGCGTCCCTTTCGTAAGGTTCGTAAGGGGTGTGGACGGGCTGAACCAGCCTACGCCAGCGGCCCACGACGCCCGACGTCAGGCCGATGGGCGCCCCGTCGCACCTGCCCCGCCGTCACGCCGTGTACGCGCCGATCAGCAGCCCGGCGAGCGCTCCGGCGATCAGGAACGGCCCGAACGGGATGGCCGTCCCGCGCCCCGCCCGCCGCGTGACGACGAGGGCGCCGCCGTACAGCGCCCCGAACAGGAACCCGGCGAAGGTGCCGAGCATCACGGTCGGCCAGCCGTACCAGCCGAGGACGGCCCCCGCGCCGAGGGCGAGCTTCACGTCGCCGAAGCCCATGCCGGCCGGGTTGACGAGGAACAGGACGAAGTAGCCGGCGCCGAGCGCCAGGGCGCCCAGCAGGGCGGTCGTCCAGCTGCCCGCGTGCTCGGGGACGAGGGCGACGACGCCGAGCAGGGCGAGGGCGGCCGCGGCGAAGGGGAGGGTGAGCGGGTCGGGCAGCCGCTGCACCCGGAAGTCGACGACCGCCAGCAGCACGCCGACGGGCGCGAGCAGCAGCCAGACGGCCAGCTCGGGCCGGGTCCCGGTGGCGGCGGCGAGGGCGGCGCACACGAGCGCGGTGGCGGCTGCGGGGGCGACGGGTCCGGTGCCGTACGACGTCCCGGCCGTGCTCCCTCCTTCTCCTTCTCCTTCTCCGTCTCCGCGCGGGGCGTCCTCTCCGCGCCGGACGCCCTTCCCCCGCGGGGCGCACTGGCCGCACCGGGCCCGTCCGAGCCACCCGCGCAGCGGGTGCCCCTCGGGGCACCGGGTGTGCCACGCCTCCCCCGCCGGGACGGCGAACCGGTACACCGCACGGGGCAGCAGCGCGCCCGTCACCGCGCCCCACACCACGGCGACCAGCACCACGGCCACGTCCGGCACCGGACCGGCGACCACCGCCGCCGGAAGGCCGCTCACGCGTCCCTCATCCCGCGGCCGCGGCCGCGGCCGTGTCGCGCCAGGCCGGCAGCAGTTCGTCGAGCAGTGCCTCGGTGCGCGGCGGCAGCCCACGGGCGCCGCTGCGGCCGATGAGGTCGGCGGCGAGGGCGGTGAGCCGGGAGGGGTCGTCGAGGGCGTGGGTGGCGCGCAGCAGTTCGTTCCACAGCCGCTCGTCGGCCGGGGCGGTGCGCAGGGCCGCGTCGAGCGCCTCGATGGCCTTCTCCGCGCGGCCCTTCTCCATGTGGAACTCGGAGAGGGCGAGCCCGGTGTCGGCGACGAGCAGCGGAAGCTGGGCGTCGACGATCTCGTGGGTGAGCCAGCGGTAACGGCCCTCGGCCCGGTCGGCGAGCAGCGGCCCGCGCACCAGCACCAGCGCGTCGGTGAGCAGCCGCCCGCGCACGGCCCGGCTGTCGACGCCCTTGCCCTGGGTCGCCTCGTGGTACAGCGACCGCAGCACGTCCAGGTCGGAGACGACGGACTTGGCGAGGGTGAGCCGCCCGGTGCGGTCGGTGCCGAGGCGAGGGGTGCCGTCGGGGTCGGTGCCGAGCCAGGCGCGCAGCCGGTCCAGGAGCGCCTCGCGCACGTCGTCGGTGACGCCGCGCGGCCACAGCGCGGACGACAGCACGCGCGGGTGCACGCCCTCGCGGTGCAGGAGCAGCAGGGCGAGCGCCTCGTGGAGCAGGGCGCTGCGCTCGCCGTCCGGGGTGTCGAGGCCGATGATCTCGTACGGTCCGACGAGTCGCGCGTACACGGCCGGCCGGCCCTGCTCGCTGATGTCGACGAGGAACGGCGGGGTGTTGACCGGCCCCGGCCCGTCGGGTCCGCGGTCCGGGTCGGCCGCCACGAAGAGTTCGACGACCGCGCGCTGCTGGGCGGCGGGCAGGAGCTGTGCGTCGAGTTCGAGGCCGAGCAGGGGCGCGAGCAGCTTGCCCTCGCCGGTGATCTCCATCTCCCAGGCCGCGCCCGGCAGGTCACCGCTCCCGGTGCCGACGAGGTAGCCGATGCCGAGGCGGCTCGCGTCGGCGGCGAGTTCGGCGAGCTTGACGGCGTCCTCGGCGGACGGCTCGGCGGCGAGCAGGACGAGCTGCGGGGCCCACCGGGTGTGCTGGGCCGGGCCGGTACGTCCGGTGAGGACGGAGTCGTGCCCGGCGGCGCCCAGCGCGCCCCGCCGCTGCCGTGTCTCCGCCTCCATGGTCTCGAGGAGCGCCTCGATGTCGTCGAGGTGGCGGAGCCGGTTGGGGGCGAGCGGGGTCAGGTCCTCACCGAACCCGACGAGGGTGATGGTCATACGGTCCGACCATCCGTTGGTCGCCAACTCGGCGGCGACGGAGGCGAACACGGCCGCCCGGTCGGCCTCGCTGCCGCTCAGCGAGACGATGCCGGGGACGGACTCCAGGTTGAGCAGCAGCCGCGAGTCGTCCATGGTGCCGAGGCTGACCAGACCGGGGTAGGGGGCGGCGGTGTCGACGTCCTCGTACTGCCCGGCGTCGTCCTTGGCCAGCATCCAGAACGTCTGGTCCTGCCCGAGCCGCCACGGCGCCGGGGGCTTGCCGGCCGGCTGGGCGAGCTGGAGGTGCAGGTCGCCGGCGCTGAGCCAGGCCGCGTACACGACCGGCAGGGCGCGCGACTCGGCGGCGAGGGAGGCGGCGAGCCCGCGCAGGGACCGGTCGAGCAGCCGTACGCCCTCGGGGTCGGCGCCGACGAGCAGCGCGTCCTGAACGTCCTGGGCATCGCCTTCCGGCGTGGGCGGCTCCATCCCGCGCCGCCCGCCGACCGCCCCGAACGCCGACTGCCACAGCGCCTGCCGGCGCCGGTGCCCGAGGGCACCGAGGAGGCCGGCGGCGAGGAGAGGGGCGGTGAGCAGGGCTTCGGGCAGGCCGAAGGAGTGCCCGGCCTCGGCGGGGGCGGCGTGCTCCTGCCCGGCGCTGGAAGCGGGGGCAGGGGCGGGAGCCGGGTTCGCCGGGGCGGGCGCGGGCCGCTGTTCGGGAAGGGAGACGCGGGCGTCGCTGCCGCCACCCTGGGATCCGGCTCCCCCGCCCCCTTGCGCGTGGTCCCCGGTCCGGGCGTAGTCGTGGATCTGCTGCTGCACCTCGGGCGAGACCTCGGGTGCCTCGTCGGGCATCTCGACCAGGTCGCCGCCGCGGGCGTCGCCGGGCATCTCCATGATCCAGCCGGGCCGGATGAGACTGGCCTCGGAGAGCTTGGAACCGTCCGGCTGGGTGCGGTCCTTGTTGAGGGCGAAGATCTCCTTGTACCGGCGTCCGTCCCCGAGGTGCCGCTCGGCTATCTCCCAGAGGGAGTCGTGGTGACGTCCCTCGGGCGGCTGGATCCGGTAGAACTTCGTGTCGTCCTGCCGGGCGGTGCCGCCACCCGCCTCGGCCTGCGCGGCGGCGTGGGACGCCTGCTCGGCGAGAGCGGCGGCCGTCCCGGCGGCCTGCTCCTGCTGCTGGGCGAAGAGCCCCGGCGTCTGCTGGGCGGTGGCGGCGGTGGGCTGCTGGTTCCCCTCGACGCTCTGCCCCAACTGCGAGAGCCCGGGCGTGAAACTCGCCGCGGCGGCGCCGACGAGCAGCAGCGCGGCCACGAGTTGACGCGCGAGCAGCTGACTGGGCCCGGCCCCGGGCACCCGCCCCGGCACCCCGACCCCGGACAGCGCGGCCTTCATCTCGACGAGCACGCAGGCGGTGAACTGGGCCCAGGCGAGCCAGACGAAGAACACCAGGATGTTCTGGAAGGTCTCGACGGAGACGTCCGCCTTGAGCCACTTCATCGGCTCGAACGTGCTCGGCAACGGCCAGCCCGCCACCGTCGCGAGTGCGGCCGGCACCCCCACCACCAGCACGAGCAGCGCCACGAAGGCGAAGAACGCCTTGACGAAGTCCCCGAACGAGCGCCTCCGTATCCGCACCGGCTGAGGCGTCCGGTTCCGCGGAGCGGCGGAACCCCCGCTGCGGTCTCCCGTCGCACTGGACGAGCTTGAACTACGGCGTCGTGGCATGGCGGGTGTCCCGGGTCGCGTGGTGGGGGAGGAGTCGTGGTGACGGCGTGGGGTGAGGCGGGATCAGGTGATGAAGGGCGCACTGAGCGTACTGAGCCTACAGAGATCCTATGGACTCGCACCGGCCCCGTCGAAGGGCATCCTCACCCTCACCACGCCACACTTCCCGCACATCCCTCCAACACCTTCAAGTGCCCGCCGCCATAAGCCGGAACCGCTCAGGCGCGGCGGTTCCGACAGTCACACGAACCCCGTCAGCGAAACAGATCCTCCGCCGCTTCCGCGTGCACCGCCCGCTGCGCCCAGACCTCGAGCTGCTCCAGGTCGGCGCACGCCAGCACCTGCTCCCGGACTTCGTCCGGGACGGGGATGCCGCGCCACTCCAGAATGCGGAGCGTCATCTCGGCACCTTCCTCGATCCGGCCTTCCTCCCGACCCTCCTCGCGCACCTGTTCGGCCACCGGGTGTCGGAAGAAGTAGTGGATCGCCGCCATCAGGTCCCTCCAGATTTCCTTCGCCTGGGAATCGACCAGGCACGAGTCGACGAACTGAACGAACACCGCCGCGCTCTCGGCATCGACGGTCCGCAGGGCGGTGGCCAACGGCTCCAGTATGGCGGTGGCCTGCTTCCCGCGGCCATGTGTCATGGCCGAGAGCACCGCGAGCGGCACATCCCGCTCGGCCTCCTTCTCGTCCACGATCAGCGGGACGTTCTCAGGTCCCAATACCAGCGGCCGAACGGTCAATGAATGCCACCCGGGCAGGCCAAGCCGAATAGGCCGTGCCGCCCAGCGCGCCGTGGCGCGGCTCGGGGAACGGAACGTGGAGTACGCGTTGCAGTGCTCTCGTCAGCAGCGCGGGGTCCTTCTGGAAAACCCGATGCAGTGCCTCGTGCGACGAGCTGACCATCAGCCCTCCCTCCTGATCTGCATGATCAACGCCTCAGACCCTCACAAGGTCACACCACACGTACTTGCCCCGGCTTCCCTCCCCGGCCAGCGGCTGCCAGCCCCACAGGTCCGCGCACGCTCGCACCAGGGCGAGTCCCCGCCCTTCCTCCGCCTCGGCAAGCGAATCCGGCATCCCCGGCGGCTCGGGCGGCTCCGGGTCCGCGTCCCACGCCCCGATCCGCAGCACGCCGGCCGACCACCGCACCCGCAGCGCGGCAGGCCCCTTGGTATGGCGTACGGCATTGGAGACCAACTCGGTCGCGAGCAGTTCGGCGGTGTCGACGAGTCCGATCAGGCCGTGCATGGTGAGGATCAGCCGGAGGGTGCGGCGGGAAATGGTGACGGCGCGTGGGTCGTTCGGGACGTGGAGGGTGTACTCCCAAGGGGTCGTCGAGTCGATGGGCTCGCTTTCGGGCATGAATGAACTCCGCTCGGAGAAGGGGGATGTCGGCCGGTGGCACCGCCGCTCCATCAGGGCATGACGAAGCAGTGCACTTCCGGCACCGAGTAATGCCGCACCGTGTGCGGCACGCCACCGACGGTATTTCCTAGTTTTAGGAAACTACAAGCGGCTGTCGTATTCTGACCCTCGAACGAGGTACGTGGGCTAGGTACTTGAAACCAGGAGGCATCGGTTGCCGCCGAAGAGACATCTCACGGCCCACAGGGTGCGATTGGGCGCTGAGCTGCGCAAACTGCGCGAGGCGATGGGCATGAAGTCCAGAGAAGCCGCGGAGCTGCTCGGCGCCGACTCCGTACAGATAAGCCAGATCGAGTCCGGTGTCGCGGGTGTGAGCGCCAAGCGCGTACGTCGCCTTGCGGCGCACTACGCCTGCACGGACGAGGGGTTGATCGACGCGCTGGTCACCATGGCCACCGACCGCACCCGTGGATGGTGGGAGGAGTACCGGGGAGTGCTGCCCCCGGTGTTCCTGGACACCGCCGAAGTCGAGCACCATGCGACAGCCCTGCGCGAAATCGTGATCACGCACGTCCCTGGGCTGCTTCAGACCCCTGACTACGCCCGCGCGGTGTACACGTACATGCTGCCGGGCCTGCCCGAGAGCGAACTGACCCCTCGCGTGGAACATCGGATGCGGCGACGTGCCGTGATCGAGGGGGACAACCCGACGCCGTACGAGACGATCATCCACGAGTTCGCCCTTCGGGTCCGCGTGGCCGGCCGTCAGGTGGCCCAGACGCAGCTCTGTCAGATCCTGGAGCAGATCGAGGACGGTCACGCGACCGTACGAGTCATCCCCACCAACCAGGATGGCTTCGCCGGCGCCGAGACCTCGATGATGCACGCACGCGGCCCCGTGCCCCAGCTGGACACTGTGCTCCGGGACTTCCCTATCGGGACTGCCTTCATCGACGCGGAACCTCAGCTGAACCAGCTTCGAACACTGTTCCGTAAAGTGGAGAAGGCGTCGCTGGACCCCGCAGCGTCGCAGGACTTCATCCACCGATTGACGAAGGAGCTGTGAGGCGAGCCATGACCGAGCCCTTGCATTGGCGGAAGTCCTCGTTCTCCGGCGGCGGCGACGGCAATACCTGCGTGGAGATAGCAACCCTTCCCGCCCGCATCGCCATACGCGACTCCAAACGCCCCACCCACGGCCCCCTCTCCTTCCCCCCCGGCGCTTTCGCGAACTTCGTCGCGACCCTCAAGGCCACCGACGTACCGGCCCTCCGGTGACCGGCAAGCCGAACACCCAAAGGAACCACAGCGACTGCGCCTCCCGCCGCAGCGTCGAGGGGGAGGGCCGGACAGTCCGGCCCTCCCCCCTGTGTGTATGGGGTGTTACTCGGTGACCTCGTGGTCGTGGCCCTCGTGCAGGCCACCACCGCTGCCCGCCGAGCCCTTGGTGTCCCGCGGCACCACCGGCTTGCTCAGCAGGCTGGTGTCCCAGGCGTACTGGCCCACCGCGTTGGCGATGACGTCGACGTTGACGTCGAACGCCTTCATGTTGATGTTCTTCAGGTTGTCGCAGGCGGCGTGGTAGCAGGCGTCGTACGCGACACCGGCCTTACCGCCGTACCGCTTTGCCTGCTCGGCCGTCTTGACGCCCTCGGCGCCGGTGAAGGTGCCTCCCGAGGGGATGCCCACCTCGATGAACGGCCCGTAGTCCGACCGGCCGGTGAAGTCGGTGCCCTCGTGCGGGATGCGCCGGCTGTCCAGGTAGTCGGTGATCTGCCGCTCCAGCTGTGCCGAGCCCTCCGGGCCGGGGCCGGCACCGACCTGGTCGGAGTCGTCGCCGTCGTAGACGAACTGGGCGTAGTTCGGTGAAGCGATCATGTCGAAGTTCAGGTACAGCTTGACCTTCGCACGGTCCGCCGCCGAGAGGCTGTCGACGTACGCCTCCGAGCCCAGCAGGCCGAACTCCTCGGCCGACCACCAGGCGAAGCGCACCTTGTTCTTGGTCTTCTCGTGGGCGAGGTTCAGGGCCACGTCGAGGATGCCGGCGGAGCCGGAGCCGTTGTCGTTGATGCCCGGGCCGTCCGCCACCGAGTCCAGGTGGGCGCCGAACATCACCACGTTGTCGGCCTTGCCGCCCTTGGTCTCGGCGATCACGTTGTAGGTGCGCCGGGTCTCCGAGAAGGTGCGGATCTCCAGGTTGACGGTCACGGTGCCGGCGGCGGTCTTGGCCGCGAGCGCCTCGCCGTCCGCCTGCGTGACACCGCCGGTCGGGATCCTGGCGACGGACGGGTCTCCCAGGGTGCCGCTGAGCGCGCCCTCGGTGTTGTTGTAGATGATCACGCCGACCGCGCCCGCACCGGCGGCGGTCTCCTGCTTCTCCGCGAAGGTGCAGCCGCCGCGCTTGATCAGCGCGATCTTTCCGGTGAACGTCTCGGAGGCGTAGTCCCCCGGCTCGCAGCCGGTGGTGTCGTCGACCGGAACCACCGCGACCGGGGCGGTGATGCCGCCGACCGGACTGCTGGCGGAGTACGTCATGGCGGTCACCGGGACGTCCTGCTGCTGCGGCGACACCACCCGCAGGCTCTGCGCCAGCGTCTCGGTGAACGGGAAGTCGAACGCGTTCCGGGTCACCGAGTACCCGGCCTTCCGCAGCAGGCGTTCGACGTACTCGGCCGACTTCCGGTGCCCCTCCGACCCGGCCACCCGGGTGTTCCCGTTCTTGTCGGCTATTCGCTGGAACTGTCTCAGATGCTCGTAGGCATCCTTGGCGTCGCTCTTCTTGACGAGCTTCTTCGCGAGCTTGGCAGCCTCCTTGGCAGGGTCGCTGTGGGCGGAGGCGGTGCTCGATCCGATCAGCAGCAGCGGCGCTATGAGCCCTGCGACGGATACGGCGGCTACCGTGGTGCGGCGGTTCCGAGCGTTCAAAACGCTTCCTTTCGGCGGTCCATGAGGAATGGGCGTACAACCGAAAACAGGCCGAACGACGTACAAGAGCACTCCGGGCAGGCAGGAACGGCCGGATCGCTCTGCCCTCCCCTGCCACCGGCAAGGAGAAAGGTATCTGCTCAGTAAACGCTTGGTAATGGGTTGACGGGAATCTCCGGTGCCGACGCCACCCGAGCGCACCAATCGGCTGCCGGCCCCACCGAAGTCGGCTGGAAGCCACCGGTGCCGACCAGGGCCGCATCAGACAACGTTCGCCCCGTGGTGATGTGTCACCCGGTTGCCACGACGGGCGGTGCCGGACGGCCGGAATGATCACGTGGCTGAACGTGTGCGGGTCCGGGAGACCGCCGACGACGAGGGCAGGCGGCTGCTGCGGATCATCCGCAGAGGCAGCGGACCGACGGTGATCCGGCGGCGGTCCCGGACGGTGCCGCTGTCCGTGCAGGGCCTGCCCGGGGCGACGTACGCCGGGCGGGCCGTCGGGCCGGGAGTCAGTGGCTGTCGGAGAGCTGGCCGGCCAGGCGTTGACGCATGCCGGCGCCTGGCTCGTTGAGGCCGATGATGGTGACCTTCTTGCCGCGCTGGGCGTACTTGGTCTCGATGGCGTCCAGGGCCGCGACGGACGGGGCGTCCCGGATGTGGGTGCCGGAGAGGTCGATGACGACGTCGTCCGGGTCGCCCTCGTCGTCGAACTGGTGGACCAGGTCGTTGGAGGAGGCGAAGAACAGTTCGCCGGTGACGGAGTGGACGACCTGCTTGCCGTCGGGGTCGACCACCCCGGAGACGTCGGCCAGGTGGGCGACCCGCTTGGCGAAGACGACCATCGCGGCGATGGAGCCGACGCCCGCTGCGAGACGCCGCGCGCCCGTTTGGAGATGGCCGGGGGCTTCGCGGGAACGCTGCGCCGCCTTCGCCGACTTCGTCGCATCCTTCAGGCTCCCGGGCACACCCACCCGCCGCTGACAAGCCGGTTGAGTCCGCTCATCCCCTCGAACAGCTCCTGGTAGGTCAAAAACGCTTTCTCGTAAGCGCGTTGCGAGTGTTACGGGGGTACACGCGTGCCGATCAGACCGACCGAGTGGCACATACTCGACTTGGAGCGGGATCCGACTCCGGGCGATCCGCAGCGGATCCGCAAGCCGGCCGGTGTCCTGCACAACTTCGCCGACGACGTCGGTGAGGCACTGCGGGACCTCAAGGGGATCGCCAAGGAGGACGAGATCCTCTCCTGGGCCGGCAAGACGGCCGATGTGTTCGCGGAAGAGTTCGCGGACGCCCCAAGAAGTTGCGGAAGCTGAGGAAGTCGTACGACCTGGCGGGCGACGCGCTGGCCACTTTCTGAACTTCGACGGCGTGCCGCTCTCCGCGACCGTCACCGTGTCCGTCCTCGGTGCCAAGAACCAGCAGGGGGCCACCCTGTCCACCGATCCCCGGGCCATCGCCGAGAACCTGGGCACGATCGCCGCTCGCCGCGAGGGCGACGCCTGGCGCAAGGTCACGACCGTCGACATCCCCGAAGTGGGCACGGCCGCGCGGACGTACGGGGTGGAGGACGTGCCCGTCGCGCGGGGCGACAGCCGTGCCCTCCGTATGGTGCTGACCCAGACGTACATTCCCGTGCCGGGAACCACCGCCCAGGTCGTCCTCATCTCCGGAGCCAGCCCGGTGCTGGACCTCGCCGAGGCGTTCCACGACATCTTCGACGCCGTGACCAGCACCTTCCGCTTCGTCTGAGCCGATCCGCAGAGAGGACTCCGGGCCATGAGCAAGAGCGACCTCGCACTCCCGCTGTCGGAGATGGAGGACTACGGGCACCGGCTGCGGTCGCTCGAGAAGCGGCTGAACCACACCAAGAAGCTCTTCGAGTCCTACCGGGACGACATCGGCGACGGCAGCGTCAATGACGCGCTCTCCGACTTCGAGTCCAACTGGGAGGACGGCCGCGAGGACATCACCCAGCAGCTCGACGCGCTCGCCAGTATGTCCGACGCCGTGGTCCGCGAGTTCAAGAAACTCGACGACGACCTCACCAAGCAGGTCAAGGACAAGGTGAAGGTCAAGGAGGAGCGGGGCGGCAAGGGCGACACGTAGCGTCCCACCGTGCCTCTGTACGCCGCTCCGCGGATGCGCCGTGGGCCCCGGTTCCGGAGGGGAACCGGGGCCCACGGCGCATGTCCTGTCAGTACTGGTCAGTACTGGTCAGTACTGGGTGACGGCGAGGCCCCCGGGGGAGACGGAGGCGCCCGCACCGGCGGTGATGCCGACGTTTCCGGCCTCGACGTGGACGCCGAGGGCACCCGGTTCGGCGTGGACCCCGAGAGCGAGGTTCACGGCGGCGCCGGCGCCCGCCTGGCCACCGGAGACGAGGTCCAGGTCGGCATCGGGGATTTCGGCGGTGTCGACCCGGGGGGCGAGGTTCATGGCGGACGGTCCCTTCGTATGTGAAATGAGCGGCGCGGAGTTCACCCGATTTCCGAATCCGGGGTCTCCCACCGGAAAACCGGCGAAATGGCGAACCGCGCGACCCGATCAAAGCACGCGGGGAATGAAGCGACCAGCGGCGCCCGAACCGCACTCCTCTTCCACGCGTCGTGGAATTCACGAGTGTGGTGAAGCGGTCGGCCGAACGTCTCACTTCCTTCACTCGTACTCGTCCGGAAGCGGCCCGTCGGCGGCCCGGGAAGGGAATGCGGCGCGGCTGCCCCGGGTCTCGTGCCCGTCGTACGACTTCGCAGTGAACGGTGTGCGGATCCTCGGGATTTTCCAGAACCGGGCGCCTGGGGAACGGGGTTCACCTGCCCGGTGCGGCCCGAAAGCAAGACCTTCAGAGCGACAGCGTCTGAGCGATGCCGTCCACGATGCCTTCCAGGGGTTCGTCCAGGACCGGCTCCGTCCAGGACACGGGGAGGGTGACCGCGGCGTCCGTCGTGGCCGGACGGACGCCGTAGAAGAGGGTGCGGATCACCGGGCGCGGTCCGAGGAGGCGTTTCCTGTCCTCGACGACGTTCTGGCGGATGCGCACGGCGTCGCCGAGGGGCAGCCGCGTCTCGCGGACGTCCGGTTCGCCGAAGTCCCGTGCCGACATGGACTCGGTGAGCAGGGCGAGGGTCACCTCGGGGCAGGTGGCGTCCGGACGGATGGCGTCGAGCTCCAGGACGGCCGCCACCGACTGGTGCCCGCTGACGTACCAGCCGAAGGCACCGAGGGGATCGCGGGTACGGCAGTCGGCGGCGGCGCGCTTGAGGTCGCGGGCCAGCAGGCGGGCGTTGCCCTTCTCCCCGTCGCGCTCGTACCGCTCGGCCAGGTCCTTCGCCTGGTACTTGGCCCAGTGGTCCAGGTCCAGCGTGCTCGGCAGGGGGAACGGCACCCAGTCCTCCGAGCACTCCAGGCCGAGGTTCGACAGGTCGTCGGTCATGTCCGTGGTCACTCCGTCCCGGGCCGAGGGAGGTGCCCGCGCCCTTCGAGGCCACCAGAGGATCGTTTCTGTCCCGTACCACGTGCAGCGGTATCCCCGCAGACCGCAGCAGCCCGGCCACCCCCGACCGGGCGAGCACCTGCTCCCCCTGCACGGACCTTGCGGGCAGCGCGGGTGCCTCGGGCAGCCAGTCCTCGATGTCGAAGCGGCCGATCAACGCCCCTTCTCTGTCCTGGAGTTATACCTCCCCCCAGGAGCCGGGGAGGTCGGGTCCCCCGCGTGTCCTGCCTCTGCGCGTCCTGCCTCCGCGCGTCTTCTCCCTACGCGTCCTGTCGCCGCCCGTCGCGCCCGTCGTGCCCGCCCCGCCCGCCGCGTCGACGAAGACGGCACGGGCGATTCCGGCGGTCCCGCCGACCGGGAAGCGGCGGGTACGGCCGGGGATGCGCAGGACGATATCGCCGTTCCGTACGAAGAGGCGGGAGGCGTGGCACCGCTCCAGGCCGGGGCCTCGCGAGGCGGCAGGCCGGAGGGCGTGCTCGGGGAACACCGGGTCGCCCCGTCGTGAAGAGTCCGCTTCCCGATCCCCCAGGGGGCTCCTCCCTCGCCCTCTCGCGTCAGCCGACCTCGTTCTCCGCCACCGCCTGGCCGCGGACCACCACGTCACCGCCGTAGAACACGCCGGTGAAGACGGGCGAGTACGTCAACTGGACCTGCACCTCCACCCCTTGGGCGCTGGCCGCCACGCAGTGGGTGCCGGCGACGTCCGCGCCGGACATGTCCATCTCGCGGGCGAAGGCCTTCACCCGGGCGTCGCAGTTCTCGTAGTTGATGGGCGCGGGCTCGTCCACGTTCTCGTACAGGGCCTCGCGGTCGATGTCCTGGGCGGCGTAGCGGGCGGCCTGTTCGGCGATGTCGGCGGCGCGCTCGCGCTGGGAGATGGAGAGACCGCCGTCGATGACGAAGGCCGCGAGGGAGATGAAGACCAGCGCGAAGACGATGACCGCGCCGGCGCCCGAGCCGCGGTCGTCGAGTCCCTGCCCGCGATACGTCAGCCACCTGCGCACACGTGCTCTCACGCCGTCCTCCGGTACGGGTCCAGCGGTGAGCTGAAGCTCGCTGACAGGGTCGTCGGGATGTTCAGGCCCAGGGTGGCCAGCCCACGGACCTCGCAGCTCACCTCGACCGTGAAGAGGGTGTCCGGTTCGAAGCCCTGGCTGGTCTGTACGACGTTCACCGGGCCCGAGCAGATGTCCGCGAGGTTCGCCTCCGCCGCCTGGCGTGCTTCGGCCATCGCCCGTACGTGGTCCTTCTGGATGGAGCCCGCGCGTGCCGCGTCCCGGGCCGCGCCGTCCAGCGCGCCGCGACCGCTGACCAGTTGGCCGAACGCCACCAGCACCAGGATGAACAGGATCATCACCGGGGCGAGGATCACCACTTCGACGGTGGACAGGCCGCGGTCGTCCACAGGTGTCCGGCGGGACGGGCCCCGGCCGGCCGCCGGTCCCCGGTGCTCCGGCCGAAGGGGGACGTCCATCTAGTTCTCCCCCTCTTCCACGAACCGCTCCACCGGCCCCGCCGACCGGGCGTGCACCGTCAGGTCGAAGCCCGGGAACACCGTCGGGATGCGTGCCGTGATCTCCACGCCCACCGTGTCCTGCTCCGGCTGGAGCATCCTCACGTCCGGCGACAGCACCAGCTGCGGCCCCAGCTGCCGGATGTAGCTGTCCACCACGTCCCGCGCCTCGCCCCGCCAGCCGCCCGGCTGGGCGTCCGCCGTCGCACGCGCCTTGCGCGCACCCGCCTGCGCCGCCGCCTGGGCGACGTGATCCGCGAAGAAGTACAGCGCGAACTGCACCGTCGCGAAGATCATGAAGAACAGGACAGGCGTGAGCAGCACGAACTCGATCGCGGTCATGCCGGAGTCGCCGCGGGCGGAGGCGGCCTCCACCCGTCGGCGTACCCAGCGACGTACGCGCACCGGCATTCCCCGTCCCAGTCCTGTCGCGGTCCTGTCCCCGACCTCGGCGTACGTACGCTCAGCAGGTGCTGCCGGCGTTCGCGCCCTTGATGCAGTCACCGACCTTGTTGGCGCCCTCGCTCAGCGCGGCGTTGATGATGGCGGCGACCACGCCGACGATCGCCACGACGACCGCGGAGATGATGACCCACTCCACCGCGGAGGCGCCGCGGTCCAGTTCGCCGGAGCGGGCACGCTGCACGCGGGCCCGCATGAAGGTGACCAGGAAGTCCACGGCGGGGAGGCCGGTGTGGAAGGTACGTCCGTTCATGACGCTTCGTCCTCTCGTATTCGGTTCACAGATGCTCTGACGTACGGGTCACGGTTGTCGGTTCGCGGTCGGCGGTGCACGGTTCGGTGCACGAGTCATGGTTCACGGCGCCACGGCTTTCCGTTCACGGTTCTCACACCTGGAACACCCGCATCGCCGCCGGGAAGATCAGGAACACCAGGAACCCCGCGCACAGCAGCAGCTGCGCCACGAGCATCGACTGGGACTTCTCGCCCGCGCTGCCCTCGATCTCGGAGAGTTCGCGGTGGCGCATGGTCTCCGCGCGGGAGGCGAGGGACTCGCGGACCTTGGCGCCGTCGTCCGCGACCAGGGCGAGGGAGGCGGAGAGGTCCTTCAGTTCCTCGACGCCCAGGTCCTCGCCGAGCTGTCCGAGCGCCTGCCACTGGCTGATACCGGTGATCCGGGCGTCGGCGAGGGCGTTGCGGATGCGCTGCGTCGCCCAGCCGTCGGACACCTCGGCCGCCGCCATCAGCGCCTCGGGGAGGCCCCGCCCGCCGGCCAGGCTCATCGACACCAGGTCCAGGTAGGCGCCGATGACCCGGCGCAGGTCGCGCCGCTTCTCGGCGGCGTCCCGGCGCACCTCCAGGTCGGGCAGGAAGAAGAAGACGACCGCGCAGAGCAGAGCCAGCCAGACCGGGACGATCGGGCTGCGGCTGAACCCGAGCGTCCAGACGACCGCGAAGAGGAACGGTCCGAAGAACAGGCCCCCCGCCGCCAGCAGCACCTTCGTCGCCAGGAACTTCTCCCAGCTCCGCTCCAGTACGGCCAGATCGGCGCGCAGCGAGCGCTGCTCCCAGCCCTGCTGGAGATAGAACTCGGCGATGCGCGCGCCCACTTCGCCGCGCAGGGACGCGAACCGGCCGGTGTCCTTCTGCGTGCGGGCCGACTCGTACGCCGCGCCCCGTGCCCGCATCGCGTCGATCCGGGCGACCTGGGCGACCGCGCTGCGCCTGGTGGGCATCAGGGCCCGGATCAGGACGTAGACGCCCAGTCCGAGGACCGCGCCGACGACCACCGGCATCGTCAGTTCGTCGTTCACCGTCGTACCCCCCTGCCCTGCTGGTCCCTGCCCTGCTGGTGCGGGAGCCGCAGCGACGGCGCGTTCCCCTGCTCCGCCTGCTGCTGGGCCGTGGCGGTCGCCGCCCCCGGCGTACGGGGCCGTACGAACTGGACCGCCGCCTCGTCGCGCACCAGGAAGCGTTCGGGGGTCTCGATGGTGGACAGCTTGCGCAGCCACCAGAAACCGAGTGCGAACAGCCCGCAGACACAGGCGAGTACGAGCTGGCCCACGGCCGTTCCGTACGGCTCGACGAAGTCCCGGTTGAAGATGGCCAGTCCGAGGACGAACGCGATCGTGACCGCGACGACGATCTGCACCGACCGACGGGTGGACGCCCGTTGGGCCATGACGCGCTGCCGCATGTCGACCTCTTCGCGTGCCGACTTGGCCAGCGCGCCCAGCACCTGCCGCAGACCGGGGCCGCGCAGCTTGGCGTTGAGGATGAGCGCGGCGACGATGATGTCGGCGGAGGCGTCGTCGATCTCGTCGGCGAGCAGCTGGAGCGCCTCGGGCAGCGGGGTCCGGGAGCGCAGCCGGTCGACGAGCGCGTCGAGATGGGGGCGCAGGACGGGCGCGGCCGCCCGTGCCGACGCCGGAATGGCCTGCTCGAGGCCCACCGCGCCGGCGATGGTGTCGCGCAGCGACTCCGTCCAGGACGCCAGGGCCTCCACGCGCCGCATGGCGGCCCGCTCCTCCGCGGCTCCGCCGAAGAGGCGGTCCCAGAAGAAGACGAGGATCGCGGCGGCGACACCGGCGACGGTCCAGCGGGTCAGCAGCAGCACGGCGAGGCCGACGATCGCGGCGAGGGAACCGCGCTGCCCCGCGAACCGGACCAGCTCGGCGGCGCGTCGGCTCGCCTTCCGCTTCTCGTGCTCCGGCTTGGCGGGCAGTCCGCGCACGGCGACGACGAGCAGCGCGAGGCCGCCGCCGACGGCGACACCGCATCCGAGCGCGTACAGGACGGTGGTGGAGAACAGGCTGCCCATCGAGCCGAGCGAGGCGGTCGCGGCGAGGTCCGTGGCCGTACGGATCACCGGGTCACCCCCACGTTCCGCTGGGCCGGTAGCCGTAGGCCATCAGTTCCTCCAGGCAGGCGATGGGGGCGTGCGGCACGACCCGGCCGTCGGACGACCGGGTGAACACCTCGCTGGACAGGACGCGTCCGTCGACGCCGTTGACCTCGCGGACGGAGGTGACCATGCGCTGGAGCCGGCCGCCGTTCTGGAACTCGTTGCGCCGCTCGATGAAGACGACGAAGTTCACCGCGCCCGCGATCAGCATCTGGCTGGCCTCGATGGGCAGCCGCTCCGTCGCCTGCAGCGCGTACGTCGAAATACGGTTGAAGACCTCGCTGGAGCTGTTGGCGTGGATCGTGGACAGCGAACCGTCGTTGCCCTGCGACATCGCGTTCAGCATCGTCACGATCTCGTCGCCGAGCACCTCACCGACGATGACCCGCGAAGGGTTCATGCGCAGCGACCGGCGCACCAGCTCGGCCATGGAGATGCTGCCCTGTCCCTCGGAGTTGGGCAGCCGCTCCTCGAACGCCACGACGTTCGGGTGGAGTTCGGGGAAGGAGTCGAGGCCGAGCTCCAGGGCGCGTTCGACGGTGATGAGCCGTTCGTGCGGCGGGATCTCGTTGGCGAGAGCGCGCAGCAGCGTCGTCTTGCCGGCGTTCGTGGCACCCGCGATCATGACGTTCTTGCGGGCCCGCACCGCGCAGGCCAGGAAGTGCCCCAGCTCGGGGGTGAGCGTGCCGTTCCCGACCATGTCGGAGATGAACACCTTGCCCATGCGGGCCCGTCGGATGGACAGCGCGGGGCGCCTGGTCACGTCCATGACGGCGGAGAGCCGGGAACCGTCCGGCAGCCGCAGGTCGAGCTGCGGGTTCGCGGAGTCGAAGGGCCGGGAGGAGAGACCGGAGTACGCGCCGAGCACCTGGATGAGCTCGATGAGCTCCTCGTCGGTCTCGGCGACGGGCTCGCCCTGCGCCTCGTGGCCGTCCGCGTAGCCGACGAACACCTGGTCGCAGCCGTTGATGTCGATGTTCTCGACCTCGGGGTCGTCGAGCAGCGGCTGGAGCCGCCCGACGCCGAACAGCGCGGCGTGCACGGCGGCCGCGTACTGCTCCTCGGTCTCGGCGTCCAGCGGCGTACGGCCCGCGTTGATCTCGGAGCGGGCGTGTTCCTCGAGGATCTGGGCTATGACGGCCCGCGCGAACTGGCGCTCGTCCTCGGTGGACATCGGCGTGACGCCGTTGACCTGGTCGAGGCGGCGCTGTTCGGAGATGCGGTCGCCGGCGTCCTGACGGAACCGCTTGACCAGTTGATGGTCGACAGCGGTCATCGCCCGGCTCCGGCACGGCCGTCGGACGACCGGCCGCCCTGCGAGGCGTCCTGCGGACCCGGCTGACCGGGCTGACCGGGCTGTCCCGGCTGGTGCTGTTGGGCCGCCGGTGCGTACCGACCCTGCTGGGACTGGGACTGGGACTGGGACTGGTGCTGGGCCTGCTGCGGGTGCTGAGGCTGATGGGACTGTGCGGCGTGGGCGGACGCGGCCCAGGCGGCGCCGTACTGCTGGTACAGGTCGGCGGTCACCTTGCGGGCGGTGCGGATCAGCAGCGACTTGTCGAGCCGGCCCCGCCGGCGGCCCGCCAGCTGCTCGGCGCCGGCCGGGTCGTCGGCGAGGGTGCCGACCACGCGGGCACCGGTCTGGGCGTGCACGAGCATGTCGTTGACCTGCGAGGCGAGCTTGGCCGCGCTGCCGGTGTCGGTGATCAGGACGACGCCGACCATCGGACTGCCCGGCCCGGCGACGCGCGCACCGCCGTTCAGCTTGCCGGCCAGGACGGCGGCACGGTCCCGGACCCGGGCGAGCGCCTCCGGTTCGGTACGCGAGACGAGCAGGACGAGGGAGGCGTGCGGGAACAGCTCGGCCGCCGGGGTGTCGCCGCTGATCCGCCCGCAGTCGGCGATGACGTCGGCGGCCGCGTGCGGGGAGTCGGCAAGGGAGGCGAAGGCGCGCCCGAGGGTCGGCCACAGCCCGGCGAGGCCGGCGGCCTGCTCGGAGTTGCCGAGTCCGACGAGCACTTCGAGACCGCCGCTCAACGGCTGGACGTGGTCCCACAGCTGGTCGGGCACGAGCCCGCGCCGTGCGGTGGCGGCGATGGACAGCATGCCGGTGTTGGGGTTGAGCGGACCGCCGTGGGCGGCGGCGCTGCGGTAGACGAGGTCACTGCCCGCCGGGTCGGTCTCGGCGAGCAGTACACGCCGCGGCCAGACCGCCGCGAGAGCGACGGCCGCGGTGGTGACGCCGGGGGAACCCTTGTCGGCGGCGAGGGCGATCAAGGCCATGAGTGAAGTGCCGCCTTCTAGTTGCCAGGAACGAGGACGAGAGCCACCTCGCCGTTGGAGGCGGCCTGGGCGAGTGCGGCAGCCTGGGCATTGTCGACGACCAGCGTCACGGGCAGGTTGGCGCTGCTGACGATGCTGCCGTCGCCGCCCTCCTGGTTGGGCACGGAGGCCACGCGAGCCTGCTCGACGATCACGGACCCGCCGGTGCCGGCCGCGGAGCCGCCGTCCTCGTCGGCCTCGTTCCCGGAACCCGATCCCCTGCCGCCGACGCGGTACGCGGCAACGGTGTCGCCGGCCTCGAGCCCGGCCGGATACTGCCCCTCCTTGAGGGACAGCCCGACGACGGACTTGCCGTCCGGAACCTTGGCCTCGTTGCGGAACATCTCACCGACGGCGACGACGTTGGCCGGGATGGTGCTGACGGCCTTGAGGCTCTTCAGCGCGTCCAGCTGGGTCCACGGAATGTAGTTGATCTCCGGATCCTCGACGACGAGCACGGACTCGACATTGCTGCCGCTGACCGACTGCCCCGCCGGAATCTCCTTGGTGACCTTGACGACCTCGATCCGGTCCCCCACCTGGAGCACCAGCATCGTGGCACCGAGCGCGCCCACGAGGATCAGCAGCACCGCGAGCGCGGCCAGCGCGGGTTTGCGCTCGCGAGGCGGAGTGGGAAGCCGGTCACCGACCGACGGCTGAACCGGAGCGGCGGAACGCCCCGCGCCCGCCCCCGTACGCTCCTGGATCTTCACGCAACCGCTCCCCGTACACCCAAGATGATGTCTGCCAAGTACCCCGGAAACCTGGACACTTCCCCCCACGTCCACTCGCGCACAGACATGCGGGACGCGGCCGGACCTACCGGCCCGACCTGGGCTGATATCCAGCGTCGAGGTGAGTGTCAAGCCATGGCACCGTACCAGTCACACATCAGCCCCTCAAGGCACACCCAACGTCACGGACACCACATGACACCCCGTTACTCATCTGCAATTTCACCCTTGAACAACCCAGTTGGCAGCAGCGCCGAACAGCAGTCCACCCCCTGTGCGCCGGCGAACCGCCAAGCCCGCCGGACACCCACCACACCCGCCCGTTTCCTCACGTGCCACCCATGAGGCCCGCACGAATCACCCACAAGGCCGCGGATGTGCCGTGCCATGATTTTTTCCGGATCGGCGACGGGGAGGACACGGGGAACGCTGATGGACCTTCTTCCGGTGAACAGTGCGGCCTTGGCATCCGACCCGCGGGTCCTGCAGGCAGTCCGCGCCGTGGGCGAGCGATACGGGGTGGACTACACCGACGACACGACAGTGACCGAGTTGCTCACGGAGCGACGGCGGGCATTGCAGGCACAGCAGCGCGGCCCGGTTGTCTGGCTCGCCGCCCTGACACTGGCCACGGGATCCCTCTGGCCAATCGTGGGCCATGCCGTTCCGGCCTTCGCCGGAAAGCCGGTGCTGGCATACGCCCCGGCAGGTCCGCTTCTTGTCGTCGCCGTCGCAGCGCTGGCCCTCGTCCACGTTCGCTGGAAGCGCGAACTGAATCACCCGACACTGGCCGGCTACCGCGTGGCCCTGGGTGTGGTCCGTGCCCACGGCATCCCCTTGGCCTACGTGCCGGCCTGGCTGGAGGGCCGTTCGTCAGGCGGAAGCGGAAAGGGGACGGCACCGATTCCGCCGTTCCCACCGGTTGAGCCCTCGACGGCCGAACCCTTGACGACCGAATCCGCGCAGACCGACCAACTGCCGACCAACACGCCCGACGCATCAGGTCTCGTGTCCTCCGCGACCGTACCTCCGAAGCCTCCGGCGGTGACGGCCTACGAACGACTTGCGGACGCGGGCGGCTGGCACGACGAGGCGGGCTACCTCTTGGTGGCAGCCGGCGCGGGCGGCGCACTCTGGGCGTGGGCCTCGGACGCGCCGATCGGCTACGGCGCTCTCCTCCTCATCCCCGCAGCACTTCTGGTCTGGCTCGCGGGCAGTCGTCAGGGCGACGAGAAACACCGCCTCCGCGAAGAGGCGGTGGCGTACGTCAGGGTGGTCGCGGCGGCGCAGGCGGCCGGGGCACAAGTGCCGAAGCTGTCACCCGTCCTGCAGAAACTGGTGGATGCCGACTGAGCCCCCGGCTCTACCGGCATCCCCTACCCCCCACCTCTTCAAGGAACCCAATGAAGCGCGTCACGTCGATCACCCTCTCCGCTCTGTCCCTGATCTCCCTCGCGGCGCTCAGTGCCTGCGGCGGGAACTCCGGCTCGGGTACGGACGAGGACGCGGCAGCAGACAAGCCGAAGGCGACCGCGTCCAAGGAGAAACAGGCCACTCCGGCGGAGCGGTTGAAGCAGTTGATGATCACGAAGGCCGATGTGTCCGACAAGAACGTGAACGAGCCCGACAGCGAGTTCGCCTTCGCCGCGTCCCAGAAGGAGGTCACGGTCGAGAAGCCGGTCTGTACCCCACTGGCCTACGCCATGAACCAACTTCCTCTCGGCGAGCCTCAGGCCGACCTCACTCGTGTCGTGAACGGCGGCCTGAACCAGGCGTTCACGTACGTCACGCTCACGACGTACGACTCCGGCCGGGCCGAGTCCGCCATGGCCGGCCTTTCGGAGGCGGTCGACGCCTGCGGCGGAGGCTTCACCGCCAAGACGAACGACGACACGAGCGCGTACGACTCCGTGACCGCCGAAAAGCCCGTCGCGGAGGCCGGCGACGAGTCCCTCGCGTTCCAGTCCACCCTGACGTTCCGGGGCACCCCCCACACCATGCACACCCAGGTCGTGCGCAGCGGCGACGTCCTCGCCGTGTACTTCTCCGTCGACGGCACGGCCATCGCCAACAGCAGGCCGAGCGACGCGAAACTGCCGGCGGCGGTGGTGAAGGCGCAGAACGCGAAGCTGGGGTGAGCCGGCGCACCGAGCTGCCCTCGGAGGGCATCGGGGCCGACGAGGCGAGCGATGTCAACCCTGCGCACGAGGGCTCCACCGAGAGGCTGAACACAGCTACGAGTCTCTTGCGCCAAGAAGTGCGGATATCTCCACAGAGTTCGCTGTGGCGAAACCAAGAAGCACACCGATACCGTCGTTGCCCGTGACCATGCATCTGTCTCACGGGGGAGTCACTGTGAAGCGCCGCTCTTTGCCCGTTGCTGCCGCGTTCGCCGCCACCGCAACCCTGCTACTGACCGCCTGCGGGGGCGGGGACAACAACGGGAAGGCCGCTGACAAGATCGCCGGCGCCGACCAGGGCACAGAGACGCCGACGAAGTCGGCGGAGCCCTCGGGAGCGCCGGCAGAGGACAAGCCGGACGGCGTGGACGTCTCCCTGCCCGCGGACATGAACCTGGTCTTCGACTGGGAGAAGCCGAAGAACGAGAACGAGGCGGCTGCCATGTCCGACGCGGCCAACTTCTTCCGTGCCATCTACCGAGGCGTCGACAAGCGCACGCCCAAGGATGCGTCCGTGGCCGCCTATGCCACCGGCGAGGGGCTGAACTACGCGGAAACGCAGATCAACGCCTGGATCGAAGGCGGCTGGACCGCCACCGGCACACTGCGCCACTACGACGCCACCACTCGGTCCGCCGAGAACGGCACGTCGGTGGAGGTGGCGTTCTGTGCTGACTCGGGCAAGTTCTACGGCAAGGAAATCAAAACCGAGAAGGTCCTCGAGACCGAGCCCGGCATCGAGGACTTCGATCATTACAAGATCATCATGGTCAAGTACCCCACAGGCACCGGCCTGTGGCAGGCGTCCAAGGTGTTTGTCGAGACGAAGGCGGCGAAGTGCCAGTGAAGGGAGCACTTCGCACGTTCATCGGCACCGCGACGCTGACGCTGGCCATCAGCACCCTCGTCCTCGCTGAATCCGCCTACGCAGCGAAACCGGTGGGTTCCGACAAGGGAGCCAGTACAGAGCAGACGGGCGGAGGCGACGGCACCGGCATCTACGCCGCCGCACGCATCCAGTACTCCGGCTCCGTCGCCAAGAACGGCAACACGGGAAACGTGACGTCCTCCGACGTCAACTGGGCTCCACCGCCCTGCTGGTACGCCCCCTACCTCGGTGCCGAGGACTTCAAGAAGAAGATGTCCAAGGACATCAAGGACGCCAAGGGTGCACCCGGCATGGGCGGGCACGCAGGCGCGGCGATCAACGAGCTGGAACGCCACTATGAGGACGAGTACGGATGGACCGACACCCCCGGCTACAAGGACTACAACGTCGAGAAGGACGGCGAGGGGATGTTCTGGGCCGGTGTCCAGAATCCCAACGAGCCTGACGTACTCAAGCGGAGCTCCTGCACCGACCTCCCCTTCTGGGTCGACAACGGGGAGGCCCCGCCGCCCCAGTACGAGGAGGCCATCACCCCGGAGATACTCGCCGCCCTCGCCTACCAGCACATGCAGCTTCCCGACACCGAGGTGAGCCTCGCCCCCGAGGGGACAACGAAGGTGAATCTGCCGACCTGGGCCTGGCTCGACAAAGCCGTCTTCGACGAGGTCCAGGCCACGGCGGCCATCAACGTCCCCGGCTTCGCCATCCAGGCCACGACGACCGCCAAGCCGGTGTCCCTGAAACTGGAGCCGGGCACCAAGGACGCCGAGACCTACCCCGCCTCTGGCGAATGCACCATCAACGCCGACGACTCCATCGGTGAGCCCTACGCCAAGGGCAAGGCCGACCGGACTCCGCCCTGTGGAATCAAGTATCTCCGCTCCTCCGGCGACGGGACCTACGCTCTCCAGGCCACCATCACCTGGGAGATCGCCTGGACCGGCACCGGCGGCGCCGGCGGCGACCTGCCCGACGGGAGCTTCGGCAACGAACAGGCGGTCACCGTCCAGGAGATCCAGGCCGTCAACCGCTGAAGGAAGGCAAGCACACGCCCGCAGCCGCATGGGACTGTCCCGTCATCGAGAGGTGCATACCGCCCTCGTATGCGTCAGCAGCCGCGCTGTGCAGCTACGACAAGGCCGTCCCCGGCGACCTCTGGGGGACTCCCCGGCGGCCCTTGGGGGAGACCCCTCCGGTCATACGCCCATCGCCGTTCCGAGGGCCCTTTGACGCCCGTCAGGTACCCGAAGACGATCTGGGATACCGCCGGACAGTGGTGGATTCCGGATGCGAAGGTCACCGAGGCCGAGTACACCGCATCACCGGCAAAGCGAAGAAGTACCGCACTACCACTCGGCTGTTGGTCTGCCGGGTCAAGCAGCTGAAGGACGTCCATGTCCTCAACGGGCAACGCGAGTTGTTCCCCGCCGGGAGCTCCCACGCCGGGGGCACCGACAGCCCGTTCCCGACCGTCGCAGCAGAGCGGTGCCACCGTGCGCACGCGATCGCCGAACACGCCTTCGCCCACCTGGCGAACTCGGCGTCGGCCCACCTGCAGTCGGGGAATGTCGCCGCGAACGTGGCAGAACGCCTTCGAGGCCCTATGGACAGCCACGGCTGCCGCCTGCGCACCTGACCTGCCCGTTGCTCTGCCGTCCACGCCTCAGGGCCTCGGGTCGTCCTGCCGCCGGGACGGCCGCCCGGCGGTCGCCCACGCTCACCGGCGGAAACCTGCACCGGAACTCCGGTGTCAGGCGCTGTTGCGGTACGAACGGGCCTCCGCCGCCGTCACCTTCTCGGGCTCGTTCCGGATGGCTGCGTCGACCAAGGGAAGCAACTTGTCGACCTGCTCGCCCAACTTCCTGTGACGACCCTGCAGTTCCCGGTGCCAGGCGCGGGCATTCTTCCCCACCCAGACCTTGTCGCCGCCGATGTCCTCGGCCGGCTTCTTCAGCGCCTTTCTGAGCTGTTCGACCTCCTTGGCCAGATCGCTGCGCAGTTTCTCCAGATCCGCCTTTCTCGGATTGTCCACCTTGACCTCGGGATCCGCCACAGTCGTCCTCTCATTCATGGAGTACCGGTAAGTCATGGGTCAATTCGCCGCGGCTCACCCCCTTTCCTTCAACAACTTACGGCGCCGCATCACCAGGAGGATCGTGCCACCCAGCAACAGTGGCGTGAATGCCAGCGTGATGAGCATGGGAAGCGTCATGAAGGGCGGATCCTCGACCCACTCCGCCGTCAATACTCGGGTCGGTTCCCGAGGGTCGTAGGTCACCGGCACCGCGGCTCCTTCAAGCAGACCTTCAGGGCGCTTTCCGCCCCAGTCGCCGAGCACGGTTTCAACCTCGCCATTGGGGCCGCTGAATCGAACCTTGACGTTCCCCGCCTCGCCGTACTTGTTCTTCGGCGAGGCCGTGATCTCGGCCGCGACGGACACTCCGCGGGAGCGCAGATCGTTCACGAGCGACTGCGAGGGCAACCAGAACACGAGGAAGGCTACGCATGACCCCAGCGCCATGACGAACAGCGTCAGTATCAGGCGCCGTTGCGGCAACGGCGGCTGGCGCACCGCAGTTCGAAACTGTTTCGACTCCCGGTCTAGAGACTGTCGTTCCGCCGACTTCGGAGGCAGTGTCCAGTCGTCCCGCGACCGCTTCTTTTTCTTCTTTTCCATGAGATCCAGTTCCTGTGCGTCAAAAACCTAGCCAGCCCCCCACTTTTTTGGCCGCTCCTCCAATGCTCTTACCTATGTCCTTGGCTGTGTCGGTCACGGCATGCACAACCTTTTTCCCGGTATCGGTATTGAGGGCGTAGTAAGCAGCGTATCCAAGACCCGCGCCCACTACGATGCCTGCTGCCACACCCCAGCCCACCGGCCCGCCAAGTGCCGCCACGGTTGCCACACCGGCCCAGGTGCCCGCCATTCCGGCCCCAAGGGACGCGACGTTCGAGGCGATCGCCACATCGGTGTCCGCGTCGTTGACCTTGATGTCGTACGCGATGCCGCCGATGGTCAGCAGTGAGCCGACCAGCGGCACACGGCCACCTGCCCTGAAGGCCTTGCCGAGCCAACCGCCCTTCACAGCGGCCGGAGCCTTAATGTATGGAACTTTGTCGGCAAACCAACGGGCGGAGTCACCAAGCGATGTCTCCATTAGGCGCGAGAACGAGCCCAGGCCGTACTTGGCGAAGGTCCGCTCGGCCTGCCGGGACGCGGCCTTCGAGGCCTTGGCGTTGGTCCGCGTCTCCTTCTTGAACTGGGCACGCTCCGCAGGCGTCATGGCATTGATACGTCGCTCATAGGCCGCCTTCGCCGCCTGTGAGAACTTGCCGGCCTCGTCCCAGAGTTGGTCCGCCAGTTTCGACTGAACACCGATGACGCCGGCCACGAGACCCGCGTGCACGGTCCAGGTCGCCTTCGGGTCGCCGAGGTCCGTGACCGCCTTCTGGAGATGCTTCCAGGCGGTGTCCCACATATCGGGATCGTCCCCCTGCATCAGTGCGCGATTGAAGAGGGCGCCGGGTTCGTCCTCGGGAAGATCGCCGTGGAAGAGATCCAGCACCTTGTTGAAACCCGGCGCGGGTTTCTCGGCGTTCGCCGCGGTGGTGAACGCGGTGCCGAACACCTTGGCGTCCTCCTTGGCCGTCGGCGCGTTGGCCACCGCGATCGCCATGGGGAGGTTCTTGACGAGATCAGGATCCATGCCGGCGTAGAACGCCGAGGTGTAGTCCGGATCCTTGCTTCGTTTGGCCAGTTCCTCGGCGATGCGGTGGAACGCGGGGCCCGCCTCGTCAGGGCCCATGCCCGCGAGCTCGTTGGCCTCCTTGGCCAGCTTCTCGCCCTCGTCGTGCGCCTGCTTCACGGTCCACACCGGCTCACGCAGCTGAACCATGGGCGGCTTGGGCCCCACACCCTCGAACTCCATGGCAGCGGCGAGCGCTTGGCGGCGACGCAGCATGGGCAGTTCGTCGTCGACCCAGGAAGCTATCTTCCCGAGCTCCGCGAGATGGCTCGTGTCCAGCCCAAATTTCTGAAAGCGACTGAAATAGGAAGCCTTTCCCTGATGAAGCGTCTTGCCGCCGGAAACCAGACTGTTGATCGTCTTCATCAGGTTTGCGGGGTTTATCCCCGAAAAATTCGGATCAACCATTCTTTGCGCCCCCCGCGCCCCCCGCGCCCCCCGCGCCCCCCGCCGGCTGCGGGTCGAGGAGAACTGCCTGAGCACCCGACCCCTGCAGCGCCTCTTCGAGCTTGCCGCTGGGGATCGCGACCCACGATTGTTCCTCTCCCATCGCCTCCACCAGGCCGACCACGGTGGAAAAAGCGAGAGCGACGAGCTGCGTCCCACCCGACTCGGCTTCCAAAGGGATGAGCATCACCTCGACCGTGCCCTCCAGACGAGGCGCGCCGTCGTCGTCCCGTGGCACATCCGTCATGGTGGGAACCACAAGGACTTCCGGGGCTTCTTGAAAAGACTGAGCCGAATCCATCCGCACAGACTATGAGGATGCCTGAGTGCGGAGCAATTGTGCGCGCGACCTGCCTGCCGACCGCGCACCGAGCTTGCTCAGGGCCCTGTGGGAGACCGATCCGGACCACGTCCTGCTGGACGGCACACGCGCCGAGTGCGACCGGTTGGACGACGAACGAGCCGCCCCTGTCCGGTCGGCGAACCACTCACATCCTGCTGAACAGTTACCCGCGGACCGTCCGAAGACAATCCTGAAGAACCAATGCGGTGGAGCGGTGGCAATCGGAGAGATTCCGTTCCGGAAGCCGTGGGACGGAACCAGCTCTCGTATGCTGCAACGGAACTGTCATGAAGTCATCCGCGCGAAATGGCAGCAAATGACCACAACGGGGGGACGCCAGACGTGGGGCCCAGCGAGGACGCCGCCGAGTTGAAGAAACGCGCGAAGAGGCTGCGGGAGTGCGCCCGGGAAGCGCGGGCGCTTTCCCGTCGCCTCGGGCCGTACCTCGACGACGCGGTGAAGAAGGCCACGCCCCGCGCCGGCGGCTTCCGTACCGGTGACGACAAGGGCGCGATCTGGCAAGGTCCGTTCGCCGACGAGTGCACCAGCACGCTCCAGCAGCGGCAGCACACGCTGAACAGCATGGGCACGGCTCTGCTGACGGACGCGACCCGCTGGGAGAACCAAGCGGACGAGCTGGACCGCCAGGCCAAGGAGAAGGACAGGTCCAAGGCCGGAACGGGCGGCAACTGATGGCATTCAGGGGATTCGACGCCGCCAAGCTGAGGTCACTGGCCGGCGATCTGGACGCCCTCGCCGGGCACTCGGGGCAACTGCACGCCCAGCTCGCGACCCTCCTCACCAGTGCCCAGCAGAACCTGCCGCCCGGCCAGAGTGCGTCCCGCGACCCCGCCCTCCAGGGGCTCGTCGGCGACCTGATCCCCCTCCCGTCGTTCTTCGGTGGCCGCCGGCGCCTGCCCGGGTCCCTCCAGGGCGAACTCGGCGACATGCAGGCGTCGATGAAGCGCCGCATCAAGCAGCTGGAGGGCCTCAGGGAACTGGAGAAGCTCGGCTACCCGGTCAGCGACGGCAGCGTCTTTCTGGACGAGAAGCCACCCGACGCGAAGAAGATCGACGCCGCCCTCCGCGATCTCCAGGCCCTGCAGGGCAAGGACTTCGGCACCAACGGCAACCGGGACGACCTGGAGAAGGTCTCCGGTGGGCTGGACGGGCTCACCGCGGCCGAGCTGGACGCGCTCATGACGAAGGCATCACCCAAGGACCTCGCCTTCTACAACGAGTTGATCACCGACACCGGTGACTCCGTCTGGAGCCCGTTCGACCACAACGGCCTGCCCGAGGCCGCACGCCGGGACACGCTGAGCCTGATGCTGTCCAAGATCAGCCCGCAGAACGTGGGCAAGTTCCAGGCGGCGTTCCCGGGGACGCAGCCGACGTTCACCAACACCGGTGCCTACGAGAGCGGCGGCAACAACCAGAACGGCCAGACCAACAACGGCATCCACTGGGCGCCCCCCTCCGACCCGTTGTTCCGGGACGGGGTCTCCGCCGACGACATCAGCCAGAACCAGTTCGGCGACTGCTGGTACGTGGCCTCGCTGGCCGGACTGACCCAGAAGGACCCGAAGTTCATTCAGGACGGCATCAAGCAGAACCCCAACGGCACGGTCAGCGTCCGCGTCTGGGACAAGCAGGGCAAGCACCACTGGGTGACCATGACCGCCGATCTGCCGTCCGATCAGAACGGCAACCCGATCAGCACGTACGGCAACGGTGAGACGTGGCCGGCGTACTACGAGAAGGCCTTCGCGATGGTCTACTCGGACGACGGCGAAGGCGAACGCGGGTACGGCGGCATCGAGGGCGACGACCCGAAGAAGTCCGCCCCCTACCTGACCGGCCAGGAGGGCGAGGACCTGGAGACGGGCGGCTTCCTCGGCATCGGCGAGCACGACGACAAGGACATCGCCTCGCTGAGGAGGGCGTACGAATCCGGGAAGGTCGTCACCCTCTCCACCCCGGACGACGAGAGCCTGGACAAGAACCACCCGAAGGAGTGGGGCAGTACGTACCACAGCAACCACGCCTACTACGTCCGCGGTTTCACCGACGACGGCAAGGTCATCCTCGGCAACCCCTGGGGTGTCCACGGTTATCCGCCGATCACCGTCAGCCAGGACCAACTCGACAAATACTTCCAGGGACCCGAGGCCTTCGATGTCCCGTGACGATGCGCGACAGGTGAGTGCAGTGCCCGACCAACCGCAGGTGAAGTACCCCTTCGAGTTCGACGGCCGGTGGGTGCTCCGCTACCACGTCCCGTACACCGTCCAGCACGAGGGCCTCCCGCACCGCATCGTGGCGACGGTCTTCGCGCAGCCGTCGGTGCACGGCCGCATCCAAGTCAGTTGTGAGGGTCGGCCGCCCGTCGAGCACGACGGGTTGACGGCGGGCGACACCGTGGAGATCACCGGCGACATGTGGCGGGTCGCGGAGGTCGACTACCGCACCCGCGTCGTCCTGGAACGCGCGGCCGACGCCGTGGAGGAGGAGACCAGTGTTCAGGCCGGTGAGTAGGTACGGCATCACGGGATCGGTCGCCTTCCTGGCCCTGCTGGCGCTGACCGGATGCGGTGCGTCGTCCGACGGCGGTGACGAAGACGGCGACGGTGGCGCGACCCCCGCGGCGCGGGACAAGGGCCCGGCATGCGTGGGCACCGCCCCGGCCGACGGGGCGCACGTCCTGCGCGGTGGCGGCTTCAAACTGCCCGGCGGCGGTGGCGTGCAGTACGCCGGGGCCGACGCGGACGGCACGAAGCGTACGGCGACACTGCGCGACGGCGCGAAGTACGCGTCGGGGCAGCGGGAGTGGACCGTCGAGCCCGGGGCGGAGGTCACCGTCTCCGGCCATGACTACACCGTGCGGCAGATCTGCTCCTACCGCGTGGTCCTCGAGCCGAAGGCCGCCGAGGACCGAGCCGCGCTCGCCGCCGCGCCGAAGTCACTCGAACCCCGGCAGGGCGCCGCCGACGAGGGCCTCTGCTTCACCACCGACCGCACCGTCCTGGCCACCGCCGCCAAGGGCTTCCCGGCCGAGGGCAACACGCTCTCCCTGCTCGACAACGGCGGGGTGCAGCGCTTCCCCACAGGCCTGTCCCTCACGGTCTCCTACATCGACCCCGCCGCCGGAACGGCCGGCATCGACGCGAACTGCGCCGCGATCCCGGTCGCCGGCTACAAGGACGTACGGGTCGGGGAGACGGTGGAGTTCGCGGGGGTGCTGTTCGAGGTGTCGGCACTGACGGAACAGGCCGTCCAGCTCACCCGCACGAGCACGTAGCGGAGAATCCGGTACCGGCCAAGTACCTGGGCGGAGCCGTTCGGCGAGCGTACGGAAGGCAGCCGGAGAGAGGCCGCACCGCCTTACAGCCCCTTCGCCCCTCCTCGCCTCATCACACCTGCCCACCAGCACGGCTACCTGGGACGCTCGAGGGCCGGCGGGAATATGGCGGAAGCCGGTCGGCCCGTCAACGGAGAAGAAGAAGGAGCTGGGCCCGCGCTGAGCGGGCACCGGCTGCGTCCCCTATTCCGCTTCGTCCGGGAAACGCTGCATCAGGGCGAAGGGAGACGACAACGCGGCGCCGGCAAGAGTGAGGACGTCGGTGTTCACCTCCTCCAGCACGATGGCAATGGCGAGGTCCACGGCGTCCACCAGGCCGGTGGCCGTACCCGCGCCGGCGATATCGGCCGGTGGGATTTTCCGGCCGGGTTCGATGGTGGCCCGGACTCCCTCCCTCTCCAGAAACTTCGCCTTGCCCAGACCCACTGACGAGTACACATACTCCCAGCCGTCGTACGCGATGCGCAGCACCCGGTCTTCGCGCTTCAGAGCCCTGGCGTTGAACCGCAGCTCCGCACGCCGTCCGTCGAGGGTGAGTTCGGCCTTGAACAGCGACGGCCGTCCCGACCGGCGTTTCCCCCGGAAGACCGCCTCCGGAAAGGCGGGGCCGCTCAGCCGAGCGGTGTCCATTCCCTTTTCAAGTGGCCGGTGGAGCGGGCAGCGCTCCACGACGACGGGGTCGAAATGCCCCACACTTCCCTCGAGCCCGGCCTTGGGCCGCTCCCGCTTCTCCGCCTTGGTTCTGTACGGCAGCAGCTCGAACTCCCAGGACGCACTACTCGTTTCCACGGCGGCAACTACTCATTTCGAGCGTAGGTTTTTCCGGAACTCTGGATCTTGCTCTCCGCGGTCTCCCCTTGCTGGTCGTACGGGTTGAGTACGCTGCCCAGCCGCGGTGCCACCCACCCTTCCGGGTCGTCCACGGGCATGACGTGGCTGCCCGTCGTGAGGTCGTCGTCGCAGCTGCCGGTGTCGCCGACCTCGACGGTGCGTCCCCGGGCCGGTGCCGGTCAGGACGACCGTGCACACCGGTTGTTCACCAGAAGATCCCATCTGCAACAGCAGTGAACGGGAACTGTTGTTGGTGTTGTAGCGTCCACTGTTGCGAACGGACAGTCCGCTTGCCTCTGATGACACGGGGAGGAACGCCCATGGATCGCGGTGCAGATCTCACACGGCTCCGGGAACTGTCGAAGCTGTACGCCCGCAAGGCCCACGACCTGCAGCTCCTGATCAAGGACCTGCAGTCGGGCACGGCGGACAGCTCCGGCTACTGGAAGGGTCCGAAGGCCGACCGGTTCCGGGACGACTGGCGTGATGTGAAGCCGACCTTCGACAAGTGGGTCACCACACTGAACGACGCCAGCAAGGCCGCGAACACCAGCGCCGACAACATCGAGCGCGCCACCTGATTCCAGGGCGAATCGCGCTGAGCGTACAACCGGCCGGGGCGCCGGGACCACAACCCGTCCGGGCTTGGTCCCGGCGCCCCGTCGGCATTCGTACGAGATCCGGCGTCAGGCGCCGTTGTGGTGCGAACGGGCCTCCGGCGCCGTCACCTTCTCGGGCTCGCCGCGGATGGCCGCGTCGATGACCGGCAGCAGCTTGCCCACCTGTCCGCCCGGCTTCCGATGCCGTCCGGCCAGCTCCCGATGCCAGGCTCGGGCGTTCTTCCCCCCATCCCCACCTTGTCGCCTCCGATGTCCTCGGCCGGCTCTTTGAGAGCCCGCCTGAGGTTCTCCGCCTCCTCGGCGAGCTCACCGTGCGGCTTCTGCGGATCTGCCTTTCTGGGATGAGGGGCGCTCGATTCAGATTCCGCTATTAATATTACCTTCTGAATTCCATTTCGCGCCCGGAATTGCCCCTGCCCTCAGCGCCTCATAATCTAAGTCAATGGCCTCCAGCGGTACGCCCGAGAGAAATCCCGAATACCTCGCCCCGTCCACCATGAGCGAGGTGCGGAAGTCATCCGACGGCTCCCCTCTTGGCGACAGTTCCATCGAGGTGACCCTCGTTCCCATAGCCGCGGCCGAAGGTCAGGAGCAGCTCGTCGCACTCACGTTCACCTCGGTGTGCCTGCTGGTCGAGGCGATGGGAGAGCAGCAGACCTGGGGGGTCGTCCCCACCGGCGAGGCCGAGGGGGCCCTGAAGGGATCGGGCGCCCGGGCCGTCCTGGCCGATCCCCGGCTCGCCGTCTGCTCGGCACAGGAACAAGAAGGGGAATCCACCGGTGGTCGACCCGAACTTTTCCGGAATCAACCCGGACAACCTGCTGCGGACCATCAAGGACCTGGAATCCGGCAGCAAGGCGCTGCACAGCGCGAAGACCTCTTATTTCTCCAGATTCCAGAAGTTCGGCCTGGACACGGCGGACTTGACGGAGATCAAAAAGATCGCCGGCTGGACGGATGACGAACTTCCCATACTGCGTCGGAGGCAGGCTCTGGCAGCAGCCATGGAGACGGACACAGGAGGAATCAAGCGCGGGGCCATGGTCCAGTTACGTGAGCCCGTCCCGAGTGTCGGCGAAGCGCGGGAGGACGGAAAGAAGCTTGCCGAGGAGATCAACAAGGCAGCTGACCTCGACCCGAGCAAGGCCGGCGCAGAATTCCACCGGATCGCGGTGGAGCTGGCCAAGCACAAAGGGGACCCCGATTTCACTTCGGCGTTCTACGCCAGGATGAAACCGCAGCTGCTCAAGATCCTGCCGGTGGCAGTCGCCGCCGCCGACGCGCCTTCCGCCGAGAACGACGTCAAGGCCTTCGGTTCCGCGTTCACCACCGCGGTCAAGGCCGCCTCCCCCGCACCCGGCTTCGACAGGACAGCAGCCCTGTTCCACGGCGACATCGGCAAGGACGAGCCCACGGCCGTGTTCAACCGGGCGCTCATGCAAGGTGACGACACCGACCTTTGGGCAATCGCCTGGAAGCACACGAAGGTCGCTGTGACAAAGCTCGGCGACCCGGCGGACACGTGGTCCGACACAGCAGGGTTGCTGGCCTCCGTCATCGGTATGCAGGCGAAGTACGCCGGTCACTTATGGGAGCGGTCGCAAAAGTTCTCCGACGAAGCAAGTCGGCTGTACCAGCGGCGCATCAACAGCATGAGCCCGGAAGATCGGAGAAAGTTCAAAAAGGACACCAGGCGAGCGGCTCGAGCCGCCAGACAGTCCGCTCACGAGGCTGAACGCATTCTCACCAAGTACGGTATGGGCTCGTTCTCCCGGTTGTTGGAGGTCTCCATCACCGATGGCGGCAGTTGGCTGATCGGCAAGGTTCCCGGTCTCAGACCCCCCAGCTCGGCAACTCTCTTCGGCCGTGCACTCCACGCGGGCGGCAAGCTGCCACTGGTGGGTACGGTCCTCACCGTCGGGGCCATCGGGTGGGACATCGGTCACGGGGAGGAGAAGGACGTCGCTGTGGCGGCCAACGTCGGTGGGATGGCTGCCGGGGCTGGCGCCACCCTAGGAGCGATGGCGCTGGTCGGGGGCCCCGTCGGATGGAGCATTGCGGCCGGGGTGGTGGCTGGCTTCGGAATTGGCTACGGCACTTCTTACGTAATCAAGAGCCCAATTGGCAGGGAGGCAGTCAATATTGTCACGGGTGCAGCAAAAGAAACGGGTGAGGCAATCAGTAACACAACGTCCAGCGTCAAAAAAACGGTGATTGGGTGGTTCTCGTGAGGCGGATCAAAGATGGCTAAGAAGAAGCACCCCGCGGATCAATACCAGTTGCCGCCCCATGTCATGAAAGGAAAACGGCTGGCCGCCATGCGCGCCGCGTGGACGCCTCGCCCAAAACTACCAAAACGCCGCCTGATCCTCGGCATTTTCGGCATTTTCTTGCTCGGTCTCGTCTTGTCCCTGGCCCTATGGCTTCCTCCTCGCTTCCTGTTGCACGACCTTCGCGCTCACGGGATCACTGCCGCTGCCGTGGTAACCGGAGTCGACAACAAACCCAAGTATGTGAAGGTCAGGCTCGTCCAGGGTCCCAAGTCAGGAATCGAAGTCAAACTGGGGGACTACGCTGGCATGTACCCCGACGCTCAGACCGGCGACATAATGCTGGTCACGTACGACCCCAAAAACCCGTCTCACAGCCTCTCCCACAGTTGGGTCATCGATCCTCCCTTCAATGTGCCTGCGTATGGCACATCTGCCCTCACTGCCTTTTTCCTGACTGGAACAGTCGTTATGACGCTCCGCCGCCGCCGAATCCTCCGCACCCACGTCAGCCGTTCATCACCGCCTGAACCGGCATGAACGACCCGCCGGTCACGAACAGGCCGCTGCCCGCGGGGCCTCCGCCGCTGTTGGACGGGAGCCGGATGCCGAAGAGTTCGCCCTCCGACGGGCTCTGGGGCGTCAGGAGCAGGCCGTTGCGGGACTTGCGAGCCTCGACGGCGAAGCCGCGGTACTGACCCGAGAGGCTGTCGGTGGAGCCGGCCGCGATGAGGCCGATGCCGCCGTCGGCGCCCTTGCGGACCACGGCTTCCAGGGCCTCGTCGAGGCTGGTGTCATAGAGGAGTTCGGCGTCGTCGACGATCACGACGTATGAGCCGCTGGACGCCTTGTCCACCAGTTCCTCCAGGTCGTCCTCGCGGCTGTCGGCGTTCAGGAGGCCCAGAACGCCTTCCCGTCCCTCCAGGCCGCGCAGCGGCGAGCGTCGCGGAGCGACGAGTACCACCGGCGTGCCGACGCGCAGCAGCGACTCCGTCGCGGCCATCAGGGTCGTCGAGCGGCCTGACTTCGGCGGGCCCGCGATGACGAAGCCGGGGCCGTTCTCCTCCAGGTCGATGCCGATCGGGTGCAGTTCGTCGCCGCCCACGCCGAGCAGCGCCCACAGGGCGGACGGCGGCGTGAAGTCGGGGTCGAGGGCGAGGGCGTCGGATGCCGTGATGTTCGAGGGCAGTGCGTCCACGCGCATCGGGCGGCGGCCCGCGGGCGCCCGGCCGTGGCGGGCGGCGGCCTCCTCGGCGATCTCACGGAGCGCACGTACCTGGGCCTGGCCGGCCCGGTCCGCCGAGAGCAGACCGATCTGCGTTTCGTCCACGCCGGTGTCCGTGATCCGCAGGGCACGGCCCGGGGGCATGTTCTTCGGGACCTCGCGGGCGTGGAGTCCCGCCGTGGAGTAGTCGTTCGGGTCGGCGAAACGCAGGACCAGCCGGTCGGCGAAGGCGGACGAGACGTGGCCGCTCAGGCCACTGCGGTCGGCGCTCATGACGACCTTGAGGCCGACGGCGGAGCCTTCACGGAAGATGCGCTGGGCTGCTTCGAGAAGCTGGCCGTAGTTGTACGCCTCGAAGGTCGAGGCGAAGCCCTCCCAACCGTCCAGCAGCAGCACCATCCAGGGGAGTCGGTCCTGCGGCGTGGCTGTCGCGCGTTGCTCGGCGGCGCTCGACGCGCCTTCCATGGCGAGCAGTTGCTGCCGTCGGGCAATCTCCGCCAGCAGGCGCTCGATGAGGCGGCGAACCCGGTCCGGCTCGTCACGCGTGACCACGGCGCCCACGTGGGGCAGGCGCATCAGTGGCAGCAGCGCGTTGGAGCCGCAGTCGATGCCGTAGAGATGGACGTCATGCGGAGAGGTGCTGCGTGCCAGCGAACCCGCCAGGGACCGCAGGGCCGTCGAGCGGCCTGAGCGGGCTCCGCCCAGGATCATGGTGTGCTCGCCATGCACCAGGTCCAGGGACAGTGGCATACGGGTCTGCTTCGCCGGCAGGTCGATCAGGCCGTACGGGATCGGCGCGACGTCGGCGGGAGGCGCGGTGTCCGGTTCGGCTTCGTGCGCCGGGGCGTACGCCACCACCTCGTCGAGGGTGACCAGTTCGGACAGGGGGTCCAGCCACGGGCTGCGCTGCTCGCCGAAACCCATCCGCCGCGCGCCGTCGCACACGGCATCCACGAGAACGGCCAGGTCGGTGACCATGGTGCCGTCGTCCTCGGCCTCGTCCCGTTTGGGCAGCGGGCGGCCGTAGGCATGCCACGGCAACGGCAGCAGGGTCGTCTTCGGGCCGGTCCCGCCCGTCGCGGGACGGCGGCCGCCGATGCGGGCGGACTGTACGCCGACCAGGGACTGCGCACCGGAGCGCACATACATGCGGCCGGGAGTCGACTTGGCGATCGCACCCGAGTCGGGAGCGTCGATGACGTCGATGGACTCCGAAGCGTCCGTCACCCTCAGCGCGATGCGCAGGTTGGTGTTGGCACGGATGTCCGCGCTGACGACGCCGGCGGGCCGCTGGGTGGCCAGGATCAGGTGCACGCCCAGGGAACGGCCGCGGCGGGCGATGTCGACCAGGCCCGCGACGAAGTCGGGGAGTTCGGCGACCAGGGAGGCGAACTCGTCGATGACCAGGACGAGTCGGGGCATCGGCTCCAGTTCCGGGCGGAGCTTGCGCGTGTCGTTGTAGTCCTCGATGTCCTTGGCGGCGGCGTCGAAGAGGATCTTCTCCCGGCGGTGCAGCTCGGCCGCGAGCGAGGCGAGGGCCCGCTCGGTCAGATGGGCATCGAGATCGCTGACCATGCCGACCGTGTGCGGCAGTCGGGCGCAGTCCATGAAGGCGCTGCCACCCTTGTAGTCGATCAGCACGTAGTTCAGTGCGTCCGGCCGGTTCACGACGGCGAGCGAGGTGATGATGGTCTGCAGCAGCTCGGACTTGCCGGCACCTGTGGTGCCCGCGACCAGCGCGTGCGGGCCGTCCCGCCGGATGTCCAGCACGAATGGGCCGTCCGCGGCGATGCCGACGGGTGCGGCGGTCGTCGAACCACCCGCCCGCCAGACGCGCTCCACGTCGGTCCCGTCCGGGTCGGGCATGCCCAGCAGCGACAGCAGCCGCGCAGAGGTCGGCAGTGCGCCGCCGGCGTCGTCGCGGCTGACGTCGCGTACCGGCGCGAGGGACCGGGCAAGCAGCTCGCACCACTCGGGCGCGACCTGGTCGGCCAGTACGTCACCGACGGATTCCAGCCCGTGGCCGCGCACGCGGACGTGATGCTGGACGTCCGGGGACCAGGCGACGACGGCCTTGCACTCCTCCGGCAGCAGCCGCTCGTCCTCGTCGACGCAGAGGGCGAGAATGCCGTACCGCGGTCCTTCGCTGAGAAGTTGCGGCACACCGGGCACGCGGCGCAGCAGGCGTGCCCCGTCGAGGATCAGCAAGACGTTGGGGTCCGGATAGAGCTGGCCCGTCATGGTGTTCTGCTCGCGGGCCGCCTTCCGCCGGGCCAGTTCGTTCAGCAACTCGTTGACGCGGCGGGTGACGGTCTCGGAGTCGAAGCCGACCAACGCTACGCAGTCCTGCCCCTGATCGGGACTGGTGTGGGGCAGCCAGTGGAGCCACTGCCACGCGGCACCGGCACTCGGGGCGGCGGTGAGCAACACCAGGGAGAGGTCCCGCGGGCTGTGCAGGACCGTGGCCTGCACAGCGAGCCAGCGGGCCGTGGCCAGCGCTCGGTCCCGGTCGCCGGCGACGCCGACCACGCCGAGTTCGGCGAAGGGGAGGGTGACCGGGACATCCGTGAGTACCGGCGGTTCCGGACCGTCCTCCTCGTGCAGGGAACCGCCGCGACCCATGACGAGTTCCACGTCCGAGGGCAGGTCACCGACCCCGATCCTCAGCTGCATGGCGTCAGGGTCGGTGAGGCGGCGCTCCCACAGGCGGCGGCGGGGCCCGGTGGCGAAGAGCAGGATCTCGGCCGGGTCGGGAGCGTCCGCCCGACGGGCGCGCTGCTCCTCCTTGGCGAGGGCGACCAGTTCTGCCTCGTGGGCTGCGAGGTCCTTCTTGTACTGCTTGAGCGACGTCCGGTGCTTCTTTTTGCCCTCACGGTTCTCGCTGATCCACTGGGCAGCCATCATCAGCGGGCTCATCAGACAGAAGAGCAGCATGTAGATCTGCTTGGTAAGGAAATACATGCCCAGTCCGAAGGCCATGGGCATGAACGCCATGAGGACTTGGAATCGGGCCCGCTCCCCCTTGTTCGGCGCCACCGGCACCGCGAGCCGTCGGCGGGGTCGCAGAGGGGCCAGCCTCGGCGGACGGTTGTAGGCCAGGCCACCTTCATTCATTGCGGACAGGTGCGCGTCCGGCGCGGCGACGCGGGCAAGGACCAGAAGTGAGTCGCCGATCCGGACGACGCCGTCCGGCGGCCAAGGCGTCCCGGACGCCGCCACCGGTATGTCGTCGAGCTGGATCCGGGCCCCGTCCTGAGGGCTGAGCGTGGCGTTGCCCTGCATGTCGATCGCCACCCGGAGCGCGATCGGCGGCAGCGAGGCACCTGGCAAGGGAAGCGAGCAGGTGGGCGCCGAGCCCAAGGTGGTCACACCGACGCCGAGCCGGACCACGCGCCCGGAGGCAGGGCCGCCGGCCACCCTCAGCTCCAACTGGCCGACGGGCTCGCCCTTGCGCAGCAACGGGCCCATGGAGTCGTCCACGGTGACCCGCATGCCGTCCTGCAGCACCTGGGCCACGGGTGCCGCCGGGTCGCAGAGCACGCCGTCGGCCCACAGGGACGGCCCGCCACCCCCGTGACCGGGGAGCGGGGGCGGCGCCATGACGGGCAGGACACTGACGTTCGCCGGCATGCCCGTCGGGGCGCCGCTTCGGCCCGGTTCCGTCGACAGCGCCTGCACGACATCGCCGGCCGTCGCGGTGTCGTCCGCGGTGACGACGACGTCGTGCGGCTCACCGCCCTCGCTGACGACCGTCACCAGCATCCGCATGGTGGTCTTCCTCCCCGTCGGCTTCTGTTGCCGTATTCATTGCTCCGGCAACGGAGACTACTGTCCGTCTCCGGCTGCAAGCTCGGCCGCCCGTGTCTCAGACCGCCGGCAGCGCGTAGATCTCCGGCCCGTGCGTGACCAGCAGCCGGTTCCCGAAGGTGGTGACCTGCCACGGCTCGCCGACGGCCTTGCTGTCGCTGTAGGTCCAACGGAGTTTGCCCGTCTTGGCGTCCAGGGCCACGATGCCGCCGTCCAGGGATCCGGTGGCGCCGTACAGTGCCGTCCCGGACCGCAGGAACGTCTCGGGCCCCTCGACGTCCAACTCGTCGCAGAGCCACGTCCGTTTGCCGCTCTTGACATCCACGGCCCACACGCCGTCGTCGTGGTCGCTGGTGTAGAGCACACCGTCGATGACCGTGGGGTTGCCGAAGCCTCGGCGACCGTTGGGGGACAACGTCCAGACGGTGCTGCCCGTGTCCGCGTCCACGGCTACGAGTTCCTCTCCCGGAAGGAAGACGAGGCCCTTCGCGGCCGTGGGCCGCCAGGTCCATTCGTCGCCGATCTTCTTCGTCCACAACTGACCGCCCGTGGCGGTGTCCCGGACGGTGAGGTTGTAGTTCGAGTCGGCGTAGACCAAGTACTTGCCCGAGACCGAACCCTGGACGTCGTAGTCCTTGGTGCCCCAGTCCCGCGGCTGGAGCCACGCCGTCCTCCCGGTGGTGTGGCTGATGGCCGCGATGGCCGTACGGTACTTGGTGGCGCTTTGCGACTGGCCGTAGTCGGTCGCCGTCACGTAGACGTTCTTGTCGTCGATGGCGATCGTGTCCTCGACGGACAGCTGTTTGCCGAGGCGGCTGCGCCAGACCTCCTCGCCGCTCTTGACGTCGTAGGCGACCAAGACGCCGTCGTAGTCTCCGTCCGCGAGGTACACCCTGCCTTCGTGAAAGAGGAGTTGGGCTCCGGGGCGGCAGATGTCCGGCTTGGTCCAGCGGGCCTTGCCCGTCCTGACGTCGTAGGCCACGAGCGGATCGCCGCTGACCAGGAGCAGTCCGTCGTGCGTCAGGAGCGGTACGTCCGTCGTGGTGCTGTCCTCCACGGCCGACTCGTGCCACAGCGGTTGGGGTGCCACCCCGGCGGGTGGGGACGTGAAGTTCTCTTCCACCGGCTCGGCCGAACCACCCTTACCCGAAGCATCCTTTGCCCCGTCGGAGGCATCGTTGCCCGACTTGAGTACCCACGCGGCACCACCACCGGCCGCCGCAACGGCCGCTGCACCACCGAGCGCAATACCGAGCGCCCAACGCCGAGAACGGGCCGGAGCAGGTGCTCCGTCCGCACCGAGCTGGACTGTGCCGGGAAGGGGTGTGCCGTATGCGGGTGCCGGCATGCCACCGGGCGGGGCACCGTACCCGGCCGTCCCGGTCGGCGGTGTTCCAGTCGGCCGCGTCCCGTCCAGCATCGTCGGCGCCGGGCCGAAGGTCGCCGCGGCCTGGGCCTGCGGGGCGGCCGGGGGCGCCCCGGGAGTCTCCAGGTCCAGGATCCCCGCGGCATGGGTCGCGATCGTCGAGGCGACCGCGGAGGGCAGCCAGTCCCGCAGGGCCGCGTCTATACCCTGCTCGGCCAGTGCCGCCACGATCTCCGAAGGTGCCGGTCGCTTCTCCGGATCCTTCATCAGGCAGGCGTGGACCAGACCGAGCAAGGACTGCGGTACGCCGGTGAGGTCCGCCTCTCCGTGCACGACCTGGTACAGGAGGGCGGCGTGCGAGGCCGCGCCGTCGCCGAAGGCGCTCCGCCCGTCGCCGCGTACGCCAGGACGGCGCCCAGGGAGAAGACGTCCGCCGCGCCCGTGGCGCCCTTGCCCAGGATCTGCTCGGGCGACATGTAGCCGGGCGAGCCGATCGACACACCGGTCGAGGTGAGGGAGGCCGTGCCGTCCATCGCGCGGGCGATGCCGAAGTCGATCAACAGCGGGCCGTCGAGGGTGAGGAGGACGTTCGACGGCTTCACGTCCCTGCGCACCAGGCCCCGTTCGTGCACCGCCGTCAGCGCCTCGGCCAGGCCCGCGCCCAGCACCCGTACGGTGTGGGCGGGCAGCGGGCCGCCGTGCGTGACCGCCACCGTGAGGGACGGGCCCGCCGCGTAGGCCGTGGCGACCCATGGCACGCGCGCCTCGGGGTCGGTGTCCAGGACCGGGGCCGTCCAGGTACCGCCCACCCGCCGCGCGGCCTCGACCTCGCGCCGATGGGGGTCCCCCCTGCTCGTCAAGAGCTTGGGGGAGGGCGCGGAACTCCTCGTCCAGCGCGAAGTGCGGGTGCACGATCTTCACCGCGACCGTGCGGCCGCCGGCGCTGCGGCCCAGGTAGACCCGGCCCATGCCGCCGGCCCCCATCTGCCCAGCAGCCGGTACGGACCCCCCGTCGTGGGCTCGTCGACATCGAGCGGCCGCATGGAGTCCGCCCCGTCCGCCCCGTCCGCCCCGTCCACCCCTCCCCGTCCCACTCGTACGCGGGCGTCTGCCAGCAGGGTAGTGGGAGGCTTCCGCCTCCTCACGGGTGCGGCGGGCCGGCTTTCACGGCTGGAGCAGGTCGACCTTCACGTCCGCCGGGAAGCCCGTCGTCGGGCCCACCCTGCGTGCGAACGCCTCGACCGCCGCCAGCTGCGGCGGGCCGAAGCTGAAGTCGAGGGTGGTGAAGTACTGGGCCAGCGTCTCCTCGTCGAAGGCCTCCCAGCGGGACGCCTGCTCGGCGACCTTGCCGACCTCCTCCAGGGAGAGGTCACGGGAGGCGAGGAACGCCTCGTGCACCTTCCGGGTGATGACCGGCTCGCGCTCGAGGTAGTCGCGGCGTGCCGCCCAGACGGCGAAGACGAACGGCAGCCCCGTCCATTCCTTCCACAGCGCGCCCAGGTCGTGCACGTCGAGCCCGAAGCGGGGCCCGTCGATCATGGTCGCGCGCAGGGCCGCGTCGCCGATGAGGACGGCCGCGTCGGCGTCCTGCATCATCAGGCTGAGATCCGGCGGGCACGTGTAGTAGTCGGGCCGCACGCCGTACCGCTCGGCGAGCAGGAGCTGGGCGAGGCGTACGGAGGTCCGCGAGGTCGACCCGAGGGCGACCCGGGCGCCGTCCAGCCGGTCCAGCGGGACCTGCGAGACGATCACGCACGACATCACCGGGCCGTCGCAGCCGACGGCGATGTCGGGAAAGGCGACCAGCTGGTCGGCGTGCTTGAGGAACTCGACCAGGGTGATCGGCCCGATGTCGAGATCTCCCTGCACGAGCTTCTCGCTGAGCTTCTCGGGGGTGTCCTTCGACAGCTCGAAGTCGAGGAGGGTGCCCGTTCTCGCAAGCCCCCAGTAGAGGGGCATGCAGTTCAGGAACTGAATGTGTCCGACGCGCGGCCGGGTGCGAGAATTGTCCACATCGCGAGGCTAGCCCTCATGCCTCGGGGCGGGTTCCCCGGGCCTGGTACCGGCCCGATCGGCACGTCGGAGCATGTGGCGGAAGTGGCATTCAAACTTTCGGGTGACGTGATCTTGACCTCTATTGCGCGCGGGCGGTCGCATGCTAGGCTCGTCCGCAAGTTGCAGTTTGGTTTCCCTTGCAGTACAGAGCCTGCGGAGCATGTGACCGCGGGCTCTCGTCGTTCTCAGACGGATGCGATTGTGCAGAATTGGTCTTCACACTTGCTGGGTTCTGGAGCAGGGCAACCCTTTGGGCCCAAGGAGGGCTTATGGCTACCGGAACCGTGAAGTGGTTCAACGCCGAAAAGGGCTTTGGTTTCATCGCCCAGGAAGGCGGCGGCCCCGACGTCTTCGTCCACTACTCCGCGATCAACGCGAGCGGCTTCCGCTCTCTCGAGGAGAACCAGCAGGTGTCCTTCGACGTCACGCAGGGTCCCAAGGGCCCGCAGGCGGAGAACGTCACCCCGGTCTGATCCTCTCCGATCCGGGAACGACTAGCAGTACCCAAGGAGCCCCCCGCCGTCAGGCGAAAGGGGCTCCTGCCTTTTCCACCGCGGAACCCGCCACGGACTCGCCACGGACTCGCCGCGGAACCCGCCACGGACTCGCCACGGACTCGCCGCGGAACCCGCCACGGACCCAGCACGTAACCCGCCGCGAACCCGCCCCGGAACGACATCGGCGCGGCCAAGCTCCCCGCCCATGACGGACACCGCCCCCGCCCCCGCTGCTGCCGCCCCGGCTCCGGACCACATCGTCGCCACCCGCGCCTTCTACGACGCCATCGCCGAGGACTACGCCGACCGCTTCCGCGATGTTTTCGCCGCCCAGCCCCTGGAGCCGGCGCTGCTGGCCGGATTCGCCGGGCTCGTCAAAGCGAGCGGCGTCGGTGGCGAGGTCGCCGACCTCGGATGCGGTCCCGGATGGGTGACGGCCCACCTGGCCTCCTGCGGCCTGGACGTCTTCGGCCTCGACCTGTCGGAATCCATGCTCGGGGTCGCCCGCCGAGAGAACCCGGGCCTGCGGTTCGAGCAGGGGTCGATGCTGGAGCCGGGCGTCCCGGACGGCACACTGGCCGGCATCGTCTCGTGGTACTCGAGCATCCACACCCCGCAGGACGAGCTGCCGGCGCTCTTCACCGGTTTCCGCCGGCTCCTGGCGCCCGGGGGCCATCTGCTGCTCGCCTTCCAGGTGGGCGAAGAAGCCCTTCGACTCGAACGTCCATTCGACCACCCGGTCACCCTGGACTTCCAGCGGCGCCGCCCGGACCGGATGGCCGAGATCCTGGAAGCGGCCGGGTTCACGCTCGTCCTGCGCGCCGAGCGGGCCGCGGACGAGGAACAGGGAGAGTCGACGCCCCAGGCCTTCCTCATCGCCCGCGCCCCGGACTCCGGCCGCTAGTACGGCCGCTCACCCCACGGCCCGCCCTTCATGAGCCCGGGTACAGCCCCTCCACCTCCTCCGTGAAGTCGCGGAGGATCGCTTCGCGGCGCAGCTTCATGGACGGGGTCAGGTGGCCCGCGTCCTCCCTGAAGTCGACGGGGAGGACGGTAAAGCGGCGGATGGACTCGGGGCGGGAGAGCGTCCTGTTGACCTCGTCGACGGCACGTCGCAGGACCGCCCGCAGATCCTCGTCGTCGATCAGGAGCTCGGCCGGGACCGGGTGCTTGCCGTTCATCCGGCGCCAGTGGGTGATGCCGTCGAGGTCGAGGGTGATCAGGGCGGAGACGTAGGGGCGGCCGTCGCCCAGGACCATGCACTGCGAGATCAGGGGGTGGGAGCGGAGCCAGTTCTCCAGCGGGGCCGGGGCGACGCTCTTGCCGCCCGCCGTGATCAGCATCTCCTTCTTGCGGCCCGTGATGGTCAGGTAGCCCTCGTCGTCCAGTTCGCCGAGGTCGCCGGTCGCGAGCCAGCCGCCGGGGGCCGCGGGGACGACTCCCCCGGCCTGAGGGTCCCAGTAGCCGCGCAGTACGTGCTCGCCCGCGACGAGGATCTCGCCGTCCGCCGCGATACGGATCCGGGTGCCGGGCAGCGGCCAGCCCACCGTGCCGAGCCGGGGCCTCAGCGGGGGCGTCACCGTCGACGCGGCGGTGGTCTCCGTGAGGCCGTAGCCCTCGAAGATCTCGATGCCGGCGCCGGCGTAGAACGCGCTCAGGTCGCGGCCGAGCGGGGAGCCGCCGCAGATGGCGTAGCGGACCCTGCCGCCCATGGCGTTGCGGATACGGCGGTAGACCAGGGGATCGTAGAAGGCGCGGGAGACCTTCAGGGACCCGCTCGGGCCGGGGCCCGTACCGGTGTGACGGGCGTCGACGGCCTCGCCGTAGCGGCGGGCCACCGAGGCGGCGCGGTCGAAGGCGGCCGCCCGTCCGCCCGACTCCGCCTTGGCGCGCGCGGTGTTGAAGATCTTCTCCAGCATGTACGGGATGGCCAGCAGGCACGTGGGCCGGAAGCTCGCCAGGTCCGGGAGCAGTTCCTCGGGTTTCAGGCTCGGCGCGTGGCCGAGCCGTACCCGGGCCCGGACGCAGGCGACGGCGACCATGCGGCCGAAGACGTGGGACAGGGGGAGGAAGAGGAGGACGGAGGCCTCCTCGCTGGTCCGGGCCTTGAAGATCGGGTAGAGCAGCTCGATGGCGTTGTCCACCTCGGCGAAGAAGTTGCCGTGGGTGAGGGCGCAGCCCTTGGGGCGGCCGGTGGTGCCGGAGGTGTAGACGAGGGTGGCGAGGGTGTCCGGGCCGAGGACCCCGCGGCGTACCTCCACCTCCTGGTCCGGGAGGTGGGTGCCGGCCTCCGCGAGCCGTTCGACGTGGCCCTTCTCCACGACCCAGACGCGCCGGAGGTCGGTGAGGTGCCCCAGTTCGGGGCCGAGGGCGGCGGCCTGGGCGGTCGTTTCCGTGACCAGGGCGACCGCGCCCGAGTCGTGCAGGATCCATCGGGCCTGGTAGACGGAGGAGGTCGGGTAGACGGGGACGGTGACCAGTCCCGCCGCCCAGGCGGCGAAGTCGAGGAGCGTCCACTCGTAGATGGTGCGGGCCATGACGGCGATCCGGTCGCCCGGGTTCAGGCCCTCGGCGATGAGCCCCTTCGCCACGGCCATCACCTGGGCGGCGAACTCGGCGGCCGTCACATCCGTCCAACCGCCGTGCCCTCCATGCCCTCCGTGCCCTCCGTTCTCTCTGCTCCCGCCGTTCCTGCCGTTCCTGTCCGGCCCCGGGCTTTTGGGGCGGCGGCTCAGAACCACCGTGTCCGGGGCCGCGTTCGCGTTGTCGAAGGGCAGGTCGGCGAGCGATCCGTGCCGCACCGGCCGTGCGAGCGGCGGTACGGCCGCCTCCCGTACGACCCCGTCCAGCCGCCGCGTCTCGGGCGCGACCGGGACCGGCTCGCCGGAGGCGTCGCTCGGGGCGGCGGTGGAACGGACGACGTCCGGGACGGTGGGCGAGGCGGCGGGCGGGACGGCGTGCGACGGGACGGTGGCCGGGCGCCCGTCGTACGCGTCGTAGGAAGGGGCGGCTGAGGACGGGACGGCGGACACGGGCGGCTCCTGGGGCGTGCAGCGGGACCTGCTTGCTGCGATGACGTACGTGCCTCGCACGCCGAGGCGCTCACCGGCGCCCTCCGGTGTTCTCCGGTGTTCTCCGATGCCTTCGGAAGGCAGGAGTCACGGAGTCACGGAGTCACCGCCGGTTCGGACTCGGGATCGTACGGGCCCGGCGTGACGGATTCGTGCGGTTCCGGAGAGGGTCCGGCGCCGGGGATGTGCAGCATCGGGAGATACATGAGGGAGATTCAGGTTCGCTCCAGAATGGCCGTCACCCCCTGCCCGCCCGCCGCGCAGACGGAGATCAGGCCGCGGGCGGGGGCGTCCCGCTCGGCCAGGAGTTTCGCGAGGGTCGCGACGATGCGGGCGCCGGTGGCGGCGAAGGGATGACCCGTCGCCAGGGAGGAGCCGGCCACGTTCACCCGGGCGCGGTCGACCGGGCTCAGGCCCCGCTTCTCCCAGGCGGCCAGGGTCGCGAGCACCTGGGAGGCGAAGGCCTCGTGGATCTCGATCAGGTCGAAGTCCGCGAGGTCCAGCCCGGTGCGCTCCAGCATGCGCGGGACCGCGTACGCGGGGGCCATCAGCAGGCCGTCCTCGCCGTCCGCCACATCGCCGTGCACGAAGTCCACGGCGGCCGTCTCGTACGCGGTCAGGTACGCCAGCGGCTCCAGGCCCCGTGCCTGCGCCCACTCCTCGCTCGCCAGCAGCACCACCGCCGCTCCGTCGGTGAGCGGGGTCGAATTGCCCGCCGTCATCGTCGGATCGGGGCCGTCGACGCCGAACACCGGCTTCAGGGCGGCGAGTTTCTCGACGGTCGATCCCGGCCGGAGGTTCTGGTCGCGGGCCAGCCCGCGGTGGGGCACCACCAGGTCCTGGAAGAAGCCGCGTTCGTACGCCGCGGCCAGCCGCTGGTGGCTGGCCGCCGCCAGTTCGTCCTGGGCCTCGCGGGTGATGCCCCAGGTGCGGGCGGTGACCGCGGCGTGCTCGCCCATGGACAGGCCGGTGCGCGGTTCGGCGTTGCGCGGGATGTCGGGGACGAGGTGCCCGGGGCGCACCTTCGTCAGGGCCTTGAGGCGGGCGCCGAGCGTCTTCGCCCGCCGCGCCTCCAACAGCACCTGCCGCAGGCTGTCGTTGACGCCGAGAGGCGCGTCGCTCGCCGTGTCGGAGCCACCCGCGATCGCGGACTCCGTCTGGCCGAGGGCGATTTTGTTGGCGGCGGCGGTGACGGCCTGAAGACCGGTGCCGCAGGCCTGCTGGATGTCGTAGGCGGGGGTACGGGCGTCCAGCGCGGAGCCGAGGACGGTCTCGCGGGCGAGGTTGAAGTCGCGGCTGTGCTTGAGCACCGCGCCGGCGACGAACTCCCCGACCGAGCCCGGCGCCTGGAGCCCGTACCGCTCGACGAGACCGTCCAGGACGGTGGTCAGCATCTCCTGGTTGGAGGCGGTGGCGTAGGGGCCGTCGGAGCGGGCGAACGGGATGCGGGTACCGCCGATGACCGCGACCCGCCGCACGGCGGCCGGCCGCACCGGCCGCGCGGACTCCACCGACCGTGCGGACTCCGCCGGTTCGCGCGGCTCCACCGGTCCGCCCTGCCCACCCTGTCCGCTCTGCCCGCCCGGTCCACTCGGCTTGCTCGGTTTCCGAGGGCTCATCTCGACCCGCTCCTCACACTGACGTAGGATTACCATCGGTAACCTTACTTCAGAGTAAGTTCTGCTGGAACACGTGCACCAGCACGTACGCACCTACGCACACCGGACGCATCCAGGGCTGGGAGTCGCACATGGCCGACCGCTATCTGAGCTTCACCGGGACCACGCCCGGCCGCTTCCTGAGCCGTCGGCTGGGCCTTCCCCAGCCGGCCTCGCTGAAGCGCTGGTCAGCGGCGCGGCCCGACCTCGGCGGCGGTCTGCTCCACCTCACCGCGGGCAAGTCCGGCCTCGGCCTCGCTCCCGTCCTCGCCCGCACGGGACTCTCCACGGGCGAGCCCGGCGACGCGAACGACACCGGCCGCCCCGCCGCCGTCGTCCTGGACGCCACCGGGGTGCGCGACGTGGAAGACCTCGTCGAGGTGCACGCGGCCCTGCATCCCGTCGTACGGTCGGTCGCCGCGAGCGGCAGGATCGTCCTGCTCGGCTCCCCGCTCGACGCCGCCGACCACCACCAGGCCGCCGCCCAGCAGGCGTTGGAGGGCTTCACCCGCTCCCTGGGCAAGGAGATCGGCCGGGGCAGCACCGTGAACCTGGTCCGCCTCACCGACGCGGACGCCGCCGAGTCCACCCTGCGCTTCCTGCTCTCGCCCAAGTCGGCGTACGTCAGCGGCCAGGTGATCGAGGTCGGCGCCGACGCCACTGCCGCCACCCCCGCACCCGTGGCCGCGGCCGGCGAGGGGGGCCTCCCCCTCGCCGGCCGCACCGCCCTGGTCACCGGCGGTGCCCGCGGTATCGGCGAGGCGGTCGCCGGGACGCTGGCCCGGGACGGTGCCAAGGTCGTCGTGCTCGACGTGCCGCAGGCCGAGGCGGACGCCCGGCGCGTCGCCCGACGGCTCGGCGGCCTCGCCCTCCCCCTCGACATCACGGCCGCCGACGCGGGCGCCCGGATCGCCGAGGCGCTCCCCGACGGCCTGGACGTCCTCGTCCACAACGCGGGCATCACCCGTGACCGGCGGCTGGCCAACATGCCCGCCGAACGCTGGGCCCCGGTGCTGGAGGTGAACCTGGCGAGCGTGCTGCGCACCACCGACGCGCTGCTCGCCGCCGGAACCCTGAAGCGGGGCGGGCGGATCGTGGCGACGGCGTCCATCGCCGGGATCGCCGGGAACACGGGCCAGACGAACTACGGGGCCTCCAAGGCCGGCGTCATCGGCCTGGTCCGCTCCCTCGCCCCGCGCGCGGCGGCCGAGCACGGGGTGACGGTGAACGCGGTCGCCCCCGGGTTCATCGAGACGAAGATGACCGCGGCGGTCCCGCTGGTCATCCGCGAGGCGGGCCGGCGCATGAACTCCCTGGCCCAGGGCGGTCTTCCCGTCGACGTCGCCGAGACCACCGCCTGGCTCGCCCACCCGGCTTCGGGCGCGGTCAACGGACAGGTCGTACGAGTCTGCGGCCAGAGCCTGCTGGGGGCGTGACCGCCATGGCCTCCGTACCCCCCGCCGCCGCACCTCCGGCCTCGGTGACCCTCGCCCGCTCCCCCTCCCTCGCCCCCCTGCTGGCGCGCGGTGCGCTGCTGTCGCCGGTCAAACGTCCCCGCCCCGACGCCGCGTTCCCGCGGACCCGGCTCGTCCTGCCCTCCCTGCGGGTGGATCCCGCGAGGCTGGCGGCGTACGAGCGGGTGTGCGGCTTCCCCGCCGCAGGAACAGGACAAAGCCAGGAGACCCGGGAGAACGCGAAGACCCAGGAGACCGGAGAAGCCGGGGGGACCGGGGAGGGCTCCGGCGCGCTGCCGCTGACGTATCCCCATGTGCTGGGCTTCCCGGCGGCCATGCGGCTGATGAGCGGCCGGGACTTCCCGCTGCCGCTGCTGGGGCTCGTCCACACGTCGATAGAGATCACCCGGCGCCGGGCCGTGCCCGGCGCCGGGACGCACGGACTGAGTGTGCACATCGAGGGGCTGGCACCGCACCGGCGCGGTACGGAGGCCACCGTGGTCACCGCGCTGCGGTCGCCCGGCGGTGACCTCGTATGGGAGTCGCGGAGCACGTATCTGGCCCGGCACCGCACCTCCGGGCCGCCCTCCTCCGGGCCGTCCTCCCCCGGGCGGTCCGCCCCGCGTCCGGAGGAGGAATCGGCGACGGCTCAGCCGCTGCCCGTCGTCGACGCGTGGCTGCTGGCCGGGGACACGGGACGGCGGTACGGTGCCGCGTCCGGCGACCGCAACCCGATCCATCTGTACCCGTTCACCGCACGGCTCTTCGGCTTCCCCCGTGCGATCGCGCACGGCATGTGGACCGTGGCCCGCTGCCTCGCCGCGCACGGCGTCCCGGAAGCGGTGACGGTCCGGGCCGACTTCAGAGCGCCGGTCCTGCTGCCGGGGACGGTGACGTTCGGGGCGCGGGACGGACGCTTCGAGCTGCGCGGTCCCGGCGACTGCCTTCACCTCACCGGGGAGGTCCGCCCGGCGTGAACGACCGCGCCGGCACCAGCGTCTTCGACATCGGCACCGGTGTCCAGGGCTTCACTGTCGGGCGGTGACCAGGGGCGGCCCGCCATCAGGTCGCCCAGTCCCGCCCAGGCGAAGTTCATCAGGGTGGCCGACGCCTGCCGGGCGGTGACGCCCGGGGTGCTGTTGGCCCAGTCCGCGAGCGCCTCGGCGGCGCCGACCAGTGCTTCCGCGAGCCCGGCGACCTCGCCGCCGGGGAGGCGGGGGTCCGTGGGGGTCCCCCCTGCTCGTGGGGGTGCCCCCTGTTCGAGCGACGTCGAGAACTTGGGGGAACAGCCGAGAGCTTGGGGGAGGGCTTCCCGGGCGGCGGCGAGGATCAGCTCGGTCACGAACGTCACGATGTCCGCGCGCATCGCGGCGACTTCGGCGGCGAACACCTCTCCGTGCGTACGGGCCTGGAGGTGCAGCACGGCCCAGCCGTCCGGGTGCCGCGCGGTGTGGGTGAAGAACGCCGTCAGCCCCGCCCAGAGCTGGCGGTCCGCGGGGAGCACGGGACGGGCACCGGCGCGCACCGCCTCGACGAGGGCCTTCGCCTCGCGGCGGATGCACGCGATGAACAGGTCTTCCTTGGAGTTCAGGTACAGATAGACCAACGGCTTCGACACGCCCGCCAGTTCGGCGATCTCGTCCATCGACGCGGCCATGTAGCCGCGCTGGCCGAAGGTCTGCACGGCGGCGTCCAGCATCTGCTGTTCGCGGACCGCACGCGGCATCCGCTTGCTCTTCACGGCACCCATACGGAGCAGCCTACGGGGCGGCGGCACCCTCGCCCGCCCGCGCGGGAAACCCACCCCGCCCGAACCGGACACATGCCTCCGGAGCCCTACGAGGCCTTCGCCTGCTCCTGGTCCTGCTCCTGCGCCTGGCCCTGCGTGCCACGGGCGTCGTCGTCGGCGTCGTCCTCCTGGCTGCGGTTGGCGTCCAGGTTGGCCTTCGCCCGGTCGACCCGGCGCACGATGTTCTCGGAGGCCACGTCCCGCTGCTTGCGCAGGACGACGAAGCTGATCGGTGCCGAGAACACCAGGGCGAGCAGGATGATCCACAGTCCGTTGGAGTCGCCCAGGCCGCGCGGGGCGAGGCCGGAGTAGACGAGGCCCCAGACGACCAGGAGGCAGCCCACGAAGATCCCGAAGCGCATCAACGTGTAGCGGAGCATCTTCTTCCACTCTCCCGGACGAACGGCCAGAACATATCCCAAGGGGCTCTCAATGGGACACCTCCAGTGAAGCACGCCCGCGTCCGTACACCTGCGGCGGGGGCCCTGCACAGACACGTACATGACATTCTCGCTGAACCCGGACCCGGACCCGGACCCGGACCCGGGCCCCGGCCCGGAGCTCGCCCCGGACCCGGGATCAGGTCAGGGGCAGCAGCATGATGATGTCGTCCCGGTCGTCGTCCGGAGCCACCCTGATCGCACCGGGGACCCGGCCGACCTCCTTGTAGCCGCAGGAGCCGTAGAAGCGCTCCAGGCCGAGGCCGCCGCGGCAGGTGAGCCGGATCGCCTCGATGCCGGGAAGGGTGCGGGCGGCCCGCTCCGCGGCGGCGAGCAGGTCGCGGCCGTACCCCTTGCCCTGGTGGCGGGGGTGGACCATCACCGTGTACAGCCAGATCCAGTGCGTCATCAGGCGGTGGGTGTTGAGGGTGAGGAACGCCGTCGCGGCGACCCGCCCCTCCTCGTCGAACCCGACGAGGAGGCGGGACCGTCGCTCCTCCATCGCCACGAACTGCCGTACCAGCTCCGGCCGGACGTCCTCCCGGGTCACCGGCGGCACGAAGCCGACGGCTCCGCCCGCTTCGGTGACGTCCACCCACAACTCCAGGATGCCGTCACGGAGTCCGGGGGTGACGGGCGGATCCAGGGTGAAGGTCAGGGGCACGGGACGGGGGCTCTCCGGTAGGGGAGGGGGGCTCTCCGGCATGGAACGGGGGTTCTCCCTCAGACCCGCATCGGCTGCGGGGACTCGCGGCGGGCGGGGTCGGCGGCGTCGTACTCGCGGAGGATCTCGTACCGCGTGTTGCGCTCCACCGGGCGGAAACCGGCGTCGCGGATCAGGTCCAGCAGGTCGTCGCGGGTGAGCTTGTTCGGCGTGCCGAAGTCGTCCGCGTCGTGCGTGATCTTGTACTCGACGACCGAGCCGTCCATGTCGTCCGCGCCGTGCTGGAGGGCGAGCTGGGCGGTGTTGACGCCGTGCATCACCCAGAAGACCTTGACGTGCGGGACGTTGTCGAAGAGGAGACGGGAGACGGCGAACGTCTTCAGCGCCTCGGCGCCGGTCGCCATCTGCGTCCTGGACTGGAGGCGGTTGCGGATCTTGCCGTCCTTCATGTCCACGAAGTCGTGCTGGTAGCGCAGCGGGATGAAGACCTGGAAGCCGCCGGTCTCGTCCTGGAGCTCACGCAGCCGCAGCACGTGGTCGACGCGGTGGCGGGGCTCCTCGATGTGGCCGTAGAGCATGGTGCAGGGGGTCTTCAGCCCCTTCTCGTGCGCCAGCCGGTGGATCCGCGACCAGTCCTCCCAGTGGGTGCGGTGGTCGACGATGTGCTGCCGGACCTCCCAGTCGAAGATCTCCGCGCCGCCGCCGGTGAGGGACTCGAGCCCGGCGTCGATCAGCTCGTCGAGGATCTCGGACGCGGACATCCCGGAGATGGTCTCGAAGTGGTGGATCTCGGTGGCGGTGAACGCCTTCAGCGACACGTCCGGCAGCGCGGCCTTCAGCTCGCGCAGGGAGCGCGGGTAGTAGCGCCAGGGCAGGTTGGGGTGGAGTCCGTTGACGATGTGCAGCTCGGTGAGGTTCTCCGCCTCCATCGCCTTGGCGAGCTTCACCGCCTCCTCGATCCGCATCGTGTACGCGTCCTTCTCCCCCGGCTTGCGCTGGAAGGAGCAGTACGCGCAGGAGGCGGTGCACACGTTCGTCATGTTGAGGTGGCGGTTGACGTTGAAGTGGACGACGTCGCCGTTCTTCCGCGTCCGCACCTCGTGCGCCAGCCCGCCCAGCCAGGCCAGGTCGTCCGACTCGTACAGCGCGATGCCGTCCTCGCGGGACAGCCGCTCACCGGAGCGGACCTTCTCCTCCAGCTCGCGCTTGAGCCCGACGTCCATGCGGATACCTCTTTCCTGACTGTCTCGACTGTCCGGACCGGCCTCGACCGTCCGGACCCGGCCTTGCCTGTCCCGGCCGGCCCCACCGGCCGACCGTCCGGGCTTCTGCCCGCCCCGCCCGGCACGCGCCGGCTCCGCCCACCGTAACGCCCCGGCTACTGGACCTCTTCGGGCAGCTCACCGACGCGGTTCTCCCACTTCGTGGAGAGCACGATGGTGGTACGGGTCCGGGAGACGCCTTTGGTCCCGGACAGCCTGCGGATGATCCGCTCCAGCCCGTCCACGTCGGCCGCCCGCACCTTGAGCATGAAGGAGTCGTCGCCGGCGATGAACCAGCAGTCCTCGATCTCGCTCAGGTCCTTCAGCCGCTGCGCCACGTCCTCGTGGTCGGCGGCGTCGGAGAGCGAGATGCCGATCAGGGCGGTCACCCCGAGGCCGAGCGAGGCGGCGTCCACGGTGGCGCGGTAGCCGGTGATGACACCGGCCGCCTCCAGCCGGTTGATCCGGTCGGTGACGCTGGGCCCCGACAGGCCGACGAGGCGCCCCAGCTCGGCGTAGGAGGCCCGGCCGTTCTCTCTCAGGGCCTGGATGAGCTGCCTGTCCACCGCGTCCATGCGATCGAAGCCTTCCGCTGAAGAGGTCTGCACGTGATTGAGAATCGGTGAGTGGTACGTCGGGGTGCACCGGGGGACACGGGGACTGCGCCGGGGGTGCGGGTGCCGCTCAGGCGGTACGGGACGGTGATGACCCACCCCCGAGCTCGCCCTTCCAGCGGCGGTACAGCTCGTGCTCGACGCCCGCCGCGTCGAGCACGCGGCCGGCGACGAAGTCCACCAGGTCCTGGATGTGCGTCGCGCCCGCGTAGAAGGCCGGTGAGGCGGGCACCACGGTCGCGCCAGCGTCGTCGAGGGAGACCATGTGCCGCAGGGTCTGGCCGTTCAGCGGGGTCTCCCGTACGGCCACGACCAGTGTGCGCCCCTCCTTGAGGGTCACGCTCGCCGCCCGTTGCAGCAGGTCCTTGGACAGCCCGAGCGCCACCCCGGCCACGCAGGCCGTGGAGGCGGGCACGATCAGCATGCCCTTGCTCGGGTACGAGCCGGAGGAGGGGCCCGCGGCGAGGTCACCGGCGCCCCAGTGCCGTACGCCGTCGAGGTCCACGGTGAAGGTGTCCGGCTTGCCGTCCGCTCCACGGGACAGCCATTCCCGCAGGTCGTCGCGCCAGTGGGCGTCCCGGAAGGAGATGCCGGTCTCGTCCAGCAGGGTGAGCCGCGAGGCACGGCTGACGACGAGGTCGACGCTCTCCCCCGCCTGGAGGAGCGCACGGAGGACGGCCGCCGCATATGGCGTGCCGGAAGCGCCGGACACCCCCAGGATCCAAGGCGTTCGGGTCGTCTCTCCTGGCTTGAGATGGTTCACGACACCGAGCCTATCCGGCATCGTGGGAAGGGAACCGGCCAAGGGGTCCGGTCCGTTTCCCACGCGGACGATCGATGCGCCACGCGAGCGGGCGATCGATCCGTTTCCGGGGGACGATCAAGGCGAGGGGGTTGCCGTGTCCAACACGGATGTGCGGTGGTCGGGGCGCGAACGGGCGAAGACGGCGGCCGTGGTGATGGTGGCCTGGGTGGCGCTGCTGTGGCTGCTGGAAGTGGCCGACGTGGTCTCCGGTCACGCCCTGGACGACTTCGGCGTCGTACCGCGCACGACCTCGGAGCTGGTCGACGTCGTCCCCTCCGCCTTCGTCCACTTCGGCTTCGCCCATGTCGCGGCGAACAGCGTGCCGCTGCTGGTGCTCGGTTTCCTCGCCGCCCTCGGCGGCCTGCGCCGGTTCGCCGCCGTGTGCGCGCTGATCATCGTCTGCGACGGGCTGGGGGTGTGGCTCATAGCCCCGGCGCACACCAACACGGCGGGCGCCTCCGGCCTGGTCTTCGGCCTCTTCGGCTTCCTGCTGTGCAGCGGCTTCGTGGAGCGCCGGCCGATGGGCGTCGTCGTCGCCGTGCTGGTCGGCGCGGTCTGGGGCGGCTCGATCCTCGCGGGCATCGCGCCCGGTCAGACCGGCGTGAGCTGGCAAGGCCACCTCATCGGCCTGCTGGCCGGCGTGGCATCGGCCTTCCTGTTCCGGCGCGGACCCGTCCGCCGGGACGCGCTCACCTCCTGAGGCCGTGCGGGAGGCCGCGGCCGGCCTCCCGCACCGCACGCACACACGCGTCAGTGCGTCAGACCGTCAGCCCGCGCACCAGAAGGTCCAGCAGCGCGCAGACGAACAGCGCGATGCCGATGAAGCCGTTGACGCTGAAGAAGGCGCGGTTCAGGCGGGTCAGGTCGTTCGGACGGACGATGGTGTGCTCGTAGACGAAGGCCGCCGCGACGATCACCAGGCCGAGCCAGAAGAACGCGCCGGCGCCGGTGAGCACCGCGTACCAGACGAACAGGGCCGTCGTCACGGCGTGGCAGGCGCGGGCGCCCCAAATGGCGGCGGGGATGCCGAAGCGGGCCGGAACCGACTTCACGCCGACCTCGCGGTCGGTCTCCACGTCCTGGCAGGCGTAGATGAGGTCGAAGCCGCCGATCCAGATGCCGACCGCGAGGCCGAGGACGACCGCGTCCCAGGACCAGGAACCGGTGACGGCCAGCCAGCCGCCGACCGGGCCCATGGCCTGGGCGAGCCCGAGGATGGCCTGCGGGAAGTTCGTGAACCGCTTGCCGTACGGATAGACCACCATCGGGATCACCGCGACCGGCGCGAGGACCAGACAGAGCGGGTTGAGCAACGCCGCCGCGCCCAGGAACACCACCAGGGCGATGATCGCGCCGGTCCACGCGTGCCGGACCGACATCGCGCCGGTGACCAGCTCGCGGTGGGCGGTGCGCGGGTTACGGGCGTCGATCTCGCGGTCGATGATCCGGTTGGCGGCCATCGCGAAGGTGCGCAGGCCGACCATGGCGATCGTGACCAGGAGCAGCCGGCCCCAGTGGATGTTCTCGTCCCACTCGTACATCGCGGTGAGGGCCGCGATGTAGGCGAAGGGCAGCGCGAACACGGAGTGCTCGATCATCACCAGGCGCAGGAAGGCCTTCACCCTGCCGGTCGGCCGCGGTGCCGCCCCCGAGTCCACGATCCCGTCGGCGGTGGTCATCATGCGAGGCTCCCGAGGAACGCGTCGAGGTCGGCCAGCAGTCCGGCGACCGGCAGCGGCCCCGTCTCCACCGTCAGCGGCGTCCCGGCGTCGTCGTCGGACGGGTCTTCGGGCGGGGTGAGGTGCACGGTGAAGGCGTAGGCGTCCGCCGCGGCCGGGCGGGCGTCCAGTCGCAGCAGCGCGCCGCCGTCGACCGTGAACGGCTCGCCCGTCCCGGCGGCCAGCTCGGCGCGCAGCTGTTCGGCGAAGTCGGCGGGCTCCGTGTCGCGCACCCCGGGCAGTTCGAAGCCGCCGCCCTCGCCGTCGTGCTCGGTCAGGACCGCCCAGGTGTCACCGGCGCCCGCGAACTCCTCCGGCGAGACGCCCGCCTGCTCGGCGGCCTGCCGGACTCCGGGGTCGGCCGGGTCCAGCTCGGGACGCACGAGGGCCACGTAGTCGGTGTCGGTGCCGATGAAGAGGGCCGGGCCGCCCGCGGCGACGGGACTCACAGTCCGTACTCCTTCCAGCGGCGGTCGACCAGCGCGGCCGTGGCCGGGTCGGACTCGACCATGTCGGGCCAGCCGCCGTCGCGCGTGTACCCCTCCTCGGGCCACTTCTTCGTCGCGTCGATGCCCGCCTTGCCACCCCAGAACTGCTGGTAGGAGGAGTGGTCGAGGTGGTCGACCGGGCCTTCGACGATGCTGAGGTCGCGGGCGTAGTCGGTGTTGCCGAGGGCCCGCCAGGCGACTTCGTGCAGGTCGTGGACGTCGCAGTCGGAGTCGACGACCACGATCAGCTTGGTCAGCGACATCATGTGGGCGCCCCAGACCGCGTGCATCACCTTCTGCGCGTGCTTGGGGTACTTCTTGTCGATCGAGATGATCGCGCAGTTGTGGAAACCGCCGGCCTCGGGGAGGTGGTAGTCCACGATGTCCGGAATGATGATCTTGAGGAGCGGGAGGAAGAAGCGCTCGGTGGCGCGGCCAAGCGGCCCGTCCTCGGTCGGCGGACGGCCGACGACGATCGACTGGAGCAGCGGGCGCTTGCGCATGGTGACGCAGTCGATCTTCAGTGCGGGGAACGGTTCCTGCGGGGTGTAGAACCCGGTGTGGTCGCCGAAGGGGCCCTCGGGGAGCATCTCGCCCGGCTCCAGCCAGCCCTCGATGACGACCTCGGCGTGCGCCGGGACCTGGAGCGGGACCGTCTTGCAGTCGACCATCTCGATCCGCTTGCCCTGCAGGAACCCGGCGAAGAGGTACTCGTCGATGTCGCCGGGGAGCGGCGCGGTGGAGGCGTACGTCACGGCGGGCGGGCAGCCGAAGGCGATGGCGACCGGCAGCCGCTCACCGCGCCGGGCGGCCACCTGGTAGTGGTTGCGGCTGTCCTTGTGGATCTGCCAGTGCATGCCGATGGTGCGCTTGTCGTGGCGCTGGAGCCGGTACAGGCCGAGGTTGCGGATGCCCGTCTCGGGGTGCTTGGTGTGGGTGAGGCCCAGGTTGAAGAAGGAGCCGCCGTCCTTGGGCCAGGTGAACAGGGCGGGGAGCTGTTCGAGATCCACGTCGTCGCCCTGGAGGACGACCTCGTGCACCGGGGCGTCCTTCACCTTCTTCGGCGGTACGTGGGTCATCGAACCGAGCTTGCCGAACGCCTCGCGCATGCCCACGAAGCCGTTGGGCAGCTCGGGCTTGAGCAGACCGCCGATCTTCTCGCTGATCTCCGCGTACGACTTCAGGCCGAGCGCCTTCAGCAGACGGCGGTCGGTTCCGTACACGTTCATCGCGAGGGGCATGCTCGAGCCGCGCACGTTCTCGAAGAGCAGTGCGGGACCGCCGGCCTTCTGCACCCGGTCGACGATCTCACCGACCTCGAGGTACGGGTCGACCTCGGTCTTGACTCGCTTGAGGTCGCCCTCGCGGTCCAGAGCCCTCAGCAGGGAGCGAAGATCGTCGTAAGCCATGGGGTCAAGTATCCCCGAGCGGCTACCCTTGCCCTGTACCTGGGGGCCGTGGCCGTGCCGACACCCCCGACGATCCTTCTCTGGAGAGGCCCATGCTCAGGGTGTTGATGTTCCTCGTCCCCCTCGCCCTGAGCGTCTACGCGTTCATCGACTGCATCAGCACGAAGGACGAGGACATTCGTCACATGCCCAAGCCGCTGTGGGCGATCCTCGTGCTGCTGTTCCCGCTCGTCGGTTCGATCTCGTGGATCCTCGCCGGCAAGAAGCGGCACCCCGCGGGCACCGGCGCCGGCTCCGCCTGGAGCCGGGGCGGCGGCCGGCAGCAGTGGGTGGCCCCGGACGACAACCCCGACTTCCTGAAGTCCCTCGGCGAAGAGAAGAGCGGGCCCGGGGAGAAGGGCCTCGACCCCGACCCGGATCCGAGCAAGGACAAGGGCAAGGACAAGGGCAAGGGCAAGGAACGGGACGAGAAGCCCGAGACCGACTGAAGCACCTCGCCCGCCGCAGGACGGACGCCTCGGGCTCGGGTCGGCTCACCCGCGGCCGGCGCGCCGGCCGGCTTGTCCGGTCCTTCTCGTCCCGCGCCTCCACGGCCGGGAGAAAAGCGCCCTGCTCGACGGTCTCGGGACGCGGCGGTGCGTCCGCCCCTGCGTTCCGCGGGACTTGTCCCGGTGCGGGCCGGAACATGGTGACGGCCTGGAGGCGCCGAGCGCGGGGAGGCCGAGCGGTGGGGGGCGAGGTGCGGTTCCGGTCCGTCGATCTGGCGCGGTCGGCCGGGGTGTCGACGCAGCAGATCCGGAACTACGAGGAGTCCGGGGTGCTGCCGCCCGCGCCGCGGACCGAGTCCGGGTACCGGGTGTTCGAGGAGGTGCACCGGCAGGCGCTGCTGGTGTTCCGGGCGCTGATGAAGGGGTACGGGCCGGTGACCGCGACGCCGGTGATGCGGCGGGTGCACGGCGGGGACGTGCCGGGCGCGCTGGCGCTGGTCGACGCCGCGCATGCCGCGCTGCACGAGGAGCGGGTGGCGCTGCGTGCCGCGGACGAGGCCCTGCAAGCGCTGGCCGGCGCCGGACCCGCCGCGTCGTCCCGCCCGGCGCTGCGCATCGGGGAGGTGGCCGGGCTGCTGGGCGTACGGACGTCGGCGCTGCGGGTGTGGGAGGCTGCCGGACTGCTGACGCCCCGGCGGGAACGCGGCACCGGGTACCGCCTGTTCGATCCCGCCGACGTCCGTGACGCCCGGCTCGTCCACACCCTGCGGAACAGCCACTACCTGTTCGACCGGATCCGCCCGGTGCTGGACGGGCTGCGCCGGGAGGGCAGCAGCGAGGCGCTGCGGGCGGCCCTCGTCGCGCGCGGCGAGGCGCTCACCGCACGCACGCGGGCGATGCTGGAGGGCGCGGGGGCCCTCCACGCCTACCTGGGGTTGGTCACTGCCGGGGATTCCGCCGGTGGTTCTGCCGGGGATTCTGTCGATGGTCCCGCCAGGAGTTCTGCGGGGGATTGAATTCCGTCGCCCGGCCGGCCCGTCATCGGCCGTGGAGGTCGAGCGGGTTCGGGGAGACTGGCCGCCATGGAGCCGATGGAGCCGATCGATGCGGAAACGGCCCGTGCCTGGCTCGCCCCCGCCGTCGCGGAGGCCCGTGCCGGGCTCGCCGAGGGCGGCGTTCCCGTCGGCGCCGCGCTGTACGGGGCCGACGGGACCCTGCTCGGCCGGGGCCGCAACCGCCGGGTGCAGGACGGTGATCCGTCGGTGCACGCGGAGACGGCCGCCTTCCGGGCGGCGGGACGGCAGCGTTCGTACCGCGGGACGACGATGGTGACGACCCTGTCGCCCTGCTGGTACTGCTCCGGTCTGGTCCGGCAGTTCGGCATCTCGCGGGTGGTGATCGGCGAGGCGGCCACCTTCCGCGGCGGGCACGACTGGCTCGCCGAGCACGGCGTGCGGATCGTGCTGCTGGACGATCCCGAGTGCGCCGCGATGATGCGGGACTTCATCGCGCGGCGCCCCGAGGTGTGGAACGAGGACATCGGGAGGTGACGAAGGCCGGTTCCCGTGCCCGGTGTCCGGGGTACGGGAACCGGCCTTCGCGGACGGTGCCTCGGGGTGCCGCTCAGAAGCCGATGGCGGTGAGGGCGTTCATGCCGACGTCGGCGTAGGAGTGCTTGCCGGAGACGAAGATGTTCACGCCGTAGTAGTTGAACAGCCAGCAGCCGAAGGCGAGCAGGGCCAGGTAGGCGGCCTTGCGGCCCTTCCAGCCGGCGGTGGCGCGGGCGTGCAGGTAGCAGGCGTAGGCGACCCAGGTGATGAAGGACCAGGTCTCCTTGGGGTCCCAGCCCCAGTAGCGGCCCCAGGCGTCGCCGGCCCAGATGGCGCCCGCGATGATCGTGAACGTCCACAGCGGGAAGACGGCCGCGTTGACGCGGTAGGAGAACTTGTCGAGCGAGGCGGAGGCGGGCAGCCGCTCCAGGACCGAGGTGGCGAAGCTGCCGGGCTTGCCACCGCGCGCGAGCTTGCTCTCGTAGGAGTCCTTGAACAGGTACAGGATCGTGCCGACCGCGCCGACGTAGAAGACCGCGCCGCACAGGATCGCGGTGGAGACGTGGATGTACAGCCAGTACGAGTCGAGCGCGGGGACCAGCTGGTCGCTCTCGGTGTACAGGACGGTGACGGCCAGACCGAGGTCGAGGAGGACCGTGGTGGTCAGGAACAGGCCGAGCCAGCGCACGTTCTTCTTCAGGGCCAGCAGCAGGACGTACACGCCGACGGCGGTCGTGGTGAAGGTGATGTTGAACTCGTACATGTTGCCCCAGGGCGCCCGCTGCACGGACAGCGCCCGGGTGAGCACTCCGCCGAACTCGACCAGGAAGGCGAGCACGGTGAGGGAGACGGCGATCCGCCCGTAGAGGTCGCCCTGCGCGTCCCCGCCGTGCGCCCCCGGCCCGTCGGGCACGTCCCGCGCGCCGGCCGCGGCCCGTACGACGACCTTCGGCCGCTCCAGTACGGCGGTGCCGCCCTCCTTCTTCACGGTGACGGCGGGTGCCTTCCTCGCCGCCTCCCCGCGGGGGGTGAGTGCGGCGGCGGTGCGGGCGACCTTGCTGCGGCTGCCGAAGATCCATTCGGCGATGTACGCGAAGAAGGCCAGGGTGTAGACCGCCATCGCGGAGTAGATCAGGACGTTGCTGATCTCCGCGAGGTTCTCGTTCTGCGCGGCGGCCAGGCTCGTGGCGGTGACCAGATCGGGTGCGGCTGCGAGAGTCACGGCTTCTCAGCCCCTTCGGCAGGTACGGCTTGAGGGTCGGGGGAATCGGGGGGACCCGACGAACCGGATGGATCGGACGGATCGGATGGTTCGGGGGAAGGCTCGGGGTCCGGGGCGCCCGGGGCCTGGTCGTAGAGGATTCCGGCGAGGTCGCCGAGTTCCTCGGGCACGGTGGCGGACTCGCTGCGGCCGAGCCCGGCCATCTCGACGACGGTGACGCCGTCGGGGCCCTCGACCGCACGCACCCACACCCGGCGCCGCTGGATGAACAGGGAGCCGGCCAGACCGGCGATGGCGACGAGGGAGCCGCCGAGGGCCCAGCCGCCGCCCGGTTCCTGGACCATCTGGAAGCCGGCCCATTCCCTGACGTCCTTCTCGAAGGTGACCGAGCCCGCTCCGCCCGGGAGGGTCATGGTCTCGCCGGGCGTCAGCATCTTCTTGAACAGCTCGCCGTCGGAGTCCTTGAACTCCTTCATCTTGGTCTTGTCCATCTGGTACACGCTCTGCGGAATGCCCGAGTCGGCCTTCAGATCGCCGTGGTAGGCGGACAGCGCGAGCACCGGATAGTCGAGGCCCGGGAACTGGGAGAGCATCGTGCCGCTCTGAGAGCCGCCGAAGGTCGGCACGAAGAAGGCGTTGAAGCCGAGCTGCTCCCTCTCGCCCTCGGCGTTGCGGTAGCCGTCGAGGACCTTGACCACACCGGAGGAGGTGACGTTGGAGTCGAGCGGCAGCAGCGGCACGGCGTCCTTGAAGACCACCTTGCCGTCGCCGTCGCGGACGGTGACCACGGGCGCGTAGCCGTGGCTGACGAGGTAGACCTTGGCGTCGCCGATCCGCAGCGGCTCGTTGACCTTGACGGTGGTCTTCTTCTCCTCGCCGTAGGCACCCTCGTTGTAGGTGAGGTCGGCCTCGTAGGTGCGCGGGGTTCCCTTGTTGGGGCCGGTGCGCTCGTAGGTGCCCTTGAAGTCCTTCAGGTCGAAGCTGAACGGCTCGAGGTCCTCGTCGACGGAGAAGAGGTTGCCGAACTTGCGGTCGTCGTACTGCGGGATCGCGTTGGAGAAGCCCTGGCCCTCGACGATCAGCTTGTTGCCCTCGAACTTGAACAGCTGTCCCCAGGCGAAGGCGATCAGCATCACGATCAGGGCGAGGTGGAAGGCGAGGTTGCCGGCCTCGCGCAGGTAGCCCTTCTCGGCGGCGACGGCGTCACCGACGCGGTGGGCGCGGAAGCGGCGCTTCCGCAGCAGGGTGAGCGCCGCCTCGCGGACCTGCTCGGGATCGGCTTCGGTGCGCCAGGTGGTGTACGCGGGCAGCCGGGTCAGGCGCTTGGGGGCGCCCGGCGGGCGGCCGCGCAGCTGGCCCACGAACTGCCAGGTGCGGGGCGTGATGCAGCCGATGAGGGAGATGAACAGCAGGATGTAGATCGCCGAGAACCACACCGAGCTGTAGACGTTGAACAGGCCGAGCTTGTCGTAGATCGGCGCGAGGAACTCGTGCTGCTCACGGAAGTCGGCGACCCGGGTCTGGTCGACTCCGGTCTGCGGGACGAGCGAGCCGGGGATCGCGGCGAGCGACAGCAGCAGGAGCAGCAGCAGCGCGACCCGCATGGAGGTGAGCTGCCGCCAGAACCAGCGGGCCCAGCCGATGACGCCCAGGGCGGGCAGGTTCGGCAGGTCCTCCTTGGGCGCGGTGGACAGCTGGGAGCCGGCGGCGCCCAGATCCTGGTCCTGTTCCCGCTCCCGGGCAGCCGCGTCGGACGCGGCGCCCTCGGATCCCGCCGGGGTGTGCTCCGGCCCGGTTTTGGATGTCGTGCTCATCGACGTCAGATCCCCACAGTGAAGCCGTTGGACCAGGTCTGCATCTCGACCACGAGGCTGTCCCACACCCCGGTGAGCAGCAGCACGCCGGTCAGGATCATCATCGTGCCGCCGATCCGCATGACCCAGACGTAGTGCCGCTTGACCCAGCCGAAGGCACCGAGCGCCTTGCGGAAGGCCACGGCCGCGAGGACGAAGGGCAGACCCAGCCCCAGACAGTACGCGACCGTCAGTACGGCCCCGCGTCCGGCGCTCTCCTGCTGCGCGGAGAGCGTCAGCACGGAGGCGAGGGTGGGGCCGATGCAGGGCGTCCAGCCGATGCCGAAGAGGGCGCCGAGGACGGGCGCGCCGGCCAGGCCGGCCGCCGGACGCTTGTGGAAGCGGAACTCGCGCTGGGTCAGCCAGGGCATCATCCCCATGAAGAAGACGCCCATGAGGATCATGAGGACGCCGAGCACCTTGGTGAGGATGTCCGACTGTTCCTGCAGCGTCTGCCCGAAGTAGCCGAAGAAGGCCCCGCCGGAGACGAACACGACGGTGAAGCCGAGGACGAAGAGCGAGGCGCCGGCGAGCATCCGGCCGCGCCGGGCCTCCGCCAGGTCGGTGCCGGACACTCCGGTGACGTAGGAGAGGTAGCCGGGGACCAGCGGCAGGACGCAGGGCGAGAAGAAGGAGACGAGCCCGCCGAGCAGGGCGATGGGCAGCGCCACCAGCAGGGCGCCGTTGAGCACCGTGCCGTTGTAGGCCGGGTCGGCGGCGAGGTGCGCCGTCCCGGCGGAAAGGGCGCCCACCTCGGTCGCGAGCGTGGTGAGGGCGGTCACGTCACTTCTCCGCGAGGACCGGCTTGAGCATCTTCAGCAGCCGTTCCTCGCTGAGCGCGGTCAGCGAGCGGGCCGCGATCCCGCCGTCCCGGTCCAGGATCAGGGTGGAGGGGATCGCCTGCGGGTTGAGGGTGCCCTTCTCGAAGCGGAGCATCAGCTTGCCCGTGGGGTCGTACAGGCTCGGGTAGGTGATGCCGAAGTCCTTCTCGAAGGCGAGTGCCGAGCCGGCGCTGCTGTCACGGGTGTTGATACCGACGAACTGCACGCCCTGGTCGGCGTACTCCTCGGACACCTTGGCGAAGTACTTGGCCTCCGCGCGGCACGGGTTGCACCAGGAGCCCCACACGTTGAGGACGACGACCTTGCCCCGGAAGTCGGCGACGTCGAGGGGTTCGCCCTCGAGGGTCTTGCCGGACAGGCTGGGCGCGGTGGCGCGCTCGCCCTTGTCGGCGGTGGAGATGCCGTCGGTGCCGGTGACGAAGTTGGTGTTGCCGCCCCCGTCCGATGCTCCGCCGGAACCGCATGCGGTGAGCAGCAGCGCGGCCGCCGCGGTGCCCGCGGTCACGACGGCACGACGACGGGCGCGGAGGCGCGGGACGCGCACGTGGAGGTCACGGACGCCGGGGTCATGGACGCCGGTGGCGCTGTTCGAGCGCTGGGGGGCACGGCTGGCGGCACTCATGTGAAAAGTTTCGCATGTCCGTTCCGGGGATCTTGGGCACCCCCCTTGCGGGTGGAATCCCGCATATCAGGCGCCGCTCGCGGCCCCCGCTCCCGCGCCCGCCCCGGTCCCCGTCCCCGCGGTGCCGCCGGAGCCGCCCGTACCGCCGGAGCCGCCCAGGAAGTCCTTCCAGCCCCCGGCCGGCTCCTGTCCGACCCCCAGTGTGCGCAACTGCTCCAGCATCTCGGGCTTCTGCACGTCCAGCCAGTCGGTGAACTGCCGGAAGGAGACCATGCGGACGTCGCCGCCCTTCTCCTTCTCCCGCGCGATGTGCTTGATGGCACCCTCGACGGCGTCCATGTAGATGCCGCCGTTCCACTGTTCGAAGTGGTTGCCGACGAAGAAGGGCGCCCGGTTCGTCTCGTATGCCCGCTTGAATCCCGATATGAGCGCCTGAGTGGCCTGTTCCCGCCAGGCGGGGTGGTGGCGCGCGGGCGCGTTGGTGGAGTTGACGGACTGGTTGGCGAGGATGTTGTAGTCCATCGACAGGACCTCGAAGGACCGCCCGGGGAACGGTATCTGCTGCAGGGGCAGGTCCCACATGTCCTGGCGCTTCGACGGCCAGACCTGAAGGCCGCCGGGCGAGGAGGCGTCGTAGCGCCAGCCCAGGTCGCGGGCGGTGGTCAGCAGGTTGTCCTGGCCGAGCAGACAGGGCGCACGGCCGCCGACGAGTTCCTTGTCGTAGTCGAACGGCAGCGACGGCAGGTCCGTCCAGCCGGAGTTGGTCCGCCACTCCTTCACGAACGACTTCGCCTGGTCTATCTCGCTGCGCCACTGCTGCGGCGTCCAGTTGCCGACGCTGCCGGAGCCTGCGCAGAAGTGGCCGTTGAAGTGGGTGCCGATCTCGTGGCCCTCGAGCCAGGCGCGGCGGACGTTCTTCAGCGTGTCCTTGATGTGGTCGTCGGTGAGGTAGCCGATGTCGGAGGCACCGCGCGGGTTGTTCGGCGGGTCGTACAGCCGCTTCTTCGACTCGGGCAGCAGATAGACGCCGGAGAGGAAGAACGTCATGTGCGCGTCGTGCTCCTTGGCGAGGTCCAGGAAGCGCGGGAAGAGGCCGTTGCCGACCTCGCCGGCCCCGTCCCAGGAGAAGACGACGAACTGCGGCGGGGCCTGACCCGGCTCCAGCGGCACCGGCCGGGAGGGCTGGTGGGGCTGCTTGCCGGTGAAGGAGGTGGAGCCGTCACCGATCGGCCGGGCGGTCTTCGTCGGCTCGGGCTTCCCGGAACGGTCGCCCCCCGCGGAGCCACCGCCCTTGGAGTCACCGCCCTTGGAACCGCCCGTACGCCCCGAGCCCGTTTCGCCGCCGCAGCCGGCCAACGTGACAGCCGCGGCGGCCCCTGCGCCGAGTCCGAGCATTCCCCTGCGGGTGAGCGCGCGCATGACATCCCCGATCGTCACGTCCTCCGGTGGTCACTTCTTCAGAGGACGTGACGGGAACAAAAGTTCCTCACCCCGTGCGAAGGTTCCGCAACGAACGTCACGAGAGTGTGCCGGGCCGTCAGGTGCGCGGCCCACCCGGGCGGGCCGCGCCGGGGCTAAGCCCCGAAGGCCTTGCCCTGGGGGGCGCCCCTGCCCTTCACCGGCTTGGCGCCGGCGAGGAGATGGGCGGGGACGAGATCGCGGGCCGGCTCGCTGTAGCCGACGGAAACGATTTTGTCGCCCAGGTAGGTGAAGGTGGTCAGCGAGGCGAGGGTGCACTGCCGCTTGCGCGGGTCGTGCCACAGCCGCCGCTTCTCGACGTAGGACCGCACGATCCAGATCGGCAGCTGATGGCTGACCAGCACCGCCTCGTGACCGCGCGCCGCGTCCTTCGCCGCGTCGAGCGCGCCCATCATGCGGACGACCTGCTCGACGTACGGCTCGCCCCAGGACGGCTTGAACGGGTTGACGAGGTGCTTCCAGTTCTCGGGCCGGCGCAGTGCTCCGTCGCCGACGCCGAAGGTCTTGCCCTGGAAGACGTTCTCGGCCTCGAGGAGCCGGCTATCGGTGGCGATGTCCAGGCCGTGGGCCTTGGCGATCGGCTGGGCCGTCTCCTGGGCCCGCTCCAGCGGGGAGGCGCCGACGTGGACGATGTCGCGGGGGGCGAGGTACTCGCCGACCCGGTCGGCCATCCGCCGGCCCAGCTCGGAGAGCTGGTAGCCGGGGAGCCGGCCGTAGAGGACACCCTCCGGGTTGTGGACCTCGCCGTGCCGCATGAGGTGGACGACGGTGAGGTCCCCGTTCCCCGTGCTCCCCGCGCCCGCGCTCTCGTCCGTGCTCTTGTCCGTGCTCTTGTCCGTGCCGTCGCTCATGCCGTCGCCTCCGCCGCCGCTCGGGCCGCCGCGGGAAGGGCGTCGGCGATCCGCTGGACGGCCCGGTCGTCGTGCGCGGTGGACACGAACCAGGACTCGAAGGACGAGGGCGGCAGGTAGACGCCGTTCTCGAGGAGGGAGTGGAAGAAGGCCGTGTAGCGGAACGACTCCTGCGTCTTGGCGTCCTCGTAGTTCCTCACCGGCCGGTCGGTGAAGAAGACCGAGAACATGTTGGAGGCGTTCTGCAGCGTGTGCGCGACGCCCTCCTTGGTGAGCGCCTCGGTGACGAGGGAGCGGATCCGCTCCGAGACGGCGTCGACCTTGTCGTACGCGGCGTCGTCGAGCAGTCGCAGCTGGGCGAGCCCGGCGGCGGTGGCGACGGGGTTGCCGGAGAGGGTGCCGGCCTGGTAGACGGGCCCGGCGGGGGCGAGGTGGGCCATGACGTCGGCCCGCCCGCCGAAGGCCGCGGCCGGGAAGCCGCCGCCCATCACCTTGCCGAAGGTCATCAGGTCGGGCCGTACGCCGTCGACGCCGAACCATCCGGCGCGGCTGGTGCGGAACCCGGTCATGACCTCGTCGGAGATGTACAGCGCGCCGTTCGCGGCGCAGGCGTCCTTGAGCCCCTGGTTGAACCCGGGCAGCGGCGGTACGACGCCCATGTTGCCCGGGGACGCCTCGGTGATCACGCAGGCGATCTCACCGGGGTGCGCGGCGAAGGCGGCGCGTACGGCGTCGAGGTCGTTGTAGGGCAGGACGATCGTGTCGCCGGCCTGGGCGCCGGTGACGCCGGGGGTGTCCGGCAGGGCGAAGGTGGCGACGCCCGACCCGGCGGCGGCGAGCAGCGCGTCGACGTGGCCGTGGTAGCACCCGGCGAACTTGATCACCTTGGCGCGCCGCGTGAAGCCGCGGGCGAGCCGGATGGCCGACATGGTGGCCTCGGTGCCGCTGGACACCAGCCGGACCTGCTCCAGCGGCTCGATCCGGGCGACCATCTCCTCGGCGAGCGCGACCTCGCCCTCACCGGGTGTCCCGAAGGAGGTACCGCGCGCGACGGCGTCCTGCACGGCGGCGATCACCTCGGGGTGCGCGTGCCCGAGGATCATCGGCCCCCAGGAGCAGACGAGGTCGACGTACTCCCGTCCGTCGGCGTCGGTCAGGTACGGGCCGGTGCCGGACACCATGAACCGGGGCGTGCCGCCGACGGCCCGGAAGGCGCGCACCGGTGAATTCACGCCACCGGGGGTGACGGCCGCGGCACGATCGAACAGCGCCTGCGAGGCTTGGGCTTCGTACGGGTAGGGCAGTTCGCTCATGACCTGCGACTTCTCCGGCATCTCCGACATCTCGGACTCGGGCTGCGAGTGACCTGTTCAGGGTAGGCCAGACGCGGGCGGGGGCCGGAGTCCGGCGCCCGCCGGGCCCGGGGCGGTAACGGCACCCCTCGCCCGAAGCCCTCCGTGGGACCGGGTGAGTAATCCGGCCCCACCTGCCCGTACCACCCCTTCGTACAACTGTTTCGCACGCCTGTTTAGTACGGCCGCCCCCCGCGGCCGTTCACGGACGCGGGTATTCGGTCTCCCGCAAGAGCATCCGGTCCCGATTCGCCCGTGATCTGCGAAACTGGCGTGGGAGTGCACACGGTTCACCCGGTCCGGGGCGGCCGGGGGCTGAGAAGGACCCGCGGGCAGATGCAGCACCGCACGTTTCGGCGGGCGGCCGTGGGGGAGGTCACTGACACGATGATCGGGTTGCGCGGCGGGGCCACGCGGCCTAGAAAAGCAGTCGGGTGGAGATATGCATCGCGGTGGCGGACTGGGCGAGGGGACTGACGACCTCGGTCCTCGACGTTCCCGGCGGGGAAGGCACCGGCGCGAGGCGGAAGAGGTGGACGAGGCCCGACGGGCACACGGTGCTCCGGGTGGGGCCGAGTCGATCGACCCGTCGAGTGCGGGGAGCAGGAATGGTGGTCGAGTGGGGGTGACCTACAAATACTTCGGCGCGCCGGACGGCGCCACCGCCGCCCGCGTCCCGATCTCGATGCGCCCCGAGGAACTCGGCGGCGACGAGCTCGGCATGGGCGGCATGTTCACCAAGATCAAGCCGGAGACGATGGCCGCCATGGTCCTCACCGGCATAGAGGGTGTCCCCCTGCACAAGGTGCCGCCGCTGGAACTGGTCGTCCTGCACCCCGACTACGCGGTCGTGAAGCTCCCGATGACGGCCGTCGACCCCCTCCGCGACATAGGCGAGGAGGCAGTGGGCGCGGCCGCCTTCATCTGGTCCACGGTCCCCGACCGCGGCGGCCCCAGCGACGCGTTCAACGTCTACCGACTGCTCCACGAGTGGCAGGACTTCTCACACCGGCTGCATGAGGCGGGGCACCAGCCGTATTGCCTGGTGTGGCCCTGATCGAGGGCTTCACGCATACCGGGCGGGACTTTCGGGTCCCGCCCTCTTCATGTCCGCGTGCCGGAAGGGGCCTTCAGGCGGCCGGACCGCATTGCGGGCACATGGGTTCCGCCCAGGGCACCGATGTGTCCCGGGCGGCTTCGTGACCGGCGTCGCCGTCTCCACCATCCCGGCCGGTCCCTGAGCTCCCGCCCCTGCCGGACGCAGCCGGCCGGGAGGTCCCCTCCGAGAAGCTCCGTCCGGCACGGGGCGCCCACCCCCCGCACCGGACGGATCGGCCAACCCAGCCCCTCCGTACCGAGGGGGGCGAGGCGGACGGTGCGCCGCCCCCTCGGCGATGCGGGCACCCCTGCCCTCCGGTGCCGCAGTGGACGCCCGGAGCCTTGGAAGAAGCATCGGAAACGGGATCATTCCACCTCGAAAAATACCCCCCTGGGTATTCCTGTTAGGGTGAAGGACAGATACCCCCGGGGGTACACCGTTCCGGGAAGGAGCCATACCTGTGTTCTTCATCGACACTCTGGAGTTCGAGGGCCTGGGCAACCGCAGCTACCTGGCCGGCGGTCCGCAGGCCGCGGTCGTCGTCGATCCGCCGCGCGACGTCGACCGGGTGATCGCGGCCGCTGCCCGGCGGGGGGTACGGATCGCGTACGTGGCGGAGACGCACGTGCACAACGACTACGTCACCGGCGGCCTGGACCTGGCCCGCCTCACCGGCGCCCGCTACCTGGTCCCGGCCGCCGCGGACGTCTCCCACTCCCGTACTCCCGTCGCGGACGGCGACACGGCCGAGGTGGACGAGCACCTGGTGCTGTGCGCGATCGCCACCCCGGGCCACACCCCGCACCACACCTCCTACGCACTGGAGGAGAACGGACGCGCGGTGGCGGTGTTCACCGGCGGCTCGCTGCTGATCGGCTCGGTGGGCCGTCCGGATCTGGTGGAGCCCCGGCTGACCGAGCGGCTGGCCCGTGCCCAGCACGCCTCCGTCCACCGGCTCGTGGACGCGCTGGACGACGAGGTACCGGTGCTGCCCACGCACGGGTTCGGAAGTTTCTGCTCCTCCTCCCAGGCCGAGGGGGAGGCGACCACGATCGGCGGGGAACGCACCGACAACGACGCCCTCACTCTGGACGTGGACACCTTCGTCGAGCGGATGCTGTCCGGACTGGAGGACGTGCCCGCCTACTACGCGCACATGGGCCCGGCCAACGCCGACGGCCCCGCACCCGTCGACCTGACCCCGCCCGAGCCCGCCGACGCCGCACAGATCGCGAAGCGGCTGGCGGCGGGTGAGTGGGTGGTGGACCTGCGCAGCCGGGTCGCCTTCGCCGAAGGGCACGTGGCCGGCTCCTTCAACTTCGAGGGCGACGGCAAGCTCGCCACCTACCTGGCCTGGCTGATCCCGTGGGGCAAGCCCGTCACCCTGCTCGCCGGGACGCCCGCGCAGATCGCCGACGCGCAGCGGGAGCTGGTCAGGGTCGGCATCGACCGGCCGGCCGCTGCCGCCACCGGCGACCCGACGGACTGGGTGCGCGCCGGGGAGGAGCTCGCCTCGTTCCCGCGGGCGACCTTCGCCGACCTGGCCGCCGCCCTCGAACGGGGTGAGCAGGTGGTGGTGCTCGATGTGCGTCGCGACTCCGAACGGGCCGAGGGACATGTCGAGGGCTCGGTGCACATCCCGGTCCACGAACTGCGCAGCCGTCTCGGCGAGGTTCCGGACGGCACGGTGTGGGTGCACTGCGCCGGTGGGATGCGCGCGGCGATCGCCGCCTCCCTGCTGGACGCGAGCGGGCGCCGGGTCGTCGCGGTCGACGACGGCTTCGAGGCCGTCGCCGGCGCGGGGCTGACCCTCACCCGCCCGTGAACACCTTGCTCCCACCCGCACAGCGAAGGCATGTGATGTTCCTCCTCCGCCGCGGCTCCGGCCGCCTCACCCCCGAACAGGTCCACGCCCGCAGCAGCGCCGGCACCGCCGCCCTGCTGGACGTACGCGAGACACCCGAGCGGCGGGCCGGGCACCGCTCGCAGCAGGCCGCCGAGCTGCCGGCCGCACGGGGCGTCGACGCCGTGGACGTCACCGGCGGCATGAACACCCGGGCCGGGGCAGGACGGCCGGTGGCCGAAGAGCGCGGACAAGGCGGCCGCACAGCGTGAGCGCCCTGGTCCTGGCCCTGATCGCGGGGGCCGTCGTCGGCCTGGCGCTGGGTGCCCTCGGCGGCGGCGGCAGCGTCCTGGCCGTCCCGGTCCTGATCTACCTGCTCGGCTTCACCCCCGCGGCAGCCACCACCGCAAGCCTGCTCATCGTCACCGCCACCTCGCTGACGGCCCTGTACGCCCACGCCCGCGCCGGTCATGTGCGCTGGCGGGCCGGTGCGGCGTTCGCCGCCGCCGGCGTCCTGCCCGCGGCGCTGGCCGGAGCCGCTGCCGCCCGCCTGCCCCAGACGGTCCTCACCGCCGCGTTCGCCGTCATCGCCGCCCTGGCCGCGGCCCGCATGCTGCGGCCGGCCACCACCGGATCCGGGGCCGGCAACCGGCGGACGCACCCGGGAAAGGCCGCGGGAACCGGCGCCGGGCTGGGCGCCCTGACCGGTCTGCTCGGGGTGGGCGGAGGCTTCCTCGCCGTCCCCGCCCTGGTCACCGTGCTGGCCTTCGAGATGCAGGCCGCCGTCGGCACCAGCCTGCTGGTCATCACCGTGAACTCCCTGGCCTCCCTGGCCACCCGCTCCGGCGCCGCCGTCACACTCGACTGGGCGGTCATCGGTCCGTTCACGGGGGCCGCGATCCTGGGCGCCTGGGACGGCAGACGCCTCGCGGACAAAGTCTCCGGACCCCGCCTCCAGCGGGTGTTCGCGCTGGTACTGCTGGCCGTGGCCGCTTTCATGCTCGCCGACACGCTGACATGACCCGCACCTCGGACAGACCCGCACCTCAGGCAAGGGAGAGGAAGAGCTTCTCCAGCCTCGCCCGCATCTGCTCCCGGTCGCCGGCCTGCTGCCCGCCCTCGGCCAGGCAGTGCTGCAGACCCGTGGCGATGATCGCGAACCCGGCCCTGTCCAGCGCCCTGGAGACCGCGGCGAGCTGCGTGATCACGTCCTCGCAGTCCCGGCCGTCCTCGATCATCTTGATGATCCCGGCGATCTGCCCTTGAGCCCGCCGCAGCCGGTTGAGCACGCTTTTGAGCTCGTCGGCCGCCATCTCCAGCTCCACGTTTCCTCCTGAATCGATACCCCCTCGGGTATTCTAGTCCGTTTGACACCCTCCGAGAAAAGGAATCCCAGCACGTGAACACCCCCACCGCTCTCGACCCCGCCCAGGCCGCCGACGAGCTGCACCACTACACCGTCATCGACGTACGCACCCCCGGTGAATACGCCTCCGGCCACCTCCCCGGCGCCCACAACATCCCCCTCGACCACCTGCGCACCGCACTCCCCGCCCTCAAGACGGCGGCCGCCCGCGGCCGGCTGCTGATGGTCTGCGCCTCCGGCAACCGCTCCGCCACCGCCTGCGAACAGCTCGCCGCCGCCGACATCCCCGCCGCCACCCTCACCGGCGGCACCACCGCCTGGATCCAGCAGGGCCACCCCGCCGACCGCGACACCGGCAAGGCCGCCTGGCCCATGGAGCGTCAGGTGCGCCTCGCCGCCGGAGCCCTGGTCGTCACCGGCCTCGCCCTGGGAACCCGGTATCCGTCCGCCCGGCGGCTGTCCGCCGCCGTCGGCGCCGGCCTGGTCTTCTCCGCCGCCACCAACACCTGCGGCATGGCCGCCCTGCTCGCCAAACTCCCCCACAACCAGCCCCGCGCCACCGACCTCGACGCCACCCTCGACGCCCTCGGCCGGTAACGCCCACCGACGCCCCCTGGGCGCCCGGGGTCTTCCGTCCGGAGCAGGCGGTGGACACCGCCGCGCCCGGGACACCCTCGCCGGTGCGGGGTGTCCCGGGCGCGGTCCCGGTGGGGATGGGCGTCAGTGATGGGCGTGGACGACGGCGTGCCCCTTGCCGCGGCCGATCATCCACTTGTTCACCGGCGTGGTGACCAGGAAGGCGACGACGAAGCCGCCCAGCAGTGACGACCAGAAGAGCCCCTCGGACAGGTGGGCGTCCATCGCGCCCGGGACCAGGGCGATGATGCCGTTGTCGACGAGTTCCATCACGGCGATGGAGACGGTGTCGGCGGCGAGCGCGACCTTGATCGCGGCCTTGAGGCCCAGGCCGGCCCGGCGCACCGCGAACAGCGTGAAGGAGTAGCCGAACACGAAGGCGAGCACGATCGCCAGGGCCATGGTGGGCACGTTGCCCCACAGCAGGGCGGTGCCGATGGCCATGCCGAGGATCTCGCCGACGGCACAGCCGGTCAGGCAGTGCAGGGTCGCCCTCGCCGCCGTCGCCCACGACGTCCCGGACGTATGCCCGCCGTGGCCGACACAGCCGGAGTGGTCGGCGTGGTCGACATGGTCGGCGCGGTCGGCGTGGTCGTGTCCGGCACCGGCGTGGTGCGCTGCGTGGTCCATGACCTTCATCCCCCTTCGCGTCCAGTGTGGTCCCTTGCATCGCCGGGTTCCACACCCTCAACCACATACCCCCCTGGGGTATTTCGGAGGTGGCGTTCCACCTACCGGGACGGCCGGGGCGAGGCCGCACCCGCCACCCGCGAGGCCCTGCACCCGTACGGCGCCAGGGGTTCGTCCGGCAGCAGTCGACCGGTCCACGCACGACCGCAGCCGGTCGCGCACACCGGAACCCACCAGGGTCCGCGGCACTCGACGCGACGCCACTCGACAGTCGAGACGGCCTCACATGGCGCCACTCGACAGTCGAGACGGCCTCACATGGCGCCACTCGACATCACATGACGCCACGTGGCGCCACACGGCGCCATTCGGTGCCACATGGTGCCAGTCAAGCGCCACACGGCGCCATCGAAGCCGACATCAGCCACTCCGGCGCCATCCCGGCACCTTTGCGCACCGCCCCACCCCCCTGCCCCCACCTGCGGAAACCAAGGCCGCAGGGGATTCGCGACACCATCGCGAGGCGCCAACTCGCCATCCGGGCTTGCCAATGGTGCCAAACAGGTGCCACTATGGCGTCATGGATCTCACGCCGTATGTCGACACCCTCCGCCGGGAACTCGCGGTGGCCGCCGAAGCCGGTGGGGAGGACGCCCGCGAACTGGCCGAGCGGCTGACCGCTCCGCTGGAGTCGGCGACCAGGCTGACACTGCTGAACGTGCTGTCCGCCGCCATGGACGAGATCACCCGTGAACTCGCCCCCGGCTCGGTCGACGTACGGCTGCGCGGACTCGACCCCGACTTCGTCGTGACACCGCCGCCGGGTGACGCCGGTTTCGAGAGGCCGGCCGGCCGGCCCGAACCGCTGAAGGCCCCGGCCCCGGTGCCCGCCGACGAGGACGGCACCACCGCGCGGGTCAATCTGCGCCTTCCGGCCCCCCTCAAGGCGCGCGCCGAGGAGGCGGCCGCACGCGAGGGCCTGTCGGTCAACGCGTGGCTGGTGCGCGCGGTGAACTCGGCCGTCGAAAGCGGCGACATCCGAGCCCGCTCCACCACGTCGAACAGGAGCGGCGGACAGCAGTACACCGGCTGGGTGCGCTAGGCCCCACCCGGGCCCGGACCGCACCGCACCGCCGTACGGACACAGACTTCGAGAACTTCGCGAGCAGCCAAAGGACGGGACAGCCATGCCTTCTTTCGAGACCCCGGAACCGATTGCAGTGACCGTTCAACTCGGCGCGGGAGACCTGCGGTTCCTCGCCGACGACCGCACCGACACCGTGGTGGAGGTGCTGCCCACCGACCCCGAGCGGGACGGCGACGTCCGGCTCGCCGGGCAGACCCAGGTGACGTACGCGGGCGGGCGGCTGCACATCAAGGCTCCCAAGCAGCGCTCGCTGTTCGGCCGGCCGCCGTCCGTGGACATCGTCGTCGAACTCCCCGCCGGTTCCCAGGTGGAGTCGGACGTGGCCGGGGCCGACTTCCGCGCCGAGGGGCGGCTGGGCGAGGTACGGGTGAAGTGCTCGTCCGGCGACATCCACTTGGCCGAGACGGGACCGCTGCACCTGCACACCTCGTACGGGCGCATCACGGTGGACCACGCCGTGGGCGACGTCGAGGCGCAGACCGGTTTCGGCAGCATCCGCATGCGCGCCGTCGAGGGCGGTGCCGTGCTGAAGAACTCGCACGGTACGACCACCGTCGGCACCGTCACCGAAGAGGCCAGGATCAGCGGCGCCAACGGCGACATCACCGTCGGACGGGCCGGCGCCGGGGTGCGTGCCACCACCGCGCACGGGATGCTCCGGGTCGACGAAGTGGCCCGCGGTTCGGTGGAGTTGGAGACCTCCTCCGGTGACATCGAGATCGGGGTGCGGGGCGGTACGGCCGCCTGGCTGGACGCGAGTTCCGGGCACGGCCGGGTACGCAACCTGCTGACCGCCTCCGACAGCGCGGGGGAGACCGAGGACAAGGTGGAGGTGCGGGCCCGTACGCGCTACGGCGACATCGAGGTCCGACGCGCCGCCGTCTGACCCGTCCCCACACGCGCCTCGACACCACCCGACGCCCCCATCGCCCCGCCCCACTTCACACCTTCACTCCAGGAGAGGGCCATGCCCACCTCTGTCATGCCCATGTCCAATCCCTCCATGGACGGCGCCCCCTGCGCCGTCTCCACCATCGGCCTGCGCAAGTCCTACGGGGACAAGGTCGTACTCGACGGCATCGACCTGCACATCCCGGCCGGCAGCGTCTTCGCCCTGCTCGGTCCGAACGGCGCGGGGAAGACCACCACCGTGCAGATCCTGTCCACGCTGGTCTCCGCCGACGGCGGCCGGGCCCAGGTGGCCGGGCACGACGTCACGGCCTCGCCCGACGGAGTGCGCGCCGCGATCGGTGTCACCGGGCAGTTCGCCGCGCTCGACGATCTGCTCACCGCCGAGGAGAACCTGCTCCTGATGGCCGATCTGCTGCGGCTCGGTAAGCGCGAAGGGCGCGGTCGCGCAAAGGCGTTGCTGGAACGCTTCGAGATCGCCGAGGTCGCGCACAAGCGGGCGGCGACGTTCTCCGGCGGCATGCGGCGCCGTCTCGACCTCGCCATGACGCTGGTCGGCGACCCGGAGGTGATCTTCCTGGACGAGCCGACGACCGGGCTCGACCCGCGCAGCCGCCGCACCATGTGGGAGACGGTGCGCGGCCTGGTGGCCGGCGGGGTCACGGTCTTCCTCACCACGCAGTACCTGGAGGAGGCCGACCAGCTCGCCGACCGGATCGCCGTGCTCGACGGCGGGCGCATCGTCGCCGAGGGCACCGCCGACGAACTCAAGTCCCGTATCCCGGGCAGCCATGTGCGGCTGCGGTTCACGGACGAAAGCGAGTACGACCGGGCGGCGGCCGTCTTCCCGGCCGCGGCCCGCGACGCCGAGGCGCTCGCGCTGCGCATCCCCGGCGACAGCGGCATCGGCTCCCTGCGCGGCCTGCTCGACCGGCTCGACGAGGCCCGGGTGCGGGCCGCCGACCTGTCCGTGCACACCCCCGACCTCGACGACGTGTTCCTCGCCCTGACCGGCGGCGACAGCACCGGCAGCACCCTTCACGCCAAGGAGACCCTGCGATGAGCTCTCTCACCTACGCCGTGCACGACTCGGCGACCATGTTGCGGCGCAACCTGAAGCACGCGATCCGCTATCCGTCCGTGTCGCTCGGCTCGGCCGCCCTCCCGGTGATGATGCTGCTGCTGTTCGTGTACGCCTTCGGGGACTCGATCGGCGCCGGCATCGGCGGCGCGGGCGCCAGCAGGGACGTGTACCTGGAGTATCTGACGCCCGGCATCGTGATCATGGGGGTGGCGGCCGGGTCCATGTCCACCTCGATCGCCGTCTGCTCCGACATGACCGAGGGCATCATCAACCGTTTCCGCACCATGAACATCACGCGTTCGTCGTTCATGACGGGGCATGTGCTCGGCAGCGTCATCCAGACCGTGTTCGGTGTGGCGGTGGTCGTCGGGGTGGCGCTCGCGATCGGATTCCGGCCGGACGCGAACGTCCTGGAGTGGCTGACCGCGCTCGGGCTGCTGGTGGCCATCGCCTTCGCCCTGACCTGGCTGTCGGTCGCGCTCGGCCTGATCTCCAAGACGGTCGAGGCGGCCAGCAACAAGCCGCTGATCATCCAGTTCCTGCCGTTCATCGGCTCCACGTTCGTGCCGGCCGATTCGATGTCGCCGGGGCTGCGCTGGTTCGCCGAGTACCAGCCGTTCACGCCGATGACCGAGACACTGCGCGGTCTGCTCACCGGCAGCGCCATCGGGAACGACGCGTGGATCGCGCTCGCCTGGTGCGCCGCCATCGCCCTCGTCGGGTACGTGTGGTCACGCTCCCTCTTCAACCGGGGCACCACACGCTGAGCCCGCCCCGCTCACCACAGCGGTGAAATTTCACAGCAAACCACACTGAAACATGCCATGCCAGGTGCTCACGTCGCTTCCCGGCCCTCCGGGTCCCCCGCAGGGCCGGGAAGCGACGTGAGCACCGGTGTTTCCCCGGAACGGCCGGGCCGGGGCGACGGCATGGCGGGCCCGATCAGCGGCCGAACACCTGGGTCCAGGTCCAGTCGCTCGTGACCACGCCGATGCCCATTGTTTCGAGCGAGCAGTTGAGGATGTTCGCGCGGTGGCCCTCGGAGTTCATCCACGCCTCCATGACGCTCTCCGCGGAGCCCTGGCCGCGGGCGATGTTCTCGGCGCCCGGGCTCGGGTGGCCCTGCGCCGTGACGCGGTCGACGAAACTGCTGCCGTTCTGCCCGGTGTGCGAGAAGTAGTTGTTGGCGGACATGTCCTCGCTGTGCAGTTGGGCCGCCTTGTTCAGCCGGTTGTCGAGCGACACCGGCGAGCAGCCCGCCGCGGCCCGTTCGGTGTTGGTGAGGGCCAGGACCTGGGCGGCCTGGGTTCCTCCCGGAGCGGCCGCGGGCGCGGTGGGCGGCGCCGGCTCGGGGCGCGCCGACGTCTTCTCCGGCTGTACGGGGGCCGCGGCGGCGGACTTCGTACGGGCCGCTCCGGAACTCGGTGTGGCCGAGGACTTCGGCTTGCGTGACGCGTCCGGAGAGGCGGAGGCCGAGGGTGAGGACGACGCGGAGGCGGAGGCAGTGGCGGACGCGGAGGGGGAAGGGCTCGGTGACGCAGGCTCGGACGCGGTGGAGCCGGGGCGGCCGGTGGAGGCCGACTGCACCTTGTCCGCCTCGCCGTCCGGTGCCAGGAGGGCCCACCCGGATATCGCGCCGCCGGTGACCAGCAGCGCCGCGGCCACGGCCGCGATGTTCCTGCTCCGCCTCTTCCGTGCGCGGTTCTGCGTGCGGCTGCCCGCGAGGCCGTTCGCACGGTCGCCGGCGGGGCGGTTCTCGCCGTGGTTCGTACGGCGTCGGCCCACCTCCACCGTCCCGAAGGTCTCGGCCGGGGAGCCGGTGGACGCCGGGCCGCCCGTGTCTCCATACGGCTCCGTCGGCACGTCCCCGTACGACCCCGTTGGCACGTCCCCGTACGACCCTGTCGGTATGTCCCCGTATGGCCCTGTCGGTATGTCTCCGTACGGCTCTGTCGCCATGTCCCCCGGCTCCGCCGTCGCGTGGCCCGCGAAGGACATCGGCGCCGCCTCCGCCGTCCCGGCGCCGAGAGCGGCGAGCAGGCCCGCCGCCACCGGCACCAGGCCCAGTCCGACCAGCAGGCCCTCCGCCGGGACCAGCCCCGACTGGAAGCCCGCGCAGACGGTGCAGTCCCGGGCGTGGCGCGCGATGCGCTTGCGCCACAGGGCCGAGGGGACGCCGTCCCAGGCCAGGGTCATGTCGTCCAGCAGGACGCAGCGCGGCTGCGCGGACATCGCCCGCACCACCAGCCGGGCCGTCTCCAGCTGGGCCTTCATCCGCTGCACCCGCACCGCGGTGTGCTGCGGCGACAGCTCCAGCGCGGCGGCGACCTCCGCCCGCGTCAGCTCGCCCGCCGCCTCCAGCCACCACAGCGACAGCAGGTCCTGGTCGTCGGGCTCCAGCCAGCGGGTGGCCTCGGCGGCCTCGCGCCGCTGCCCCTCCAGTCCGAGCCGCAGGATCGTCAGGTCGACGAAGTCGGCCCCCGGGTCGGCGATGTCGTAGGCGTCGTGCAGGCCCGAACCGACCGGCGCCGCCCGGCCCTGGCTCTCGGCACGCCAGTGGTGGCGTATCTGGTTCATGGTGATGGCGACCAGCCAGGACCGGAAGCTGCCGGGGTCCATCAGCGAGTTGAGCGAGCCGAGGGCGCGGAGCATGGTCTCCTGCACCACGTCCTCCACGTCGGGGTGCCCGTTCAGGGCCCGGCCCACGATGTTGTAGACCAACGGGAGGTGGGCGGCGACGAGTTCGTCCTGGGCCCGCATGTCGCCGCGCCGTGCGGCCTCGACCGTCTCCCTGCCGGGTTCGCTGCTCGCTGCCACGCTCGTCCACGCTCCTTCTCGGTCCTGGCTCGTACTGCGCTGTCACAAGAGGAGAGCCGTCACCGAGGGCCGGATAACAAAAAGCGCGGGAGTCATTCCGGCACGCGCACACCCCCGCGTGCGTACGCGCGTTCGACCACGACGGGGCGAGTGTGGCACAGGGCCCCGTGCGGGACAGTGAGCGTCGTCACCGTCCGCCTCACTTGGTCCCCACCGTCCTGAGCACCGTGAGCACCAGGGTCCGGGCCGCCGCCACCGTCTCCCGCAGGGACACGTGCTCGCGCGCGCTGTGCGCCACCGCGATGTCCCCCGGCCCGAACTGCAGCGTCGGTATCCCCGCGCCGGTGTAGTGCCGCAGGTCGCTGCCGTACGTCGCCCCGCGCTGCCGGAGGGCCGGGCCGCCCGTGGCGTCCGTGTACGCGGCGCCGACGACGTCCGGCAGCGGGTGTCCCTCCTCCAGCCGGCCGCTCGCGAACCGGCCGCCCGGCCAGGTCACCGTCGCCGGATGGTCGCGCAGCCAGGGGTCGGCGGCACAGGCCCGGGCCACGCACCGTTCCAGGTCGGCGCGCGCCTCGGCCGGGTCCTCGCCGAGGCGTACGCCCAGCCGGCCCTCGGCGACCAGCAGGTCCGGCACACTGCTCGCCCAGTCCCCGGACCGTACGGTGCCCACCGACAGCGCGTACGGGATCGGGTACTCGGCGAGCAGCGGGGACGGGTCCCGGTTCCGCTCGGCCTCCAGGTCGGCAAGCGCCCGGTGCAGCGGCAGATACGCGTCGACCGCGCTCACCCCCTGCTCCCGCGCGCTGCCGTGCGCCGCCTTGCCGGGCACCGCGAGCCGGAACGTCAGCGCGCCCGCGTTCGCGGTGATCAGGGTGCCCGCGGTGGGCTCGGCGATGACGCAGGCGTCGCCCCCGTGCCCGCGCTCCAGGGTGCCGAACGCGCCGATGCCGCCGTCCTCCTCGCCCACGACGAAGTGGGCGGCGACCCGGCCGCGCAGGCGTATCCCGGCCGTCCGTATCGCGGCGAGGGCGGCGAGGTGCGCGGCGAGCCCCGCCTTCATGTCGCAGGCACCGCGTCCGTGCACGACGTCCCCGGTCACGCGCGGGACGAACGGGTCACCGTCCCCCCAGGCCTCGGGGTCGCCGGGCGGTACGACGTCGACATGGCCCTGGAGGATCAGGGTGGGCCCGTCACCGCCGTCGGGGGTGGTCCCGACCAGGCCCCACGCCTCCTCGCGGGGCACCTCCATGCCCGGGAAACCGGGGTGGGCGCGCAGCGCGGGCAGGTCCATGGACCACAGGTCGACCTCCATCCCCATCCACTCCAGCCGGCCGGCCAGTTGGTGCTGGAGTTCGGACTCGGCGGCGCTCCCGGTCACGCTCGGCACACCGATCAGTTCCAGCAGGGTCCGCCCCAGGGCCGCCTCGTCGATCGCCGCCAGCGCGGCGGTCTCCTCATCGGTCAGCACGTCGCCACTCCTCCCCTTCGGGGCGCGTACGGAGCGCCCCCGCTCGCATACATGCTCGCCTCCGACGGTCCGTACGCGGCGACGGCAGCGGCGACGGTGACGGTGACGGTGACGGTGACGGTGACGGTGACCGCAACGGCCACGGCAGGGGACCGGCAACGGCGACGGCGACACGGGACCGGCACTGACACCGGCACCGGCACCGGCACCGGCCCGGCACGTCAGGGGCCCAGGTCCTCGTCGGCGGGGTCCGTCAGCGTGCCGCCGCCCACCGTGAAGCCGATCACCGTTCCGCCGCCGGGCCGGCGGACTGCGTACGGGGCGCCCCCGTGGGCCAGGGCCACCTCGCGGACGATGGACAGGCCGAGGCCCGAACCGGGGAGGGAGCGGGCGTCGGCGGCGCGGAAGAAGCGGTCGAAGACGCGGACCAGATCACCTGCGGCGATGCCGGGTCCCCGGTCGCGGACCTCCACCCGTATCGTGCCCGGCCGCGCGGGCCCCGCGACCGTGATGTCGATGGGCGCGGTGCCGTTCCGGTCGAACTTGACGGCGTTCTCGACCAGGTTGGACACCGCGCGCGTCAGCATTCCGGGCCGTCCGTCGGTCGTGGTGTCGCCGCTCGCGTGGACGGTGATCTCGCGTCCGCCCCGGCGCCGGGCCAGTTCGGCCACGTCCTCGGCGATGCCGGCGAGGTCGACCCGGCACGGCGGCTCGGTGTCGGACTGGCCGGCCGCGAGTTCGACGAGTTCGTTGACCAGGTCGGTCAGCTCACGGGCCTCCTGGGTGAGGTCGGCGACGAGATCCTCACGGGTGTCGGGAGGGAGCTCGTCGATACGGCGCAGCAGGGAGATGTTGGTCCGCAGGGAGGTGAGCGGGGTGCGCAGTTCGTGGCCCGCGTCCTGGACGAGCCGGCGCTGGTCGTCCTCGGACTGGGCGAGCCGGCCGAGCATCCGGTCGAAGGCGCGGCCGAGCCGCCCCACCTCGTCGTGACCGGTGACGGGCACCTGGATGCCGAGCCGGCGGGTGCGGGCGACGTCCTCGGCGGCGGCGGTGAGGACGACCAGGCGGCGGGTGATCCGCCGGGCCAGCCACCAGCCGAACAGACCGGCCGCGACCACCACCGCCGCCATCAGGAGAAGCGTGCGCCGCTGGAGGGTCCGCAGCAGGTCCTCGGTGTCGCTGAACTCCTGCGCGATCTGCACCGCGCCCCGGCCGTCGCCCAGCGCGACGGTCGCGACGCGGTAGATGTCGTCGCCGACGTCGACGTCCGCGTGCTCGACCACCCGCCCGGCCGTAGCGGCGCCCGCGACCGTGCGGTCGGCGGCGACCACCGGCAGCCCCGGGTCGCCCGGGTCGACGATCCGGCCGTCCGGCCCGAGCACCTGGACGTCCGTCCGGGCGGGCCGCACCAGGTCGTGGCCGGGGGCGGCGGAGGAGAAGTCGACCGGTGACATCCGGTTCGTCCGGACCTCGCCGCGCAGGTCCTGCACGACCTCGTCGAACACCATCTGCTGGTCCACCCGCAGCAGCCGGGCGGCGGCGCCGTACGACAGGATGCCGACCAGAACGGTGACCGTGGCCGTCACGGCGGCGAAGGCCACCGCGAACTTGGTGCCGAGCGACAGCAGCCGCAGCCGACGCCGTCCGGCCGGGGCACCCGACGTGCGCGACGCACCCGGAGCGCGCGACGCACCCGGAGCGCGCGACGTACCCGGGACACGTGAGGTGCCCGGAGTAGGCGAGGCGCCCGGAGTAGGCGAGGCGCCCGGGGCGCCGGCGGTGCCGTGCGCCACTCAGTCCTCCCGCAGCACGTAACCCACCCCGCGCACCGTGTGGATCAGCTGCGGCGCCCCGGGTTCGTCGAGTTTGCGGCGCAGATAGCCGACGTAGACGGCGAGGTTCTTGGAACCGGGGCCGAAGTCGTAGCCCCAGATGCGGTCGTAGATGGTCGAATGGTCGAGGACGATGCCCGCGTTGCGGATCAGCAGCTCCAGCAGCTCGAACTCGGTCCGGGTCAGTTCCAGCTCCCGCTGGCCCCGCCAGGCCCGGCGCGCCCGTGGGTCCATGTGCAGCCCGGCCGCCTCGACGAACCGCCCGGCCGCCGGGGCGCCCGGCCGCCCGTCCGGCGTCCCGGAGTTCCTGGGTGTCCCGGAGTTCCTGGGTGTTCCAGGGGTCTCGGGCGCCGAGTTCCGCGTCGACGACTCGACGGGCCCGGGTGCGGGTGCCGCCCGGCGCAGCAGGGCGCGCAGCCGGGCGAAGACCTCCTCGACGTCGAACGGCTTGACGACGTAGTCGTCGGCGCCCGCGTCCAGCCCCGCGATCCGGTCGGCGGTCTCCACCAGCGCCGTCAGCATCAGTACGGGGGTGCGGTCGCCCTCGGCGCGCAGCACCCGGCACACCTGGAGCCCGTCGATGCCGGGCATCATCACGTCCAGCACGAGGACGTCGGGCCGGCTGCGGTGGGCCTGGGCCAGCGCCTCGACTCCGTCGGCGACCGCGGTGACCCGGTAGCCCTCCAGGGTCAGGGCGCGCTCCAGGGCGTTGCGGATGGCACGGTCGTCCTCGGCGAGCAGCACGGTGGGGGTGTGGGACGCGGTAGGGGGCACGGTGCCAGTCTGCCAAGGACCGCCGCCCCGGCGAACGACCGGTGGCCCGGACACCGCCGCCTTCTCGGCCCTCCCGCCCACTCCCTCGGGCTGCCGTACGGTCCGTGATCCCGTCGCGGTCCGACGCACGGCCCTGCCCGCGGTCCGGTCGCAGGCGTCCCCGCCCACGACCGGAACCTCGCGAGCGACCGGAACCGGAGGGGACCGGTCGCCTCACCCGACGGCCACTGTCCAGGGAAGACCGCCGGGAGTCCTGCACTCAGCGCCTTCGGCACCTGCTGCGCCTTCGGCACGTTCGACGCGTTCGACGTCCTGGTGCGCTCAGCCCGCCGACCGCAGCGCGGCCAGCTGCTCCTCGAACGGCACCACGTTGCGCGCGTCGAACTTGTCGTCGGCCACGCCCCCGCGCGTGACACTGATCGCACCGGCGCCGTCCGTACCGCCGGAGGCGGCCGACAGCGCGCCCGTCAGGGCGGCCAGCTCGCCCGCCGCCCGCTCGATCCGGGCGTCCAGGCCCTTGTCGCCCCAGTCCTGGGACGCGGCGTACACCCCCGTGGGGACGACGACCGCGCGCAGGTGGGCGAAGAGGGGGCGCAGGGCGTGCTCCAGTACCAGCGAGTGCCGGGGCGTGCCCCCGGTCGCGGCGATCAGCACCGGCTTGCCGGCCAGTGCCTCCCGGTCCCGTACGCCGAGCACGTCGAAGAACGACTTGAACAGTCCGCTGTACGACGCCGAGAACACCGGCGTGACCACGATCAGCCCGTCCGCCCCGGTCACGGCGTCCATCGCGTCGGCGAGTGCCGGCGCCGGGAAACCGCTGGTGAAGTTGTGCGCGATGTCGACCGCGAGGTCCCGCAGCTCGATCACCCGCACATCGGCCGGGGCCTGGCCGGTGGCCGCGGCGGCCAGCCGCTCCCCGAGCAGCCGGGTGGACGACGGCACGCTCAGCCCGGCCGATACGACGACGACGCTCATACCTTGGTCACCTCCCGGCCGGCCAGCAGCGAGGAGTGGGTCGGGGCGTCCGGCGCGTCGGCCGGGCGGTCCTTGGCGAACTCCTTGCGCAGCACCGGCACGACTTCCTCGCCGAGCAGGTCGAGCTGCTCGAGCACGGTCTTCAGCGGCAGTCCCGCGTGGTCCATGAGGAACAGCTGACGCTGGTAGTCGCCCGCGTAGTCGCGGAAGGACAGCGTCTTCTCGATGACCTGCTGCGGGGAACCCACGGTCAGCGGGGTCTGCCGGGTGAACTCCTCCAGCGAGGGCCCGTGCCCGTAGACGGGGGCGACGTCGAAGTACGGACGGAACTCGCGCACCGCCTCCTGCGAGTTCTTCCGCATGAACACCTGGCCGCCGAGGCCGACGATGGCCTGCTCGGGCGTGCCGTGCCCGTAGTGCGCGTACCGGGCCCGGTACAGCTCGATCATCCGCTTGGTGTGGTCGGCGGGCCAGAAGATGTTGTTGTGGAAGAAGCCGTCGCCGTAGTACGCGGCCTGCTCGGCGATCTCGGGCGAGCGGATCGACCCGTGCCAGACGAACGGCGGTACGTCGTCCAGCGGGCGGGGCGTGGAGGTGAAGCCCTGCAACGGGGTGCGGAACCTGCCCTCCCAGTTGACGACGTCCTCGCGCCACAGGCGGTGCAGCAAGGCGTAGTTCTCGATGGCGAGGTTGATGCCCTCGCGGATGTCCTTGCCGAACCAGGGGTAGACCGGCCCGGTGTTGCCGCGTCCCATCATCACGTCCACCCGGCCGTCGGCCAGGTGCTGGAGCATCGCGAAGTCCTCGGCGATCTTCACCGGGTCGTTGGTGGTGATCAGGGTGGTCGAGGTGGAGAGGATCAGCTTCTCCGTGCGTGCGGCGATGTAGCCGAGCATGGTCGTCGGCGAGGACGGCACGAACGGCGGGTTGTGGTGCTCGCCGGTGGCGAACACGTCCAGACCCACCTCTTCCGCCTTCAGCGCGATGGCGACCATGGCCTTGATCCGCTCGCGCTCGGTGGGGGTACGCCCCGTGGTCGGGTCGGGCGTGACGTCACCGACGCTGAAGATCCCGAACTGCATGGCCGCTCACCTTCCAGGTTGTTGACGGTTCAACTATACCCGTGAACGGGCCCCCTGCCCCCGTTATTCCGAAACCCCGCGTGTGAAGCTGTCCGCATGCTGATCGCCCGCTCCGCCGCCCTGTTCGTCCTCGCCGCGATCCTGGAGATCGGCGGCGCCTGGCTGGTCTGGCAGGGCGTACGGGACCAGCGCGGCTGGATGTGGGCGGTCGGCGGTGTCCTCGCCCTCGGCGCGTACGGATTCGTCGCGACCTTCCAGCCCGACGCGCACTTCGGCCGGGTCCTCGCCGCGTACGGGGGCATCTTCGTCGCCGGTTCCCTCCTGTGGGGCGCGGTCGCGGACGGCTACCGCCCGGACCGCTGGGACATCGCCGGCGCGCTGATCTGCCTGGCCGGGATGGCCGTGATCATGTGGGCCCCGCGCAACGGCTGACCCCCACGGGCCCACCGCCCCCACCGCACCCCGTGGCCATCGCACTCGCGTACTCGCTCGCCCGTGCACCCATGCACCCGTGTGCCCGCGCGGTCCGGGGCCGCCCCGGCGGACCATCCGCTCCCGCATATCCTGGCCGGGCCCGGCACCGCAGTCGCCCGCGTGGAGGAACCCCATGGCCGCCGCAACACCGTCCGCAGCGTCGCGTATCGCCGTCGTCACCGGCGCGAGCAGCGGGATCGGGGCCGCCACGGCACGCGGACTCGCCGAGGCCGGTTACCGCGTCGTCCTCACCGCCCGCCGCAAGGACCGGATCGAGGCGCTCGCCGAGGAGCTGAACGCGGCGGGCCACACGGCGACCGCGTATCCGCTCGACGTCACCGACCGCGCGGCCGTCGACGAGTTCGCCACCGCGTTCAAAACCGTCGGTGTCCTGGTCAACAACGCCGGCGGAGCGCTGGGCGCCGACCCGGTCGCGACCGGCGACCCGGAGGACTGGCGCCGGATGTACGAGACCAACGTCATCGGCACCCTGCACCTCACCCAGGCCCTGCTGCCCAAGCTGGAGGCGAGCGGCGACGGCACGGTCGTCGTCGTGTCCTCGACCGCCGGGCACTCCACCTACGAGGGCGGCGCCGGCTATGTCGCCGCCAAGCACGGCGCCCACGTCCTCGCCGAGACCCTGCGCCTGGAGATCGTCGGCCGGCCCGTCCGCGTCATCGAGATCGCGCCCGGCATGGTGAAGACCGACGAGTTCGCCCTCACCCGCTTCGGCGGCGACGAGGCGAAGGCCGCCAAGGTGTACGAGGGCGTCGCCGAGCCCCTCACCGCGGCGGACGTCGCCGACACCATCACCTGGGCGGTGACCCGCCCCAGCCACGTCAACATCGACCTGCTGGTCGTCCGCCCGCGCGCCCAGGCGTCGAACAGCAAGGTCCACCGGGAACGGTGAGACGGCACCGACGCCCGGGTCCTGTCCGGCGGATCACGTCGGACCATGCCGGACAGGTCCTGGTCAGCCCTTCACACAGACGACCTGCTTCAGCTTCGCCACGACCTCCACGAGGTCCCGCTGCTGGTCGATGACCTGCTCGATCGGCTTGTACGCGCCCGGGATCTCGTCCACGACACCGGAGTCCTTGCGGCACTCCACGCCCCGCGTCTGCTCCTCCAGGTCCTTGGTCGAGAAGCGCCGCTTCGCCGCGTTGCGGCTCATCCGGCGGCCGGCGCCGTGGGACGCCGAGTTGAAGGAGTCGGCGTTCCCGAGGCCCTTGACGATGTACGAACCCGTGCCCATGGAGCCCGGGATGATCCCGAACTCGCCGGAGCCCGCGCGGATCGCGCCCTTGCGGGTGACGAGCAGGTCCATTCCGTCGTAGCGCTCCTCGGCCACGTAGTTGTGGTGCGCGCTGATCTCCGTCTCGAAGGCCGGCTTCGCCTTCTTGAACTCCTTGCGGATGACGTCCTTCAGGAGCGCCATCATGATCGAACGGTTGCGCTTCGCGTACTCCTGGGCCCAGAACAGGTCGTTCCGGTAGGCCGCCATCTGCGGGGTGTCCGCCACGAAGACGGCGAGGTCGCGGTCGACCAGGCCCTGGTTGTGCGGGAGTTTCTGGGCCACGCCGATGTGGTGCTCGGCGAGTTCCTTGCCGATGTTCCGGGAACCGGAGTGCAGCATCAACCAGACAGAACCGGTCGTATCCGTGCACACTTCGACGAAATGATTTCCGCCGCCCAGTGTCCCCATCTGCTTGCCGGCCCGCTCGTGACGGAACTTGACCGCTTCCGCCACCCCGTCGAACCGCCCCCAGAAGTCGTCCCAGCCGCCGGTCGCGAACCCGTGCAGGCGGGCCGGGTCCACGGGGGTGTCGTGCATTCCGCGCCCGACCGGGATCACCTGCTCGACCTTCGAGCGCAGCCGGGACAGGTCGCCCGGCAGGTCGTTCGCCGTCAGGGACGTCTTCACCGCCGACATGCCGCAGCCGATGTCGACCCCCACCGCCGCCGGGCACACCGCGCCCCGCATCGCGATGACCGAGCCGACCGTCGCCCCCTTGCCGTAGTGCACGTCCGGCATCACGGCGAGGCCCTTGATCCAGGGCAGGGTCGCCACGTTCCGCAACTGCTGGAGGGCGACCTCCTCCACCGACGCCGGATCCGTCCACATGCGGATCGGCACCTTCGCACCCGGCATTTCCACGTACGACATATTTTCCTCATTCCCCCGAAAAGCAACAGAAGTCCGAAAGCGCAAAAACCGTCGCCAGGGTCGACGAAAGGGACTTCGGACCGGCGTTCACGGCAGTGCGTGCGATACACATTGTCTGCCGGGGGTGCCCCCGTGCGGCAAGCGAATAAGCAGCAAGGACACTGGTAGACCCGGCGGGCCGAGGCCCGCGCCCACCGTCGAGAGGAGCCCGGCCGTGCAGCGGAGGGCCTACGTACCCGGCGTCGCCGCGCTCCTCGCGGCCCTGTTGGCCGGATGCACCGGCAGTTCGGGCGACGGGAGCCGGTCGGACAACTCCAACCCGGGCAGCGCCGGGACGGCGTCGCAGGCGGCCCAGCCCGGCAGGTACGCCACGCTTCCGGAGCCCTGCGGCGCGGTCGGTACCGGGACGCTCGACGAACTCCTGCCCGGTATCGGGGAGATGACCGACGAGGCCCGGCGGACGAAGGCGTACGCGGGCGAGGCGACGCTCACGTACGACACCGACCGCAAGGTGGGCTGCAGTTGGAAGGTGGAGTCGGCCGAGGCCACCAACCGCCTGGTGGTCGACTTCGAGCGGGTCTTCTCCTACGACAACGCCGTCAGCGACGACAACCAGGCCGAGGAGCTCTTCGCGACGAAGCGGGCGGCGGCGGGCCTTCCGGAGCCGACGGCCACCGAGTCCGGTTCCGCGGGCACGGACGACGAGGCCGGTGAGGACGGCGGCAGCGCGTCCGCCGATCCGGACGCGTCCTCGTCCCCTTCGGCCCGCCCCTCCGGTGCCGACGCCGCGGCGGCCACCAAGACCTCCGGCTCCGGCTCGCCGTCCGAGGGCGAGTCCTCCCCCGCGTCGCCGTCCGTCCCGCCCGCCGACCTCCAGCCCCGCCTCCTGGACGAATTCGGCGACGAGGCCTTCATCGACGACGAGCTGAGCAGCTCCGGATCGACCGTCAAGCAGCGCTCGGTGACTGTGGCGTTCCGCACGTCCAACGTGATCGTGACGATCGAGTACGCGGAGCAGCCGGTGACCGTCGGCACCGTCCCGGACAGCGAGGAAATGCAGGACAGGGCACGGAAACTGGCCTCTCTGCTGGCCGATTCGCTGGGCGGCTGAGCCTCGTCCACGCCTCCTTCACGGCCCTGCGCGAAGCGTCCGAAGGAAGACCACACGGTGGGCTCACCGCGTACCGTGACCCCCTGGACCCCGTTTTGACCGCAGGGAACACAGGCTTGACCGCAGGGAACACAAGCGTCATGAGTGAAGGAACCATGCAGCGACGAGCACAGCGAGACATGGAGGCACCACCCGCGTCGTCCAGGCAGTGGGGGAGAACGAAGCGCCTCCACCGCGTCCTTGTCGGCGCGGCGGCCGTCCCCGCGATGCTGATCGCCGCCGGCTGCTCCTCGGACTCCGGCTCCGACGACGGCAAGGACAAGGCGGCCGACAGCCCGGCGTCGGCGTCCGCGTCCGCGAGCCCGTCCCCGACGGTGCGGGCTGCGGTGTACAAGGACCTGCCGGAGGCGTGCGACGTCCTGTCGAAGAAGACCCTGGAGGACCTCGTACCGAAGGCGAAGTCGGGCAAGGAGAGCCAGTCCGACGACATCTCGACGCGCGCCGGCTGCTCCTGGGACAGCCTCGCCAACAAGGGTGTGGACGGTTCGCAGTTCCGCTGGCTGAGCGTGTCGATGCTGCGCTTCGAGTCGGACACCACGCGGGGCGCGGGCGACGAACTGGCCAAGGACTACTACGACAAGCGGGTCAAGGAAGTCCAGGCCTCCGAGGATGCCAAGGACATGGCGTCCGAACCCGTCGCGGACACCGGCGACGAGGCGACGGCCGTGCGCTACGACCTGAAGAAGAAGGAAGGCACCTTCAAGCAGCAGACGGTCGTGGCCCGCGTCGAGAACGTCGTCGTCACCCTCGACTACAACGGGGCGGGTCTCGCCGGCGACAAGTCGCCGAGCGCCGACGACCTGATGAAGGACGCGAAGAAGGCGGCGAAGGAAGCGGTGAAGGCCGTGACCGGGGCCAGCGGCGGCAAGAGCTCCGGCGGGGCCGCCGAGAGCGGTTCGCCGTCGAAGCCGGCGTCCTCCTCGGCTCCGGCGAAGGACTGAGGTCCGGCGGCCACGGCGACGTGCCCCGGGACGGGCTCGAAGACGGGCCCGAGACGGGTCCGAAGGCGGTCCCGAAGGCGGGCGGTGAAACTCCGATACGGAACCGGCCACTCGTTCTCCGCACACATGTGCCACTCTGTTGCGCGCAACAACACGCTTGAGGAGGGGAGTACGGGTGGCCGCGCCCATTCAGCTGACACGGACGCACCGGATTCTCATCGGTGTGGTCGTCGCCGGAGCCGTGGTCATCGCCGGCATCGGCTTCGCGGGGTCCTACGCGGCCGTCCGCGAACTGGCCCTGCAGAAGGGCTTCGGAAACTTCAGCTACGTGTTCCCGATCGGCATCGACGCGGGCATCTGCGTCCTGCTGGCCCTGGATCTGCTGCTGACCTGGATCCGTATCCCCTTCCCGCTGCTGCGTCAGACGGCGTGGCTGCTGACGGCGGCGACGATCGCCTTCAACGGCGCGGCCGCCTGGCCGGATCCGCTCGGCGTGGGGATGCACAGTGTGATCCCCATCCTGTTCGTGGTGTCCGTGGAGGCCGCCCGGCACGCGGTCGGCCGGATCGCCGACATCACCGCGGACAAGCACATGGAGGGCGTCCGCCTCACCCGGTGGCTGCTCTCGCCGATACCCACGTTCCTGCTGTGGCGGCGGATGAAGCTGTGGGAACTGCGGTCCTACGAGCAGGTCATCAAGCTGGAGCAGGAACGTCTCGTCTACCAGGCCCGGATGCGCTCCCGCTTCGGCCGCAGCTGGCGCCGCAAGGCCCCGGTGGAGTCCCTGATGCCGCTGCGCCTGGCCAAGTACGGCGTCCCCCTCGCCGAGACGGCCCCGGCCGGTCTGGCGGCGGCCGGCATCGAACCGGCGCTGATCCCGCCGGCCCCCGAGCACCAGGCCACCGTGGGCGGTCCGGCCGCCGCGGCACCGGCGCTCTCCCTGCAGAAGGCGGCCCCGCCCGCCGAACAGCGCCCCGAACTGACGGGCGGCCCCGGCGACCGCGGGGATCACGGCACCTTCGGTGACGAGAACGACGGCGGCGCGTACGACGAGGACCACCGCGACGGCGGCCACCGCGACGCCCAGGACCCCCGGGCCTTCCGCGACGCCCGCACCACCCGGGGCGTCCAGGACGCGCAGTTCACGCCCCCGTACGAGCAGCACGGCCCCAACGCGCCGTACGAGCAGCGGCAGCCCGACCCGGACCAGAGCCTGTGGCTGCACGCCCGGGACCCGCAGTCCGTCGAGTACCACGGCGGCTACGACCCCACCTACGACCCCACCCAGGACCCGCAGTACGCCGACTGGGCCGCGGAGCAGGAGCGGGCCGAGCAGTACCGCGGGCAGTTCGAGGAGGCGCCCCCGGCGCGGGAGCCGTCCCCGGAGGACACCGGCACGTTCCCCATCCCGGTCGGCCCCGGCCGCACCCGTGAGCTGGGCGAGGGCGGCGGCACTCCGGAGCCCTCGGCCCCGGTCCCCGACGAAGAGGGCTACTACCAGATCTTCAAGCAGTCGATCAGCGGCAGCGGCTACCCGACTCCGCGCGAGTTCGGCGACAACGTCGAGGCGACGTACGGCCGGCCCCTGCCGGACGCCGAGGCCAAGCGCATGGTCATGGACTTCCAGAACCGGCACTCCGCGGAGCTGGAGGAGGACCACATCGCGTGACCCGCGTGACCCGCGCCACGCGGACTTAGGCATACGACGAGGGGGCGCCCGGTGCGGAACACCGGGCGCCCCCTCGTCGTATGCCTACGCGTCGATCAGTCCCCGAGCAGCCGCCGCACCCGCTCCTGGCCCACCGCGAGCAGCAGGGTGGGCAGACGCGGACCGGTGTCCCGCCCGACCAGCAGGTGGTAGAGCAGGGCGAAGAACGACCGCTGCGCGGACTTGATCTCCGCGGGCAGCTCCTTGGGCGTGGCGTCGGCGGGGAAGCCGGCCTGGACCTTGGGAACGCCGTAGACGTGGTGGGTCAGCCCGTCCAGGGACCAGTGGTCGGCCAGCCCGTCGAGGAGCAGCCGCAGCGACTGGCGGCCCTGCTCGTCCAGGGACTTCAGCAGCTCCTCGTCCGGCTCCGTGCGCACGATGGTGCGCTGGTCGGCCGGGACGTGGAGGGAGATCCACGCCTCGGCCTTGTCGTAGCGCGGCCGGGCCTCGTCGAGCGAGGTGAGCGGCTGGGCGGGGTCGAAGTCGCTGAGGATGCGCAGCGCCTGGTCCGCGTGCCCGCCGGTGATGTCGGCGACGGAGGCGAGGGTGCGGTACGGCAGCGGCCGGGGCGTCCTGGGCAGGGCGCCGCCCGCCGTGCCCACCGCGCGGGAGTGCGCGGCGACGTCGGCGGGCAGGGCACTGCCGTCGGCGACCTTGGCGTCGAGCCGGTCCCACTCGTCGTAGAGGCGCTGGATCTCCTGGTCGAAGGCGACCTTGAAGGACTGGTTGGGCCGGCGCCGCGCGTACAGCCAGCGCAGCAGCTGGGGTTCCATGATCTTCAGCGCGTCGGCGGGCGTGGGCACGCCGCCGCGTGAGGAGGACATCTTGGCCATGCCGCTGATGCCGACGAAGGCGTACATGGGGCCGATGGGCTGCTCGCCGCCGAAGATGCCGACGATCTGCCCGCCGACCTGGAACGACGAGCCGGGCGACGAGTGGTCGACGCCGCTCGGCTCGAAGATCACGCCCTCGTACGCCCAGCGCATCGGCCAGTCGACCTTCCAGACCAGCTTGCCGCGGTTGAACTCGTTCAGCCGGACCGTCTCGGAGAAGCCGCAGGCGGTGCAGGAGTAGGTCAGCTCGGTGGTGTCGTCGTCGTAGGAGGCGACGGTGGTGAGGTCCTTCTCGCAGTTGCCGCAGTAGGGCTTGTACGGGAAGTAGCCGGCGGAGCCGGTGCTGCCGTCGTCCTCGGCGGCGGCGCCGGAGCCCTCCGCCGCCTCCAGTTCGGCCTCGTCGACCGCCTTCTGCTGCTTCTTCGCCGGGGCCTTCTTGGTGCGGTACTGGTCGAGGATCGCGTCGATGTCGCCGCGGTGCTTCATGGCGTGCAGGATCTGCTCGCGGTAGACACCGGAGGTGTACTGCTCCGTCTGGCTGATCCCGTCGAACGCCACGCCCAGCTCGGCGAGCGACTCGACCATGGCGGCCTTGAAGTGCTCGGCCCAGCTCGGGTACGGGGAGCCCTTGGGGGCGGGGACCGAGGTGAGCGGCTTGCCGATGTGCTCGGACCACGTCTCGTCGACGCCCTCGACCCCGGCGGGGACCTTGCGGTACCGGTCGTAGTCGTCCCAGGAGATCAGGTGGCGGACCTGGTGGCCGCGGCGGCGGATCTCGTCGGCGACCAGGTGCGGGGTCATGACCTCGCGGAGGTTGCCCAGGTGGATCGGACCCGAGGGGGAGAGTCCGGACGCGACGACGACCGGTTTGCCCGGGGCCCGACGCTCCGACTCCTCGATGACCTCGTCCGCGAAACGGGAGACCCAGTCGGTGGTCTCGGTGCTCTGAGCCACGATCGGCACGTCCTTCTTTCTGCTCGGGCAGCCGGTACGGTCGCACGGCTGACCTCTCCATTCTCCCAGCCCGGACCGCATCCGCGAAAACCGCTTTTCACCGCGTGGGATACTCGGCTTCAGCAGTAGTCACCTGTAGTAGCCCTCCGTAGAAGTCAACAGCTCCACAACCCGAGCAGAACGGCAGCCACTCCATGGCCTCGGTCACGTCCCTCAGCGACTCCGTCCAGCAGCATCTCGCGTCCGCGCTCTCGGCCACCCGGCCGGAGGCCGCCGGCGCGGACCCGCTGCTGCGACGCAGCGACCGGGCGGACTACCAGGCCAACGGCATCCTGGCGCTGGCCAAGAAGGCGAAGGCGAACCCGCGGGAGCTGGCCGCCGAGGTCGTCTCGCACGTCGTCACCGGTGACGAGCTGATCAAGGACGTCGAGGTCTCCGGCCCCGGCTTCCTCAACATCACGATCTCCGACCGGGCGATCACCGCGAACCTCGCCGCGCGGTACGCGGACACCGAGCGCCTCGGCGTGCCGGTCTCCGCGAACCCGGGCACCACGGTGATCGACTACGCCCAGCCGAACGTGGCGAAGGAGATGCATGTCGGCCACCTGCGGTCCGCCGTGATCGGGGACTCGGTGGGCCGGCTCCTGGAGTTCACCGGGGAGAACGTGGTGCGCCGCCACCACATCGGCGACTGGGGAACCCAGTTCGGCATGCTCATCCAGTATCTGGACGAGCACCCGCACGAGCTGGACCACAAGTCCTCCGAGGACGGCGCGATCTCCGGTGAGGAGGCGATGTCGAACCTGGACCGCCTCTACAAGACCGCGCGGAAGCTGTTCGACTCCGACGAGGAGTTCAAGACGCGCTCCCGGCGCCGGGTGGTCGACCTCCAGGCGGGCGATCCCCACACGCTCTCCATCTGGCAGAAGTTCGTCGACGAGTCGAAGATCTACTTCTTCTCCGTCTTCGAGAAGCTGGACATGGAGATCCAGGACGCGGACATCGTCGGCGAGTCCGGCTACAACGACATGCTCGCCGAGACCTGCCGTCTGCTGGAGGAGTCGGGTGTCGCGGTCCGCTCCGAGGGCGCGCTGTGCGTGTTCTTCGAGGACGTCCTGGGCCCGGACGGCAAGCAGGTCCCGCTGATCGTCCAGAAGTCGGACGGCGGCTACGGCTACGCGGCGACCGACCTGTCCGCGATCCGGGACCGCGTGTTCCACCTGAAGGCGGACACCCTGCTGTACGTGGTGGACGCCCGGCAGGCGCTGCACTTCAAGATGGTCTTCGAGACCGCGCGCCGGGCCGGCTGGCTCGGGGACGGCGTGAAGGCGGTCCAGCTGGCGTTCGGCACGGTCCTCGGCAAGGACGGCAAGCCGTTCAAGACCCGTGAGGGCGAGACGGTGAAGCTGGTGGATCTGCTGGACGAGGCGATCGACCGCGCCTCCGCGGTGGTCCGGGAGAAGGCGCAGGACCTGTCCGAGGAGGAGATCGCCGAGCGGGGCGCCCAGGTGGGCGTCGGCGCGGTGAAGTACGCGGACCTGTCGACGTCGGCGAACCGGGACTACAAGTTCGACCTCGACCAGATGGTCTCGCTGAACGGCGACACGTCGGTGTACCTCCAGTACGCCTACGCCCGTATCCAGTCGATCCTGCGCAAGGCTCCCGAAGGCGTACGCCCGTCCGCGCACCCGGAGCTGGCCCTGCACGAGGCCGAGCGGGCGCTGGGCCTGCACGTGGACGCGTTCGCGGAGACGGTGGCGGACGCGGCACGCGAGTACGCCCCGCACAAGCTGGCCGCGTACCTGTACCAGCTGGCGTCCCTGTACACGTCGTTCTACGACAAGTGCCCGGTGCTGAAGGCCGAGTCGCCGGACCAGGTGGCCAACCGCCTGTTCCTGTGCGACGTCACGGCCCGCACGCTGCACCGGGGCATGGCACTGCTGGGCATCCGGACGCCCGAGCGGCTCTGACACCCGGCGCCCCTCGTCTAACGTTCCTCGTCGTCGGCCTCGGTCCGGGATCCGGACCGAGGCCGATGTACGGTGCCCACCCAGGTGCCGTACAGGCCGCCCATGGCGACGACGACGATCGCCAGGGACTCCGTCGGTACACCGATGAGAAGCAGACCGACGACCGTCAGCAGGACAGCGACGAAGGCCAGCAGATCGGTCAGCCGCTGGGGGCGGTTCATTGGTCCTCCACGGGGTGGTGTCCCCGGACGGCCGGTCCGTCCGGGGACACCAGCCTCGTCCGCCGAAACGTTGTCCTCCTCCCTTGATTCCGAACATGCTGATCAGGGGTATTACCCCGGCGCACAATGGGCGTTGTCCGCGGACAACGGACAAGCGGACGGTTGCGGGGGGACATGGACGCACAGGACCACGTCGGTACGCGGGGCGGCACAAGCGGGAAGCCCCCGGCGCGGCCCGGCCGCAAGTTCGGCCCGTTGCGGGACCGTTCACAGGAGTACAACGCCCTGGCCCGCTTCCTGCGCAAGCGGATGGAGGAGGCCGGCCTCACTGTGGCCGAGCTGATGGATGCGACCGGCTTGCGCACATCGGCGATCAGCGAGCGGCTGGCGGGTGCCAAGCTCGATGCGGAGTTCGTGGATGCCGTGGTCGTGGCATGCACTCAGTCGCATGAACTGTTGCCGAGGCGGGCCCGGTTGCGGAAGAAGGCGACCGAGCTGCTGCAGACGGCCGAGGAGCGGAGCACACCGGTACCCGACCTGACGCGGCAGCCGAAGGCCGTCCGCACCGTGGTGGAAAAGTCCCAGGAGGAACTCCTGGACGTGTACCGGGAACTGCGCCGCAAGAGCGATGAACTGGAGGTTCTCTCCCGGGTCCAGCAGCAGTCCCGGCTGGCACTGAGCGAGGCAACGGAACTCAACTCGGCCCTGTCCGCCTGGGTTGTCGTACTCGCCAACGAGGTCGAAGAACTCACCTTGGAAAAGGAGTTGGCGATGACCTCGCAGCCTTTGGATCCGGCTCGTCTGGCGACCGTGGACACCGAGTTGGCGAGTGTGGTCGAACGGCACGGCCGTACGGCGACAACCCTGGCGAGAGCCGAGCAGGACCGCAGGCTCGCCACTGAACTACTGGCGGAGGCGTTCACCCGGACCCGGCGCGTGCGGAAGGAGGTGCGACACCTGCGGGAGGCGGCGGCACTGCCCGTGGCGGACGGTGCGCTCCCCGGACCACGGGCGAAGCAGGACGCCACGCCCCTGGCCCCCTTCGGTGACGATGTCGATGCCGCTCTCGCCCGCGCCGAAGCGGTCAGCCGGCGCATCTCCGACCGCCTGAGCGGAGCTCTGACGGGCCTGGACCCAGACGCAGAGACCCGGCGGCTGCCCGAGGATCCGGCCACGGACAACGCGGACAACGCGGTGACCGGCGCGAACGGCGCGGACAACGGGCCGTTGTGGAACGACGTGACCGACGTGCCCACGCCGACGTTCCTGTGGGCCGAACAAACGGCCCTCGTCCTCCTGCGGGACCGCGATCCGCACGACCCGCGTTTCCCTGACATCGCGGCGCGCCGGCCGGCACGGGAGGTCGTGCTCCTGGCGGACCGCCTCATCGATCACCACTGGTGGGAAGGGGCGGTCCGGCTGTGCATGACGTTGGCCAGGTCACTCGCGCCGGAGGAACTCGCCCGGCTGGTCCTCGTCCTGTTGAACGCCGAGGACGCGGAGGAACCCACCAAGCTCGGCGCGCAGATGCTGCACGAGGCACTGTGGAACCGGCCTCCGGCGGATGTTGCCGCTCTGTACCGCCTCATGCCGTACCACCAGAGGGAAGCACCCGATGTCGTACGCAGGGCGTTTCGCGTCGCGGCACGACGCCCCTACGCGGACGTCGTGCTCATGGTGCGGGAGTTGCTCACGACGGCACCGCGCCATCTGCACGGTGACAGCGTGTTGCTCCAGGCGATCGTCCATCACAGACCGTCCGCGGAAGTCGCGGACCTCGTCACGGAGCTGAAGGGCGTGGGGGGCCACGGAATCGACTTCGCGGTCTTCAGCGCCCTTCCCGTTCCGCCGGCCGGCCACACCGAGTTGCTGGTACGCCTGCGTGCCGTCCTGGGCCCGGGGCCGTTCGCGGAGATGCTGCCGGGCCTCTACCAGGAATCGTCCCCTGGCCTGGTCTCCCACATCGCGGAGTTGCACGGGCCCTGGCCGAAGGATCTGGCCGTCGCGGCCGAGACCCTCAGGGCGGAGGCCATGCCGTTGATCATTCGCGGGACGACACTGGGGTGGCTCGAATACGCGAGGAGGGCGCTGGAACGGCGCGGCCTCTCCTACGACGAGATCTTCGCACCGTACGCGGCCCTCTTCCCCCACATGCCCACACCACCGGCCGACTAGCGGCCGGCCCGGGCCCGGCCGTCCCCCGCGCACGAGGCCGGAGGGCCTGTGGAGGCGCCCTCCGGCGGCATCATCGTGGAACCCGTCCGGTCACGGCGCCGGACGCTTCCGCGGGCCGAGCCGGACCCGCAGGCGACCGACAGGGTCCGCAACCACCGCAAGGTCCGGTCCCGGGGCGGCCGTCAGGGCGCCCCGCGTCAACGAGCGGCGTTCAGCTTCCGCGCCACCTCGACGGCCCAGTAGGTGAGGATGTTCTGCGCGCCGGCCCGCTTGATGCCGGTCAGGGACTCCAGGACCGCCCGGTCCCGGTCGATCCAGCCCTTCTCGGCGGCGGCCTCGATCATCGCGTACTCGCCGGAGATCTGGTACGCGGCGACGGGCACGTCCACGGCGTCGGCGACCTTGGCGAGGATGTCGAGGTAGGGCCCGGCCGGCTTGACCATCACCATGTCGGCGCCCTCCTCGAGGTCGAGCGCCAGCTCACGCATCGACTCACGGATGTTGGCGGGGTCCTGCTGGTACGTCTTGCGGTCGCCCTTGAGCGACGAGCCGACGGCCTCGCGGAAGGGCCCGTAGAAGGCGGAGGCGTACTTGGCGGTGTAGGCGAGGATCGCGACGTCCTCGCGGCCGATCTGGTCGAGGGCGTCACGGATGACGCCGATCTGTCCGTCCATCATCCCGCTGGGCCCGACGACGTGGGCGCCCGCGTCGGCCTGGACCTGCGCCATCTCGGCGTACCGCTCGAGGGTGGCGTCGTTGTCGACGCGGCCCCGGTCGTCCAGGACTCCGCAGTGCCCGTGGTCCGTCGTCTCGTCGAGGCACAGGTCGGACATGACGAGCAGGTCGTCCCCGACCTCGGCCCGTACGTCCCGCAGGGCGACCTGGAGGATGCCGTCCGGGTCGGTGCCGGGGGTGCCCAGGGCGTCCTTCTTGGACTCCTCGGGCACGCCGAACAGCATGATCCCGGAGATCCCGGCCGCCACGGCCTCCGCGGCCGCCTTCTTCAGGGTGTCCCGGGTGTGCTGCACCACGCCCGGCATCGCCTCGATCGGCACCGGCTCGCCCACCCCCTCGCGCACGAAGGCGGGGAGGATGAAGTCGGCGGGGTGCAGCCGGGTCTCGGCCACCATCCGGCGCAGGGCGGGGGTGGTCCGCAGACGCCGGGGCCGGGTGCCGGGAAAAGATCCGTACGTCGTCATGCCTCCCACGCTACGCCCGCCCGCCCGCTGCCTTTACCGACGGCCGGTCGGCCCGGGCCCCGGGGTCCGGGGCCCGCCGCCCCGCCGTCAGCGCGGTTCGAGGACGCCGGGTGCCAGCCCCAGCTCGGACTCGGCGAGGGTGCGGACCATGTGGGCGACCGGGGCGGCACGGTGCTCGGCACTGGTGTTGATGTAGGCGCTGGTCCCGTCGATCGCGACGAGGATGCGTACGGCCGCCGCCCAGGGGTCGTCGCAGCGGAAGTCTCCCGTCTCCACCCCGGCGGCGACGACCCGCTCGATGCGCCGGCACCAGAGCAGCTCCTGCTCGACGACGTGATCGCGGAGCACGGGACGGTAGCGCGACAGGTGCCGGGCGTTGAGCCAGAGCTTGCTGATGTTGTCGAAGTCGGCGCTGGAGGAGAGGGCGAAGAAGCGGCGGAGGGTGCGTATCGGGGTGCCGGGTCCGGTGCCTCCGGGCGCGGCCCCGGTGTCGGCGGCCTCCTCCGGGTCCGGGAGGAGGCCGTCGAGTTCCGCCATGGTGGCGCTGGTGAAGGCCTCGGCCACGAGTTTGTCGGCGGCCGGGAAGTAGTGACCGACGAGACCGGACTGCACGCCCAGCTCGTCGGCGACCCGGCGCAGGGTGATGCACTCCAGTCCTTCGGTGAGCCCGATCCGCGCGGCGGTGGTGACGATCTCGTTGCGGCGCTCGGCCGGCGCCTTGCGCACTCGCTTGCCCGTACCCCTTGACGTCATACGGGGAATGTTATTGAGTGTGCGACCAATCAGGTAATTGGCCAGGCGCCCAATAGCTGCCCACCGGCAGTCGGCCCCTCCCCTCCCCGGTCGAGCCGCCCCTCCGGCACGCACCACTGTCAGGAGCAGCACATGAACGACTCTCGCACCGACGCCGGTGACCTCGCCGAATACGGCTATCAGCAGGAACTGAAGCGCACTCTGTCCCCGTGGGCCGTGTTCGCGATCGGGTTCGCGACCATCTCCCCCGTCGTCGGCATCTACGCGGTCGTCCAGCTCGGGTTCGTCTTCGCGGGCCCCGCGTGGATCTGGGCGGTCGTCGTGGCCGCGCTCGGCCAGCTCCTGGTCGCCACGGTCTACGCCGAGCTGTCCTCCCAGTTCCCGATGACGGGCGGCGTCTACCAGTGGGTGCGCAGGCTGGGCGGGCCGCGCCTGGGCTGGCTGACCGGCTGGATCTACCTCGCCTCCGCGATCGCCTCGCTGACCACGGTGGCCTACCTGGGCGCGAGCTGGCTGTACATGCTCTTCGCCGACGGAACCCCGTCGGCGGCGGCCCACGTACTCCTCGGCGTGGTCTTCATCGCCGTGGCGCTCGGGATCAACCTCCTCGGCGTCAACCCGGTGAAGCACTTCCTCAACGCGGGGATCATCGCCGAGGGCGTCGCCTCCATCGCCATCAGCGTGATCCTGCTGGTGTTCATGCGCAACAACGGCTTCGGCATGCTGTTCGAGAGCCTGGGGGCCGAGGACGTCTCCGGCGGTTCCGTCCTGGCCGGCTTCCTGACCTGTCTCGCGGTGGCCGGCTGGGCGTTCCTCGGCTTCGACGCGACCACGCAGGTCGCGGAGGAGACCGAGCGGCCGCGGCGCAGCGTGCCGCGGGCGCTGCTGCGCGCCTACCTGTTCGTCGCGTTCACCGTGCTGCTGACCGGCATCGCCGTGACGCTCTCCCTGCGCCGGCCCGAGGACGCCGTGGCCGGCGAGATCGCGGACCCCGTGTTCGCCGCGGTGACGGAGGGCCTCGGCGACTGGAGTGCGAAGCCGTTCGTCCTCGTCGTCCTGATCGCGTTCATCGCGTGCGCCATCTCGATCCAGACGTACATCGGCCGGGCCGTGTTCGCGTTCGCCCGCGACCGGCAGCTGCCCTTCTCCCCGACCCTCGCCACCGTCGGCGCACGCCAGATCCCGTACGTCTCGCTCATCGTGACGGCCGTGCTCGCCGCCCTGGGGCTCCTGCTCGGGCTGAACGGCAACGCCGCGGCGACCCTGATCTCGTTCGGCTCCGGCGGCTTCTACTTCATCTTCCTCACCGTCGCGGTCGTGGCGCTCGTCGCCCGGCTGAAGGGCCGGTGGAACCCTGCCGCCGGGCAGCTGCGGCTGGGCAGGACGGGCCTGGTGATCAACGTGCTGGCTGTGGTGTGGCTGCTCTTCGAGGCCGTCAACATCGCCTGGCCGCGCGCCGAGCTCGCCCCGGTCGGCGGCAGCTGGGTCCAGGTCTGGGCCGTGATCCTGGTCTTCTCCGTGCTGTTCGCCATCGGCCTCGTCTACGTCGCGGTCGCCAAGCCCCACACCAAACTCGCCGGGAACCCGGCCAAGGAAGAGGTGAAGGTCCCGTGACTCCCGCGACCCCCGCGGCCTCCGTGCCCCCCGCGAACCGACCGGGCCCGTCGAGCCCCTCCGCTCCGCCCTCCGCTCCGTCTTCCGCTCTGTCCTCCGCCGTCGTCTTCGACCCGGAGTCGGGGCTGGGGTCGCGCGAGGTGGCGCTGCGGTCCGCCGGGCCGGGCGAGGTGGAGATCGAGGTGCGCGCGGCCGGCGTGTGCCACTCGGACCTGCACATCGTGACGGGCGACTGGCCCACCGACCGCCCGCTCGTCCTCGGCCACGAGGCGGCCGGGGTGGTCACCGGCGTCGGCGCCGGCGTCACCTCCGTACGGCCCGGCGACCATGTCGTCCTGTCCTGGTTCGCGCCGTGCCGCCGCTGCCGCAAGTGCGTGGCCGGAACGGCGTGGCTGTGCACCGGCACCAAGGCGGTCGAGAACACGCTCCCCGACGGGGGCACCCCGTTCACCGACTCCCGGGGCGAGGCGGTGTGGCCGTATCTGGGCCTGGGCGCGTTCACGAACCGGCTGGTCGTGCCCGAGACCGCGGCGGTGAAGGTCCCCGAGGAGCTGCCGTTCGGCATCGGCGCCCTCCTCGGCTGCTCCATCACGACCGGCATCGGCGCGGTCATGAACACCGCCCGGGTCCGCCCCGGCGAGTCCGCGGTCGTCATCGGTACGGGCGGGGTGGGACTCAGCGTGGTGATGGGTCTGCACCTGGTCGGGGCCGACCCCGTCGTCGCCGTCGACCTCTCCCCCGAACGCCTCGCCGTGGCGAAGCGGTTCGGCGCCACCCACACCCTCGACGGGGCCGGGACGGACGTCGCGGCCTGGTGCCGGGAGGAACTCGGCGGCGTGGAGTTCGCCTTCGAGGCGATCGGCAACCCCACCGTCATCGAGACCCTGCCCGCGATGCTCGCCCCGGGCGGGGCCGCGGTCCTGGTCGGCATGGCCCCCGCCGGCGCGACGGGTTCGTTCGACCTGTTTGACCTCGCCGACCAGGGGAAACGTATCCTCGGCTGTAACTACGGCTCCAGCATCGGGGAGATCGACATCCCGAAGCTGGCCCGCCTCTACCTGGCGGGCAGGCTCCCGCTGGACGATCTGATCGGCACCACCCGCCCCCTCTCCGAAGCGGGGGCCGCCTTCGAGGACCTCAGGTCGAACACGGGAGTGCGGACCATCCTCGAACCCTGAGCCGGGTACCGGGCCGGTCCCCACAACCGAAGACGTCCCCCGTCCCGCCCCCGACCGTCTCCAGGAGATCCGATGTACGCCGTCACCGACCCCACCACCGGCGAAGTCGCCGAGCTCTACCCGACCGCCAGTGACGCCGAGGTCGAGGCGGCACTGACCGCCGCCACCCACGCGGCCACCACGTGGGGCCGCGGGAGCACCGTGGCCGAGCGCGCGGCGCTGCTGCGCAGGATCGGCGACCTGCACCAGGAGCACAGCGAGGAGCTGGCGGCGAGCATCGTGCGCGAGATGGGCAAGCCGCTCGCGGAGGCCGAGGGCGAGGTCGGCTTCTGCGTCGACATCTACCACTACTACGCCGACCACGCCGAGGAGTTCCTCGCCGACGAACCGCTCGACGTCACCTCCGGCCCCGGCAGCGCCGTCGTCCGGCGCAGCCCGCTGGGCGTCCTGCTGGGCATCATGCCGTGGAACTTCCCGGCCTACCAGGTGGCCCGGTTCGCCGCCCCGAACCTCGCCATCGGCAACACCGTCGTGCTCAAGCACGCCCCGCAGTGCCCGGCCACGGCGGCGCTGCTGGAGCGGCTGTTCACGAAGGCCGGCTTCCCGGAGGGCGCGTACGTCAACGTCTACGCGACCAACGAGCAGATCGCCGGCGTGATCGCCGACCCGCGCGTGCAGGGCGTCTCGCTCACCGGCTCGGAGCGGGCCGGATCGGCCGTCGCGGAGATCGCCGGGCGCCACCTGAAGAAGGTCGTGCTGGAGCTGGGCGGCTCCGACCCGTTCATCGTGCTGTCCACGGACGACCTGGACGCGGTCGTCGACTCCGCGGTCGCCGCGCGCCTCGACAACACGGGTCAGGCGTGCAACGCGGCCAAGCGGTTCGTCGTCGTCCAGGACCTCTACGACGCGTTCGTGGAGAAGTTCACCGCCCGCCTGCTGGCCGGCGCGACCGGCGCACCCCTGTCCTCGGTGGCGGCGGCCGAGAACCTGGGCCGCCAGGTGGACGCGGCGGTCGCCGAGGGCGCCACGCTGCACACCGAGGGCGAGCGCCACGGCGCGTACTTCCCGGCCGGCGTCCTCACCGGTCTCACCACCGACCACGCGGCCGCCCGGCAGGAGCTCTTCGGCCCGGTCGCCATGGTCTTCCCGGCCGCCGACGAGGACGACGCCCTGCGCATCGCCAACGACACGCCGTACGGTCTCGGCTCCTACCTCTTCACCACGGACCCCGCCCAGGCCGAACGCGTCGCCGACCGCATCGAGGCCGGCATGGTCTTCGTGAACGGCGTCGGCGCCGAGGGCGCGGAACTCCCCTTCGGCGGCATCAAGCGCTCCGGCTTCGGCCGCGAACTCGGCCGCCCGGGCACCGAGGAATTCGTCAACAAGAAGCTCATCCGCACGGTGGCCTAGCCGGGCTGTCAGCCGTGGGCCCGGGGCCGCAACGGGCAGACGGCCCAGGAGAAGCGCCGTGATCGCGCCGGTCCGACGTGCGTGGCCGTGCTTCGTGGCGCCCCTGAGCTTCTCCCGCTGTGCGGGGTGGGCCCGTCGCAGGGCGGGCCCGGGGAACGCCGGAGGGCGTGTCACGGCCGGCTGCCGTGACACGCCCTCGGGACGGTGAATCAGCGCTGGTGGCGGTCGCGGTCGTTACCGCGATCGTTGCCACGGTCGCGGTCGTGGCCACGATCGCGGTCGTGGCCACGGTCCCGGTCGTGGCCGCGGTCGTTGCCACGGTCCCGGTCGTGGCCGCGGCCACGCCCCCAGCTCTCGGTGTCGACGACCGAGCCCCGGCGGTTCGACAGGGTGGCCCGGTCGGAGCGGTTGTCCCAGATGTGCTCGCGGCGGTCCTGGTAGACGTCATGGCGGGTGTCACGGCCGAGTCCCGTGTGCACCTTGACCGTCGAGCGGCCGTTCAATCGCAGGTGGCGGAAGGTGTACTTGTCTCCCTCGCTGTTGCGCAGGGTCCAGCCCTTCAGGTCGACGCTCTGGCGGGACCGGTTGGTGATGTTCACCCACTCGCCGTTCAGCGAACGGTTGCTGCGGGTGTCCGGGCCGGGAGCGTTGTACTGGACGTCGCTGATGACGACCTGCTGACGGTCGGGGCCCCTGTCCTGGCCGGCGGACGCCGGCAGGGCGGCGGCCGCCACGACGGAACCGGTCACCAGGGCGACAGCGGTCAGACGGCGAACGGCGGAAGAAGCAGACACGTGGTCCCCTTCGCATTCGTGCGCCGGCCCACCCGGCGTAGGGACGGGCGGCGCTCTCCGAGTGGTACGTCCCGGCTGACTGCCGAGGTCCCACACTCTGCCGCCGTAGCGGGCTCTTTCGTAGGAAGTCACCGCACTGGAGACGTAATGCGGACATGTCCGCAATACTCGGTTGCCAGATGCACACATATCATTCGATTACAGAGTTCGAATCGATGCGTCACACATCGACCCGTGGCCTGTCCGGGTCCGTCGTAGTTCAGCCAGGGTCGCGCCTTGGTGCGCCACCACGCACGCCACCCCGACGTTCACCCGGAAGTGGGTAACAGGGCCGACGGGGCACCGGGGGGTGGAGGCCTTCCCTTCACCCGGTTCCGCAGGGGCAGGAGCGGCGTGCGTCGCCGGACCGATCCGATCCCGGGCTGCGGCCCCGGTGCCGAAGAGCGCGCCTCGTCCGGAGACGTCGAATGAGCGCTGAAGGACGTGAGCACAGGAGGCACGCCGAGGCACCGCGCCATGGTGAGGAGGGCTTGCCCACCCGCGGGGACGATCGAGGCGGCGACGAGGACCGGCGAGAAAGCGCTGTGAGAGGAATGCAAAAAGGCAAGGAGGCGAACCCACTCCTTGCCACTCTCAACGTATAGCGCACCGGGGGGCTTGCGGCAAGGCCCCCGGCATGGCGCAGAATCGCTCCTCGTGAAGCCGACTAACCACCCGACCATCAGCCCTGCCGGCGTGTTCGATCTCCCCGAGCGTCTTTCCGCGAAGGCCGACCCGAAGCTGATCGCCGGCGACGAGGCGCACTTCGTGGCCATCGCGGAGAGCCTGGAGCAGGCGATCGCCGAGCTGTCCGACCTCCGTGACGCCACGCTCAGGGCACCCGGCGGCGTGGGGCGGGAGGCGATGGACCGGGACCTGGAGGTGCACCGGCTGTCCGCCCGCCTGCGCGCCCTGCGCCGCTTCGGTCTGGACCTGTGCCTGGGGCACATCGTGAGCGCGGACGACCCCGAACCCGTGTACATCGGACGCCTCGGCCTCACCGACAGCACGGGCCGCCGCCTGCTGCTCGACTGGCGCTCCCCCGCGGCGGAGCCGTTCTTCGCCGCCACCCACGCCGATCCGATGGGGCTGGCGAGCCGCCGCAGGTACCGCTGGACCGGCGGCCGGATCAGCGACTACTGGGACGAGGTGTTCACCGCCGACGGCCTGGAAGGACATGCCGCCGCGCTCGACGACCACTCCGCCTTCGTCGCCAGTCTGGGCGGCGACCGGTCGGCCCGGATGCGGGACGTGCTCGGCACCATCCAGGCCGACCAGGACGCCATCATCCGCGCGGGTTCACGCGGCGCCCTGGTCGTCGACGGCGGCCCGGGGACGGGCAAGACCGTCGTCGCCCTGCACCGCTCCGCGTACCTGCTCTACTCCGACCCCCGCCTCGGTCACCGACGGGGCGGGGTGCTGTTCGTCGGCCCGCACCAGCCGTACCTGGCGTACGTCGCCGACGTCCTGCCCAGCCTCGGCGAGGAGGGCGTGCAGACCTGCACACTGCGCGACCTCGTCCCCGAGGGGGCCGGGGCGGCGGCCGAGACCGACCCGGAGGTGGCCCGCCTGAAGTCGTCCGCGGACATGGTGAGGGCGATCGAGACGGCCGTACGGTTCTACGAGGACCCGCCCGCCCGGGGCATGACGGTGACCACCCCCTGGGCCTCCGTCCCCCTGACCGCCGAGGACTGGGCCGAGGCGTTCCGGGCCCCGGAGCCCGGCACCCCGCACAACGAGGCGCGCGAGCAGATCTGGGACGAGCTGGTCACGATCCTCGGGGACAAGCACGACGGCGAGCTCCCGCCCAGCCTGTTCCAGCGAGCCCTGCGCAGCAACCACGAGCTGGTCACCACCCTCAACAACGCCTGGCCGCTCCTCGAACCCACCGACGTCGTCTCCGACCTGTGGTCGGTCCCCGCCTACCTGCGCATGTGCGCCCCCTGGCTCGGCCCCGACGAGGTCAAGCGCCTGCGGCGCGAGGGCGAGGACGCCCAGTCCTGGACGGTGTCCGACCTACCCCTCCTGGACGCGGCCAGGCAGCGGCTCGGTGACCCGAAGTCGTCCCTGCGCAAGCGCCGCCACGACGCCTCCGTCGCCGCCCAGCGCGAACGCATGGCCGGTGTCATCGACAACGTCATCGCCTCCGACGGCGACGGCGAGGGCGCGGTGACGATGCTGCACGGCCAGGACCTGCGGGACAGTCTGATCGACAGGAGTGCCCTGCCCACGGCCGAACCGGACGTGCTCGCGGGCCCGTTCGCCCACGTCGTGGTGGACGAGGCCCAGGAACTCACCGACGCGGAATGGCAGATGCTGCTCCTGCGCTGCCCGTCCCGCAGCTTCACCATCGTCGGGGACCGCGCCCAGGCCCGGCACGGTTTCACGGAGTCGTGGCAGGAACGGCTCGAACGGGTCGGCCTCGACCGGATCGACGTCGCCTCCCTGAACATCAACTACCGCACCCCGCAGGAGGTGATGACGGAGGCCGAGCCGGTCATCCGCGCCGCCCTCCCGGACGCCAACGTCCCGACCTCCATCCGCAGCAACGGCCTCCCCGTCGTCCACGGCCCGGTCTCCGACCTGGAGACGATCCTCGACACCTGGCTCGCCGAGCACTCCGACGGCAACGGAGTCGCCTGCGTCATCGGCGACCCCACGTTCCGGGGCACGTCCCGCGTCCGGTCCCTGACCCCGGCACTGTCGAAGGGCCTGGAGTTCGACCTGGTCGTCCTCGTCGACCCGGACAGGTTCGGCGAGGGCATCGAGGGAGCGGTCGACCGCTATGTGGCGATGACCCGGGCGACCCAGCGACTGGTCGTCCTCACCAGCGGCTGACGGGCCGTCGGGGACCGGACCGCGAACACGGGTACGGAACCCGGGGCCGACACCCGCCCCGGGCTCCGTACGTGGACCTGTACCTGGTCCCGGCGAGGCCGGTCAGGACACGTACAGCTTCTTCGGAATCGGGTAGCTGGACCGGTACGACTTGAGCTGACGGGCGTCGGCCGGCTTGAGCTTGATGCAGCCCAGCGACTTGTAGTCGCCGTTTCCGTCCCAACGGGTCGGTTCGGTCCTGCCCTGCTTGCCGTTCGACTTCATCTCACTGTGGATGAACAACTCGGTGCGCTTGGCCTTCTTGCCCTTGCACCACTTGTCCTCCAGCTTCCAGACGTGGCCGTTGATCGTGCCCGCGAAGTTGTTCTTGAAGTACTCGATCTTGTAGGTGCCGTTCGGCAGCCAGCCGACGCTCTTCTTGCAGGCGTCCTGACCGTACTTGCTCTTCGCGTTCTTCTTGGTTCCCAGACCGGAGCCGGCCCGCCAGGTCTTGACGGTCCAGCTGCGGTTCTTGTCGGCGTTGACCTGCTGGACGTAGATGAGGGAGAGACGGGAGTTGGACGGATCCTTCTTGTTCTTCTTGTACGACAGGTACGTGTGGCTCTTGGCCGCGGCGGCCTGCACGGTCGCGGCCTGTGTGCCGGCCGTTGCCCGCGGCGCCTCCTGCGCGGTGGCCGCGACGGCGGGGAGGGCCGGAAGGGCGGTGGCGAACACGGCCGCCGTCGCGAGCGCGGCGACTCGGGCCGGAGTACGGGTGGGCTTCCTGACGGACGTCTGCATGAGCGTTCCTCTCCGGGTGGGCGCCTCCAGGGCGGAGGCGCTGCGGCGGTCCCAGGGGACCGGCCGACCACCAGTCCAACAGCGCCCGCAGTTGTTCAGCAGGCCCCTTCCGTGCAGGTGAACAAAGTGGTGGGCCGTCACCGAGAGGCTGAAACGCCGCTTGCCGCTGTTGCGCGGGGCCCCTAACGTGACCGCCGCGCAGGGCAATTGCCGTGTGCATGCAGTGACGGGGGCAGGGAACATGGGGCGTCCTGAAACGCCGGTCGATCCGGCGGCGGGGCCGGTGCAGCAGTTCGCGTACGCGCTGCGGAAGCTGCGGCGCGAGGCCGGCGGCATCAGCTACCGGGAGATGTCCCGCCGTGCGCACTACTCGGTGACGGCCCTCTCGCAGGCCGCGTCCGGCGATCAACTGCCCTCCCTGCCCCTGACCCTGGCCTATGTGAAGGCGTGCGGCGGAGCCGAGGACGAGTGGGAGCGGCGCTGGAACGCGGTCGATTCCGAGCTGGCGGCGACCGTCCGCGAGGACGACGCCGAACCGCCCTACCAGGGACTGGCCCGCTTCGAACCGAGTGACCACGAACGGTTCTTCGGGCGCGACGAACTCGTCGGCGAACTCGCGCGGACGGTCGCCGTACACCGTTTCACAGCGGTGTTCGGTCCCTCGGGCAGCGGCAAGTCGTCGCTGCTGCGCGCCGGCCTCGTCCCGAGGCTGCGCGGCGGCGCCTCCGCTTTCCGGTTGGCCGCCATCCGGCTCCTGGCGCCGGGAGAACACCCGTTGGACACCCACGCCGCGGTGCTCGGACCCCCGGCCGGGAGCGGACCCCACCCCCCGGACACCCTCCTGGTCGTGGACCAGTTCGAGGAGGTGTTCACCCTCTGCCGGGACCAGGCCGAACGCACCGCCTTCATCGACCTGCTGCTGCGCGCGAGGGATCCGGACAGCGGACTGCGGGTCGTCATCGCGGTCCGTGCCGACTTCTACGGCCGCTGCGCCGAACACCGTGAGCTGGCAAGGGCCTTGCGCGAGGCGAGCGTCCTGGTGGGCCCCATGAACGCCGCGGAACTGCGGCAGGTGGTCGTCGGTCCGGCCAAGACGGCGGGTCTGATCGTCGAACGGGCGCTCACCGCACGGCTGGTGCGGGAGGTCGAGGACCGGCCCGGCGGGCTGCCGCTGCTGTCGCACGTCCTGCGGGAGACCTGGTTGCGCCGCCAGGGCCGTACGCTGACCGAGGACGCGTACCGCGCGGCGGGCGGACTGGACGGAGCCGTCGCGCAGACCGCGGAGGACGTGTTCACCCGGCTGCCTCCCGGGCAGGCGGCGCTGGCCCGGCCGCTGCTGCTGCGGCTGATCGCCCCCGGCGACGGCTCCCCGGACACCCGCAGACCCGTGCCCCGGGCCGAACTCGACATCGCCGGCACCGACGACGTCGACGAGGTCCTCGACCGCCTGGCCCGCGCCCGACTGCTGACCCTGGACGACGACACCGTCACGCTGGCCCACGAGGCGCTGATCACGGCATGGCCCCGGCTCAGCGGGTGGATCGACGAGGACCGGGAACGGCTTCGGGCGCACCGCAGGCTGACCGAGGCCGCCCGGGTGTGGCTGGACCTGGACGAGGACGACGGCGCCCTCTACCGGGGAGCGCGGCTGGTCACCGCCGAGGAGATCTTCCGGTCGCCGGGCCTCGCCGGCGTCGGCCCCGCCCCCGCCCTGACGCCCGCCGAGGACGCCTTCCTCACCGCCTCACTGGCGGGCCGGACCCGGTCACGCCGCCGTCGGCACGTCCTCCTCGCGACGCTCTGCGCCCTGCTGGCACTGGCCCTGGTCGCCGGTGCGACGGCCTGGCAGCAGAGCCGTACCAGCGAGGCCCGGCGGATCGAGGCGGAGGCGGGACGGCTGGCCGTCGTGGCCACCGGCCTGCGCAGCACCGATCCGCAGCGGGCACGGCGTCTGAGTGTCGCCGCCTGGCGCCTGGCGTCCACCCCCGAGACCCGCTCCGCGCTCCTCGGCGCGCTCGGGCAGCGGGAGCGGGACGTCTTCGTCGTCCCGGACGACACCGGCACCGCGTCGCCCGGCGGCACCGGGGACCCGTCCGCGGCCGATGCCGCTCCCGCCCCCTCCCCGGACGCCGACCGCTTCCTGTCGGCGGACGGCCGCACGCTCCTGTCCGTGTCCGCCCGCGGTGTCACCTCATGGGACGTGACCGCGCACCGCCGCACCGGCATCCGCCCCCTGCCCGGCGCCGACTTCCCCGACGCCGAGGTGACCACGTGGACCGTCGCCGGCCCGGACAACCGCACCGTGGCGCTCCTGGAGAACGACGGGATCCGCCTGTGGGACGTGCGTGGAGGCCGCTTCACGGGCAGGCTGGCCACCGCCCCGCCCCTGTCGGCGGCCTTCGGCCCGGACGGCCGCACGCTCCTCGTCGAGGGCTGGGACGAGAAGCACGTGGGGGAATCCCTGTTCGAGGTGTGGGACATACCGCGCGAACGGCGGCTGCTCACCCTGCCCGGCGGCGAGAGGGCGATGCTGGAGAACACCGCCGTGAGTCCCGACGGGCGCCTCATCACCGCGTGCACCGGCGAGCGGCTCGTGATCCGCCACCTCCGCGAGCAGGGCGGACGCCCGTTGCGGTGGCCCGGCAGCGTTCCCTGCGCGCGGAGCAGCCACGCCTTCACTCCCGACGGCCGCACCGTCGCGTTCACCACCGAGGACGGTTTCCACCTCGTCGACGCGCGTACCGGCCGCACGAAGCAGCATGTCTCCGCACCGGAGTTGGCCGAGTTCCGCTTCAGCCCCGACGGCCGGTTCCTGCTGGGTGTCTCCCTGACCGACGAGATCCTGCTGTGGCGGCTCGCCGCGCCCGAATCGCCCGCACTGCGCTACGTGCCCTCGGGCGAAAGCCCCACCGACGTACGCCTCGACGTCGACGGCCGGGCGATCCGCTACCTCTCCGCGGGCGGGACGACGGTCCGTACCCTCTCCCTCGACGACATCCTCACGTCCGGCCGGCGCGGGAGCGCCGTCGACAGCGCCCGGTGGAGCCCGGACGGACAGTCGCTGGCCGTCGCCGAGTCCGGCGGCGAGCACCCCGCGTACCTGCTGGCGGACGCCCGTGGACGGGAGACCGCCCGCCTGCCGGGCACCCCGTGCCCGCCGGTCCCCCGGGAGGAGACCGACAGCCTCCCGGTGTTCGACTTCGGCGCCGAGGAGGAGGTGATCGGAGCAGCGGATTCGGGGGTGCCGGTCGACTGCGTCGACCACCTCGCCTTCGGCGCCGACGGCCGCCGCCTCGTCTACGGCGCCCTGCCGCAGACGCCCGAATCGCACACGACACCGCAGCGCGTCACCGTGTGGGACGTCCGCGAACGACGTGCCGTCACCACGATCGACCTCGCACGCGGCACCACTCCGGGGAAGGACGACGAGATGCCGTCGGAGGTCACCGGCCTGGCGATCACCGCCGACGGCCGCACCCTCGCCGTGTCCCGCAGTGGCGAACGCAGCGTCCTCGAACTCTGGGACGTCCGCCGCGGGACCCGGCTGCGCACGCTGTCCGGTTTCTCGGGACCCGGCCCCCTCTGGCACCCGGACGGCACCACCGTCGTCTCCCGGGGCGGCTCGGTGGCCGACGTGCCCTCGGGCACGGTCCGTGACCTGGTGCTCAGCGGTGAGGAGGTCACGGCACTCGCCTTCAGCCGCACCGGCGACCGGCTGGCCGTCGGCGACGAACTGGGCCGCGTCACCGTCTGGAACGGCACACTGCGCGAACGGATCGACACCGTCGCCGCACTGGACTCCACTCCGAGCGGAGAATACGACGAGGCCGTCAGCGCCCTCGCCTTCTCACCGGACGGCAGGACCCTGGCAGTGGGGGGCGACAACGGAACCGTTCAGTTGTGGGACGCCGCCTCCCGGCGCCTCACCGGCACCCCGCTGCCCACCCCGGGTGAAACGGTGTTCTCCCTCACCTTCGACGCCTCGGGCGACCGGCTCCGCACCACGACCGGGCACCTGCGCGCGCACACCACGGACCTGGCTCCCGACCGTGTGGCCGACCGCCTGTGCGCGTCTCTCAAGTCGGGCCTGTCGCAGGCCGAATGGCGCTCCTACCTCCCCACCGTCCCCTACCGGCGCACCTGCTGACCCCGCAGCCCACCGCGCGGACGGCACAGCCCGGAGCCACAGATCCGGGGCCCGCCCGTCCGCGCGTGCGGCAGCACGGCAATCGCGGCACAGTCCTCCGGGCTCCGGTGCGCGGAAGACCCGCCCGTCGGCGGTCCGCTCCCGCACCCGGGCCAGGTAGCCGCAGGCCTCCAACTCCCGCAGCGCGAAGGCGATCCGGTCCCGCCCCTCGGGGAAGCGCTCGGCGAGCGTCCGGATGTCGATGGGCGACCCTTCCGGCAGCGACAGGATGTACACGGCCAGCCCGATCGCGGTGAGCGACAGCGCGCGGTGCTGGGCGAGGTGGTTGCCGACGATCGAGTACCGGTCGGATGGGTACTCACGTACGTGCGTGACACCGGAGGGGGTGGCGGTGCGCCGAAGACCCTGACTCGGGAGCACGGCGGCGTTAGGCTTCATCACAGCCATGGGGAAGGGTCGACTTCCTTGTTGGTCAGGCCCTCGCACTGGGATTGCAGTCCCGGCGGGGGCCGAAGTGTGTGTGGAGTGGTACGAGGCCGAGACTGCCCGCCCGACCAGCCAACACGCCGGCCAAACCGTCCCGTTTCACCCACTCGAGTGATGCTCACGAGGTTTGGGTTGGTTGGGAGGGTTCTTTCCCCGAGTTCTTTGGTTCTTTTAGCCGCCCGCCACCCCGACGCACGGCTCACCGGGTCCCGTGTTCCCGGGCGTCGGCGGGCTCCTGCCCGGCATGCCGATGCGAAGACCGCATGTCAGTGCGAGCGGCTACGGTACGCCCGTGAACGAGTTGACCGGTGACGACCGCCGCCTTCCGCCCGCCCTCGCCGACGTGGCCCGCGCCGGGTTCGACTACGACGACGGGAACGGAATCGACTTCGAGCCCTACGAGGCCTTCTGCCCGGCCGAGGAGACCACCGACCGGCTGCGCCAGTGGACCGGGAACCCCGAGCTCGACGGCGACGCCTACCGGCTGTTCGGCCAGGACGGCACCGGCGGCCTCGCGGCCCTCTGGTACGGGCGGCCCGGTCGCCCCCTGGCCGAGCAGCCCGTGGTGTTCATGGGCTCGGAGGGCGAGTGCGGTGTGGTGGCCGGGAACCTGTCCGACTTCCTGTGGGTGCTGGCCGACGGCTGCGGGCCTTTTGAGGCCGTGATGTACGGGGCCGACGAGTCACGCCCCGACGCGGCCCTCACCGCACTCGCCGAACGCCACGCCACCACCCCCCGGCGGCCGGCGCGCGACATCCTCGCCGAGGCCCGCGCCGAGTTCCCGACCTTCACCGAGGACATCGACGCCCTCTGCGGCTGAGGTCACCGGAGGCGGCCGAGTTCCAGCTCGGCCCACACGGTCTTGCACGGGAACGGCCCCGGCAGCACACCCCAGTCGTCGGCCGACTCCTCGACCAGCAGCAGGCCGTAGCCCGACTCGGCGGGCTCCGGCGAGGCGCTCCCGCGCGCGGGTGCCTTCTCGCCCCTGGGGTCGGTCACCTCGATGCGCAGCACCCCGTGCGCGGTGACGGTGAGGGTGAGCCGGAAGCCCCGGCCGGGGACACGGCCGTGCACGACGGCGTTCGTGGCGAGTTCGGTGACGATCAGCCGAGCCGGGTCCAACGGCAGCCCCCAGGCGCCCAGTTGCTCGGCGGCGAGCAGGCGGGCGAGACGGGCGCCCCGGCGGGTGGCGGAGAGCGGCACGGTGAACTGGTGCAGCGGGGTGTACGGTGCGACGGTTTCATGATTCATGTCACCCAGCGTGTTCAGCCGCGTGCCCGCTGTGAAGGAGAGCGGCCCGTGCGACCGGCGGCTGTCCGTGGTGTGCCCGGTCCCGTCCGGGCTGCCCGGCGGGGCGGTGGGCGGCGCGGGGCACTCGCCCTCAGGGCGACGGCAGGGACAGGCAGGGAAACCGCGGGTGCCGTAGGTGCTGCCCGCCGTCGTGGACGCACAGGGTGAAGGTCTCCGGTCCCGGCCGTCCGGCCGAGTCGTAGACGTCGAGAACCCGCTCGACGCTCTCCCACAGCCTGAGCGGCCCGCCCTCCCGCACCCGCCAGCCACCGTCGCCGTCCGGGGTCAGCGTGGCGGCCGATCCGCTGACCACGTCGACCAGGTGCACGATGTCTCCGACGGTGGTCAGTTGCGCGTCGGGCACCGCGCTCTGCACGAGGAAGCGCAGGTGGAAGGCCTCCTCGGTCGCGGCGGTGACCCGCTCGGGACCGTGCCGGGCGATCCGCGGCCTTCCCGGCAGCCCGGCCGCCCAGTGGGCGGGGTTGCCGAACGCCGGCGCCGCGTGCGCACGGGCCGGCATGAAGGAGACGGTGCCGCCCAGCAGACGTCCCTCGGCAGTGCCGCCCCCGGCGACCGTGAGCAGCACGCGGGCGTACCCGTAGAGCCAGCCGGAGAGCGTCAGGAGGATCTTGCCTCCCGGCCGGGTCTGGGCGACCAGGGCCGGCGGCACGGCCCGGAAGGAGCAGGCCGCCACGACCCGGTCGAACCGCGCCTCGGGCCAGTACCCGTACAGCCCGTCCGCGACCGCGAGCGTCGGCGCGTAACCGCAGGCGTGCAGCGCGCTCGCGGCCCGCTCCAGCCGGCGCGGGTCCACCTCGATGCTCGTGACGCCGCCGGAACCGAGGCGTTCGCAGGCGAGCGCGGTCGAGTAGCCCGTCCCCGTGCCGATCTCCAGCACCGTGTGCCCTTCGCGGACATCGGCGTCGGCCCACATCCGCAGCACGAGCGAGGGCAGGGTGGAGGACGAGGTCGGGGCCCCTCCGTACCGCTCGGCCGGGTTTCCCCAGTCGGGTTCCTCACCGTCGAACTGCGTGATGAGCGTGGTGTCGGAGTACGCGGCGGCCAGCCAACGCCCGTGGTCGAGCGCGGCGGTGACCGGCTGCCACAGGGTCAGCCCCTGCCCGTCGCACTCCTCGCCGGGCAGGTAGAAGCCGGGCACGAACCGGTGCCGGGGCACCGTCTCCACGGCCGCCCGCCATGCCGGATCGTCCAGCGATCCGCGTGCGGCGAGGTCCTCCGCCATGACTGCGCGCAGCCGTGCAGCATCGGTTTCGAGGTCGGCGGGCATCGTCATGGACGGCCCTCTCTTTCCACGGTGAGGAGGTCGGCGAACGCCTCGGTGATGTCCTCGGCGTCGGGGAGCCATCCCCACTGCCCGTTCGGGTTGCACTCGATCGCCGTCCAGTGTTCCGGGTCGTCCCCGTCACCGGTGAGCGCGAAGTCGAAGCAGCCGAAGAGCAGACCGAACGAGCTGAGGTAGGTGTGCAGCGCCGCCTCGATGGGCGGCGGCACGGTGATGGGTGCGTGGAGCAGGGCGCCCCAGTCGCCCCGGCGCCAGTCCAGCGCGCCGTCGGGTGCGGCGATCTGCTGGGCGAAGACCCGGCGGCCGACCACGGTGACGCGTACGTCACCGGTCTTGGGGATCTCGGCCTGGAACAGGTGGGCGGTCACGGCGAGCGTGTCGTCGAAGGTCTCCGGGTCGACCCGCTGGGTCCAGATCGCTCCGGTGCGCCCGTCGTCGGCGGCGGGCAGGCCGCGGAACGTCTTGCAGACAACGGGGCCGTACGAGGCGGTGAACTCCTCTGCGGCGTTACGGTCGTTGGTGATCAGCGTCGGGGAGATTCCCAACCCGAGCCCGGCGAACCTCCGGAGCTGGGTGGGCTTGAACTCCGCACGGGCAACCGCGGCCGGATGGTTGACGTACCGGGCGCCGGGCAGGTCGTTCAGGACACCGCCGAGCCCGTGTCTCGCCTCGGCGGCGGCGAAGTCCCGCTGCTGCCGGGTCAGATGCGCGAACCGGGTGCCGTACGGAGTGGGGCGGCGGTAGTACACCGCCGCCACCTCCCCCGCCTCCACCTCCCGGCTCGCCGTACGCAGCCACCCACTCCACGCCGAACGGTCCGCGTCGATACGGAAGCCGAACGTCAGGGCGGGCCCGATGTCGGCGGGGTCGACGCGGACGACGGGCACCCCGCGCTCGTTCAACGCGGCGACGACCCGGTCCGCGGTGACGTCCTCCAGCGCGGTGACGACCAGGACGGTGGAGGCCATCGGTCAGTCCGACTCGTAGTCGGTGGTGCTGTCGTCCTGCTTCTGGGACTGCGGGCCGTTCCCGTCGCCGCCCCCGGACACGGACGCGGTGCCGGTCGTCCTCGACGTCCCGTGCTTGCCCATCTCGACCGGCCGCCCGGCCGCGTCGGTGTAGCGGGCGGTCTGCGTGACGGGGTCGAGCGTCACCGTCGCGTACGGCGACGGCCCGGCCGGCAGCCGGTCGGTGACCAGGCGCAGCGCCCAGGGGGCCTCGGGGGTGAGCGTCGTCATGGGGTGTCCCTTCTCTGCGGTGTGGAGTTTCCCTGATCCACATCACCCAGTGTGCTCACGCGCGCATTCTGAGTGAAGACGGGTGGAGCGTACGGCTGGTGGCTGTACGTGACTGCCCGGTTTCCGTCCGGGCTGCCGGGGGTGACCGGGTGGGGACGGCCGGAGTTGGTCCGGGGAAGGGCGCGCGACGGGAGGACGACGGGCATGAACGAGTGGGAAGCGGGACTGGACGACGAAGAGGCCGGGGCCGTAATGCGGACGGTCGTACGGCAGTTGAAGCTGTGGCGGGAGGCAGCCGGCCTGACCCAGGCGGAGTTCGGGGCGGCGATCCAGTACGGGGAGGAACTGGTCTCCTCGGTGGAGCGGGGGCGGCGGATCCCCAGGCCGGAGTACCTGGACGCGGCGGACGAGGTGCTGGGCGCGGGCGGCAAGATCGCCGCGATGAAGAGGGACGTGGCGGAGGCCCGGTACCCGAAGAAGGTGCGGGACGTGAAGCGCCTGGAGGCGGAAGCCGTCGAAATCTGCTCCTACAACAACTCGGTCATCGACGGGCTGTTGCAGACCGAGGCATACGCGCGGGCCGTGTTCGGCTCCCGGCGACCGCAATTCACAGAAGAAGAGTTGGAACAGCGGGTAGCCGCTCGCCTGGATCGACAGGAGATCTTCTGCGCCCCAACAACCCGCCCACTCTTCAGCTTTGTGCTGTGCGAAGCGACGCTGCGTCGTTTGATCGGGGGCAAGATGGTGATGCGCAACCAGCTCGAACGGCTGTCGGAAGTGGCCCGGCTACGGAACGTCGACCTACAGGTGTTGCCTCTGAGCCGGGAGGAGAACTCAGGCCTCGGCGGCCCCTTCCGACTGCTCAAGCTCAAGGACGGAGCGGCCGTGGGTCTGAACGAAGTCCAGCTCACCAACCGCGTGATCACCGACCCGAAAGAGACCACGATCCTCGACATGCGCTATGGGATCATCCGGGCGCAGGCTCTCACACCACGGGAGTCGCTGGCCTTCATCGAGAAAGTGCTGGGAGAGTCATGACCCTCAAGCCCTCTGACGGAGCCGATGGCAAGCTGGAGTGGATAAAGAGCAGCTACAGCTCGGACGACGGTCCGTCCTGCGTCGAGGTCGCCACCACTCCGGCAACCATCCATGTGCGCGACTCCAAGAATCCGAACGGGCCCCGCCTCGCCCTTGCCCCCACCACCTGGACGACCTTCCTGCCGTACGCGTTCGGGCACTGACGGAGTGCACATACGCGGCCCGCACCCGAGTTCACGGGTGCGGGCCACCTCTGCGTGTCAGCCGGCGACCGGAGCCGCCTCCACCGCCGGGCCCTCGCCCCGGGCCTGCTGCAAAGTCTCCGCGATCGCGGCGAACTCCTCCGGTGCGATCTGAAAGGTCCTCGAGGATCTCGGTGGCCGGTACCTCGGGCCCAGGCAGGCTGTCCGCGTCGTCGAGGCCGGAGTCGCGCAGCCGGGCGATGCCGGGGTCGGCCTTGCTCCGGGTGATCGGCTCCTCGTACCTGTACGCCTTGAAGCGCTCCGTCTCGACCCGCTGGGCGCGGCCCTCGTCGGCTCGGTAGCACCGCACCGGGACTTCGACCGCGCGACGCTCTCGCTTCCCCGCCCGCAGCCTCACCCGCCGGCGCCGCCCCGGGAAGACCCACCGGTCATCGCATGACGAGCTCTAGGACGAGACCCGGACAGTACCTTGCAGGATCTTGTGATCGCTGAGTTTCCCCGTCCTGTAGCGCTGAGACCCGGTGTAGATGGGGTTTCCGTTGAGGAGATCCCACCCGTAGTCACTGAAGAACAGGTAATCGATCTTTCGGCGATTTCCCTTTCCGTCCTGGTGCGTCCAGCCCTTCCTGTCCGTGTCGGCCTCGAAGTTGTGGTTGTACAGGGGCTTGAGCTCCGAGGCATTGGGCTTCGCGTTGAAGTCGCCACCCGCGATGGTGCGGTAGCCCTTCTTCTGCCACACCCTGAGCTGATCATGAAGGCTCCGCGCACTCGCGGCCCGCTGACCCGCTTCCTTCCCCGCGGGGAGGTGTGCCGCACATGCGACGATCTTGTTCCGGTCGTCCTTGATGCACGCCGCCCCCTGCGTTCCCTTCGGGCGGTTGCCCGTACTGGGGAAGGTCATCGGCAAGCGCTTGGGGTTACCGTTGCTGAATTTCTTCATCGCGATGGTGATGCCCGCGTCCTTGCGCTTCTCCGGATCCGCGGCACAGGTGAAGTGGGCGCCGGTGTTGATGTTCTTCCCCTTCATCGTCACCACGGTCCAACTCCCGCGGCCGAGTGCGTTCAGGCGGTTCTTCAGGTAGCCGCCGTAGTAAGCCCCGCAGCTCTCATTGAGCATGACCACGCTGACTCGGGAGTCGTTCTTCGCCCAGCTGACGACTTCGCCGATCTTCGCTGCGCGGTCTCCGAAGGAGAAGTTGCGGCACGCGGTCCAGGATGCGCCGCAGATGTTCCACGTGAGTGCTCGAACGTCCTTGGGTATGCTGCGCTCCGCACGGTCGGACTGTCCGGATGCGTTCGCCGGGCCCAGGCCGACTGCCGCCAGGCATACGCTGACCACTGTCACACTTCCGACTCTGGCCATTCCACGGAAATTTGCCATGATTCCCCCTCGTTGTCTTCCCTTGTAAGGGGCGCGACTGATGGTTCATCCCATGCCTCGTCGCCGACAACGCCCCCGTTGCGCACGATAAAACGTACGATGCAAGGACTGTAGGGAACAGCACCAGACTTCCGCAGGCGTGATCTGGCCAAGTTTTCACGGTAACCACATTCTGCGATCTTGACGGTTCGTGGGGCAAGCAGGTGATGACGGTCGTGCGTCGTCGGTAGCTCGCCGAGGACGCCTCCCCCATCCGCACCAGTCACCCATCCCACTGGGCGGCCGGCTTACGCAATCTCCCGATAGCGGACAGAGCGCCTCGAAGCCATCGGTGTTGAAGCCGTGCATCACGTCCCGGGCCCGGTCCTCACTGGTGAACGTCACCTCAGCGATCTTCACCACTTTCATGCCCTGCGCGGACAGCAGCACCATCTGAGCCCGCCACCAGGTCACCACCGGCCCCGCGCCCCGACGGACGATCCGCAGCGGCCGCTTCCCTTCAACGCCGTCGGTCCCCGCACGCGTTTCGCCATCCAGGACGTGTCCCGCTTCGTCAGTGGTGACCGGTGTCGATGACGCAGAAGCGGTTGCCCCCGGGATCGGTGAGCACAGCCTCCGCCGTGGCCTTCGATGAGGATGCCGCAACGGCCGGTGATGACGGGTTGACCGGCCCCGAAGGACAGCCGGGACCGTATGCCCTTGCCGGTCAGGGCAGGCACGGATATCCAGGCGGCAGGCCGAGAGCACAAACTCGTGGACCCCGCCCGCCTGAACGAACCCGTGCCCCGGGAACCGCCTGACGGCGGTTCCCGGGGCACGGGTTCACAGCGGGTGGAGCGTTACGTCGTCGACCGGCGCCTGCGCGCCCCCGGGCGCCGTTCGCTCGGCCGGGTCACCGGGTCGCCGGCCTCCAGCGCGGCCAGCCGGCGGCGGGTGCCGAAGTCGGCCAGGGCCTCCGCCAGCTTGTGCACCGACGGCTCCGGCGCCATGACGTCGACCCGCAGCCCGTGCTCCTCGGCCGTCTTCGCCGTCGCCGGGCCGATACAGGCGATGACCGTCACGTTGTGCGGCTTGCCCGCGATACCGACCAGGTTCCGTACCGTCGACGACGAGGTGAAGAGCACCGCGTCGAAGCCGCCGCCCTTGATCGCCTCACGGGTCTCCGCGGGCGGCGGCGAGGCGCGCACCGTGCGGTAGGCGGTGACGTCGTCGACCTCCCAGCCCAGGTCGATGAGACCGGCCACCAGTGTCTCGGTGGCGATGTCGGCGCGCGGCAGGAAGACCCTGTCGATCGGGTCGAAGACCGGGTCGTAGGGCGGCCAGTCGTCCAGGAGCCCCGCGGCCGACTGCTCGCCGCTCGGCACCAGGTCCGGCTTCACGCCGAAGGCGATCAGCGCCTTGGCGGTCTGGTCGCCCACCGCGGCGACCTTGATCCCGGCGAACGCGCGGGCGTCGAGGCCGTACTCCTCGAACTTCTCCCGCACCGCCTTGACCGCGTTGACCGAGGTGAAGGCGATCCACTCGTAGCGGCCCGTCACCAGGCCCTTGACCGCGCGTTCCATCTGCTGCGGGGTGCGCGGCGGTTCCACGGCGATGGTCGGCACCTCGTGCGGCACCGCGCCGTAGGAGCGCAGCTGGTCGGAGAGCGACGCCGCCTGCTCCTTCGTCCGCGGCACGAGCACCTTCCAGCCGAACATCGGCTTGGACTCGAACCACGACAGCCGGTCGCGCTGGGCGGGTGCGGAACGCTCACCGACCACGGCTATGACCGGTCGGCCGCCCTCGGGCGAGGGCAGCACCTTGGCCTGCTTCAGCGTCTGCGCGATCGTGCCGAGCGTCGCCGTCCAGGTGCGCTGCCGGGTCGTCGTGCCCGCGACGGTCACCGTAAGCGGGGTGTCGGGCTTGCGACCGGCGGACACCAGTTCGCCCGCCGCCGCGCCCACCGAGTCGAGCGTCGCGGAGACGACCACCGTGCCGTCCGACGCCCCGACCTCGGTCCAGCACCGGTCGGACGCGGTGCGCGCGTCCACGAACCGTACGTCCGCGCCGTGCGCGTCCCGCAGCGGCACACCGGCGTACGCGGGTACGCCGACCGCGGCCGCGACGCCGGGGACGACCTCGAAGGGCACCCCGGCCGTCACGCACGCCAGCATCTCCTCGGCGGCGTACGCGTCGAGGCCGGGATCACCGGACACCGCACGGACGACCCGCCTGCCGCCCCGTGCGGCCTCCATGACAAGATGTGCCGCATCCCGCACCGCGGGTGCGCCTACGGTTGTTGACGCGCCGTCAACAACCGTGAGCTGAGGCGTGCCTGTGCCCGGAGCGGACAGCGCGGAGGAACCCGCCGAGTCCGTTTCCGTGGGCACCTCGGCGACGCCCTGCCTGGCATGCCGGCGTACGACGTCGAGCACCTCGTGCTCGGCGACGAGAACGTCCGCGTTCGCCAGCGCCTCCACGGCGCGCAGAGTCAGCAGTCCCGGATCCCCGGGTCCGGCACCGAGGAAGGTGACGTGCCCGTGTTCCGGAGGAGGTGGAAGGGTGGTGGGGCTCACTGTGCTCGCTCCCCCATCAGACCGGCCGCGCCCTGCGCGAGCATCTCGGTGGCGAGTTTGCGACCGAGCGCCATCGCCGCCTCATGCGTCTCGGGGACGGGACCGGTGGTGGACAACTGCACCAACGTGGTGCCGTCGGTCGTGCCGACGACGCCCCGCAGGCGCATTTCCTTGACATTCGACCCGTCCGTCTGGGGGTCCCCCCGGTCTCGAGCGAAGTCGAGAACTGGGGGAAGATCGGCCAGCGCCCCCACAGGGGCGGTGCAGCCGGCCTCCAGGGCGGCGAGCAGAGACCGCTCGGCCGTCACGGCGGCCCGTGTGAACGGGTCGTCGAGCTCGGCGAGCGCGGCGGCCAGCTCCGTGTTGCGCACGGAACACTCGACCGCCAGGGCCCCCTGGCCGGGGGCGGGCAAAACCGTGTCGACCGACAGGAAGTCGGTCACCTCGTCGCTGCGTCCGACCCGGTTCAGGCCGGCGGCGGCCAGCACGACGGCGTCCAGCTCACCGCCGGTGACGTACCCGATCCGGGTGTCGACGTTCCCGCGGATCGGCACCGTCTCGAAATCCAGGCCGTGACTGACCGCGTACGCGTTCAGCTGGGCCATGCGACGTGCCGAGCCGGTGCCGATGCGGGCGCCGCGCGGGAGGTCGGTGAGCTTGAGCGCGTCCCGCGCGATCATCACGTCCCGCGGGTCCTCGCGCACCGGTACGGCGGCCAGGACCAGCTCGTCGTGCGGCGCGGTCGGCAGGTCCTTCAGCGAGTGCACCGCGAAGTCCACCTCGCCGCGCACCAGGGCCTCACGCAGCGCGGCCACGAAGACGCCGGTCCCGCCGATCTGCGCGAGGTGCTCGCGCGAGGTGTCGCCGTACGTGGTGATCGGGACGAGCTCGACAGGCCGTCCGGTCACCTGGCTCACGGCATCCGCCACCTGCCCGGACTGGGCCATGGCGAGCTTGCTTCGCCTGGTCCCGAGCCTCAGTGCCTTTCCAGTCATGCCGGCCCTCGGTTCTCTGCGATGTTCGCGTTCGTCGCGTTCGTCGCGTTCTTCTCGGTGCTTTCCTCGGCTCGGGAGACGGAGGCCACCGTCTCGGGGTCGAGGTCGAACAGGGTGCGCAACGCGTCCGCGTACCCGGCGCCGCCGGGTTCGGCCGCGAGCTGCTTGACCCGCACGGTCGGTGCGTGCAGCAGCTTGTCGACCACCCGCCGTACGGTCTGGGTGATCTCCGCGCGATGCTTGTTGTCCAGGCCGGGCAGCCGGCCCTCGAGGCGGGCGATCTCACCGGCCACCACATCCGCGGCCATGGTGCGCAGGGCGACCACGGTCGGCGTGATGTGCGCGGCCCGCTGTGCCGCTCCGAACGCCGTCACCTCGTCGGAGACGATACGCCGGACCTCGTCCACATCGGCAGCCATCGGAGCGTCCGCGGACGCATCCGCGAGCGTCTCGATGTCGACCAGCCGCACCCCGGCGAGGCGGTGCGCGGCGGCGTCGATGTCGCGGGGCATCGCGAGGTCGAGCAGGTAGAGCACGGGTTCCGGGCGGGGCGGCTCGGCCACCGGCTCCGGACGGCGCCGCTCGGGGATCCGGCCGACGCTCGCCGCGGTCGCGGCCAGCGCGCCGATCAGCTCGGGGTCCGTCTGGTCCGCGTCGACGCCGCGCCGGACACTCTGGCGGCGGTCGACGGTGCCGCCCGCGGCCCACGTCGCGTGCTGCTCCAGCGTCGCCGCGTCCATGCCGGCCACGGCCGCCTCGCCCATCACGGAGAAGCCGGGCTGCACGGAGGCCAGGTCCAGCGGGCAGTCCTCGTCGGCACCGGTGCTCACGGGAGGCAGGGGCGCCGTCCGCGCCTCCGGCACCTCGCCGCGCACGGTTTCCGGCTGCGCCCCGACCCTGCCCTCGACACCGGCGGCGATCGCTTCGGCGGTGAGGACGAGTCCGGTCGCGCCCGTACAGGAAACGACGACGTCGGCACGTGTCAGCTCGAACGGTACCGATGCCATCGGTACCGCGCGGGCCAGCACGTCCGTGTCGTCGCCCTCCGTCAGGATCTCGGCGAGGCGCTCGGCACGGTCGGCGGTGCGGTTGGCGATCACTATCTCGGAGACACCGGCCCGCGCGAGCGTGGCCGCGGCCAGTGACGACATCGAACCGGCGCCTATGACCAGGGCCTTCTTGCCCTGCGCCCAGGTCGCGACGGGTGTGCCGAGGGCCAGCTGCTCCAGGCCGAAGGTGACCAGGGACTGCCCGGCGCGGTCGATACCGGTCTCCGAGTGGGCACGCTTGCCGACCCGGAGCGACTGCTGGAACAGGTCGTTCATCAGCCGGCCGGCGGTGTGCAGTCCCTGCGCACGCGCCAGCGAGTCCTTGATCTGGCCGAGGATCTGCCCCTCGCCCACCACCATCGAGTCCAGTCCGCAGGCCACCGAGAACATGTGGTGGACGGCCCGGTCCTCGTAGTGCACGTAGAGATGGGGAGTGAGCTCGTCCAGGCCGACCCCGCTGTGCTGGGCCAGCAGCGTGGACAGCTCGGCGACACCGGCGTGGAACTTGTCCACGTCGGCGTACAGCTCGATGCGGTTGCAGGTGGCGAGCACCGCGGCCTCGGTGGCCGGCTCGGCGGCGACCGTGTCCTGCAGCAGCTTGGTCTGCGCGTCCAGGCTCAGCGAGGCCCGGTCCAGCACGCTGACCGGCGCGCTGCGGTGGCTCAGTCCGACGACGAGAAGACTCATGTCGGCATCACGGCGGGTACGTCCCCGTCGGGTCCCTGGTCGGCGACGGACTCCTGGCCGGCGGCAGCGCCCCGGCGCGCGGCAGCGGTCTCCTGGCGGGAGGCGGCGGCCGGGACGACGGTCCCGGCGGCGGCCAGCTCGCCGGCCTTGCGCTGCTCGTGGAAGGCGAGGATCTGCAGCTCGATGGAGAGATCCACCTTGCGCACGTCGACACCGTCCGGGACGGACAGCACGGTCGGCGCGAAGTTCAGGATGGAGGTGACCCCCGCGGCGACGAGACGCTCGCAGACCTGCTGGGCGGCACCGGCGGGCGTCGCGATGACGCCGATCGACACGCCCTCGTCCTGGATGATCTTCTCGAGTTCGTCGGTGTGCTGCACCGGGATCCCCGCGACGGGCTTTCCGGCCATCGTGGGATCGGCGTCTATGAGCGCGGCGACCCTGAATCCACGGGAGGCGAACCCGCCGTAGTTGGCGAGCGCGGCACCGAGGTTACCGATCCCGACGATCACAACCGGCCAGTCCTGGGTCAGGCCGAGTTCACGGGAGATCTGGTACACGAGATACTCGACGTCGTAGCCGACACCCCGAGTCCCGTAGGAGCCCAGGTAGGAGAAGTCCTTGCGCAGCTTCGCGGAGTTGACGCCCGCAGCAGCCGCCAGCTCCTCCGAGGAGACCGTGGGCACCGAGCGCTCGGAGAGCGCGGTGAGGGCGCGGAGGTACAGCGGAAGCCTGGCGACGGTGGCCTCGGGAATCCCTCGGCTACGGGTCGCCGGTCGGTGAGTTCGGCCAGTTGCCACGGTGCTCCTGCGGGTAGAGCGGGGCTTCAGGCGGTCATACGTCCCCGGACCGCCCCGTCGAATGCAGGCTATGTCTTTGTGAACGCGTGCACAAAGATTGTGTCCGTTTTGCCCACCCAAAGTGACCGGGGTCACGCGCCCCCGGCGCACGCATACGGAACGGGCGCGCGAGCACCATCGCTCCCTTTGTTCTGGGGGCAAAACCGCACACTCTCCTCTGTGTATCCCGCCCCCGAGACCTAGCCGCCATCGATCCTAAGCGACTTTCCGTCGCTTTGTACTGGCTGGTCAGTCACACTCTCAGTCGGCCAGGGCCTTGCGGAGGCGGATCTCGTCGACGCGCCAGAACGTGTGCTGACGGCCGTCGACGAGAACGACGGGAATCTGCTCCCAGTACTGCTCGTGCAGTTCCGGGTCCTGGGTGATGTCCTTCTCCTCCCATGCGGCCCCGAGGTCACCGCACACCTTCTCCACCACGGCCCGGGCGTCGTCACACAGATGACAGCCGGGTTTGCCCACGAGGGTGACGAGACGATCCTGCGGAGCCTTGCGGCGGAAGAGCGGACTCATGCCAGCCATTCTCACCCCGCGGCGAGGCAGGGGAACCCCTCTGCGGCCACTGGTTCCCGGTGAGCCGGGAGGGGTGCTTTAACGACACGGACGTGCAGAGTTCACGGTGTCCAAACCTCTCGACTCCGGAACCGGCGGGTGGACTGGCTATGCTCACGCCATGGCCGCTCTCGGATGGCTCACCCCCCGTAGGCGCTCCGCCACGGCGCGGAGCGTGTTGGCTGGCGAGGCCTCGGCGGAGGCCGCACGCAAGTCCACCCAGGAAGTTTCCGCCCGCGAACCGGATTTCCCGGTTCACGGCGACGAGCGGGCTGCCGCGTTCTTCGACCTGGACAACACCGTGATGCAGGGCGCGGCCCTGTTCCACTTCGGCAAGGGCCTGTACAAGCGGAAGTTCTTCGAGACCCGCGACCTCGCCCGGTTCGCGTGGCAGCAGGCGTGGTTCCGGCTGGCCGGCGTCGAGGACCCCGAGCACATGCAGGACGCGCGCGACTCCGCGCTCTCCATCGTCAAGGGGCACCGGGTCTCCGAGCTGAAGTCCATCGGCGAGGAGATCTACGACGAGTACATGGCCGAGCGGATCTGGCCGGGCACGCGGGCGCTGGCGCAGGCGCACCTGGACGCGGGCCAGCGGGTGTGGCTGGTCACGGCGGCGCCGGTGGAGATCGCCCAGGTGATCGCGCGCCGGCTGGGCCTGACCGGAGCGCTCGGGACGGTGGCCGAGTCCCTCGGTGGCGTGTACACCGGCAAACTGGTGGGTGAGCCGCTGCACGGCCCGGCGAAGGCCGAGGCCGTCCGTGCGCTGGCGACCGCGGAGAACCTGGACCTGGGCCGCTGCGCGGCGTACAGCGACTCCCACAACGACATCCCGATGCTCTCGCTGGTCGGGCACCCGTACGCGATCAACCCGGACTCCAAGCTGCGCAAGCACGCCCGCGCCATGGACTGGCGCCTGCGGGACTACCGCACGGGGCGCAAGGCCGCGAAGGTCGGCATCCCCGCGGCGGCGGGCGTGGGCGCGGTGGCCGGCGGCACGGCGGCCGCCATCGCGATGCACCGGCGCCGACGCTGACTCCCGCGCCGGACCCGGCGCACGGCACGGTCCGGACACCGGCGCCGCCGGCCTCGGCCGTATCCCCCGCTCCGGCCGCCCCGGCCGGTCAACTCCGCGGCGACGGACACCCGTACGGCCGCCGGTCCGATCACCCGGGAACAGAAGTGGCGCCTCTCCCGTAAACCCGGCCAATCCAACTGCCGTACCCCGCAACCCCGCTGTCCAGTCCTCTTGGCTGCACACGGCCACAACACATCCCGTACCGAACCGGAATGCGAAGCATTTCGGTCAACATTCGGTCACCATCGGGTGCTTGACTTATCGTCAATAGGTCACGGAAACGACGTAATCGGTGATTTCAGCAACTCGGCGTAGCAGCGCCTGCACGAAGCGTTATTCTCCTCAGACGCAAACCGGCACCCTTCCGTCGCTACGACGGGTGAATGGTTCCGCACTGCACGTGATGGAAGCTCTGCCTCTGGGAGTCCCGTGTACCCACACGTCGGGGTTGACGACCCGGGCCTGACCGCACTGCGCACAGCAGTCACGGCGGCCCGGGAGTTGCTGCGCGGCCTCGCCCCCGCCGCATACGCCGTCCCCGCATACGCCGTCCCCATCCACGCCACCGCACCCGCACCCGCACCCGCCGGTCCCTGCCCCACCACCGCCGACGCTCCCGTCGGTCCTTGTTACGCCCTCGCCGAGGACAGCACCGCGGTGGGCAGACGCGGGCGTCCGTCCCGCGCCGCCACCGCCCGCCGTCCCGCCGCGGACAGTGACAGCGCCAGGATGATGGAGCTCGTGGAGCGCGCCCAGGCGGGCGAGGCCGAAGCCTTCGGACGGCTCTACGATCAGTACAGCGACACCGTGTACCGCTACATCTACTACCGGGTGGGCAACAAGGCGACCGCCGAGGACCTCACCAGCGAGACCTTCCTGCGGGCACTGCGCCGCATCGGCACCTTCACCTGGCAGGGGCGCGACTTCGGCGCCTGGCTCGTCACCATCGCCCGCAATCTCGTGGCCGACCACTTCAAGTCCAGCCGCTTCCGCCTCGAGGTCACCACCGGGGAGATGCTCGACGCCAACGAGGTCGCACGGTCCCCCGAGGACTCCGTCCTCGAATACCTGTCCAATGCCGCCCTCCTCGATGCCGTACGACGTCTCAACCCCCAACAGCGCGAATGCGTCACGCTCCGATTCCTCCAGGGTCTCTCCGTCGCGGAGACCGCCCGCGTGATGGGCAAGAACGAGGGGGCGATCAAGACCCTCCAGTACCGGGCCGTCCGCACCCTCGCCAGACTTCTCCCCGAGGACACGCGTTGAGCGGCCCACCGAGCGGAACGGGCCCGCTGCCGACGCGTCACCATCAGTGACGGCCGGCCCGCTTTGAATGACGCTGCGTTGACTTCCCGAACCGGCCCACCGGCGCGCGTAACCCAAGGACCGGGCCACTCGTTGTGCGGGATGCAGGCTCCCTGTGGTCAATCCCCGACCGACTTCGATCACCCGATCGTGTGGACATGGTCAGGGGGTGGAACCCTCAGGACCCCCTGGGGAGTCGACCGTCATGATGAGAGGAGGTGCCGCCAGTGATCGCGAACGTATCGGCGCACCGGCGGGCGAACGCCTTCGCCCAGGCCCTGGAGGAGCAGTCCGACCGGGGCACGGCGGCCGAGCAGTCCGAAGGATCGGCCCCGGCCGCCGCGGAGACCGAACAGGCGCGGCTGCTCACGCTGGCCGCCGGTCTCGGCGAGTTGCCCAAGCCGGAGCTGGATCCCGAGGTCAAGGTCGTCCAGCGGGCCCGACTGGTGGCCGCGTTCGAGGCCATGCTCCAAGAAGGCACCGCCGCGGGCGAGGCAGCGGATTCGTCCGTACCCGATCAGCGTTCACGCCGCGCCCGGGGCGCACACCGGGCAACCCCGCTGGGGAAGCTGAGACCGCGCTCGCGCCTGGCCAAGGGCCTCACCGCGGGCGGACTCGGCGTCACCGTCGCCGCGGGCGCCTTCGGCGGAGTCGCCGCCGCCAGCTCCGACGCCCTGCCCGGCGACTCGCTCTACGGCCTCAAGCGCGGCATAGAGGACGTCAAGCTCGGCCTGGCCGACGGCAACGACGAGCGGGGCCGCGTCTTCCTCGACCACGCCTCCACCCGCCTCGGCGAGGCCCGCAGGCTGATGGAGCGCGGCCGCAGCGGCCCTCTCGACCACGAATCCCTCGGCGAGATCCGCCGCGCCCTGTCCGGCATGCGGCACGACGCGTCCGAAGGCCACCGGCTGCTGCGTGAGGCGTACCGGAACGACCCGGACTCCCTGCGCCCCATGCAGGCCCTCTCCTCCTTCTCCGACACGCACCGGCAGACCTGGGGCTCCCTCCGCGACCGGCTGCCCCCGCAACTCGGTGACGTCAGCGAGCAGGTCTCGTCGGTGTTCGACGCCATAGACGAGGATGTCGCCCCGCTGCAGTCCCTGCTCCCCGAGCCCCCGTCCCGGGAGGGCGGCGGCGACGGCAGGGGACGGCGCGGTGGCCCCGGGCCCACCCCGAGCGACCCGTCCGGTACGGACCGCTCCCAGGCGCCCAGCACCGGCACCGACGGTGCCGCGGACGAGGACGGCGCCGACAGCAGCGCCCCCAGCGGGTCCGCCGACTCCGGCGACCGGAGCGAGGGTCTGCTCGGTGGCAACACCGGTGGGCTGCTCGACCCGCCGGCGGAGAGCGGCGACACCAGCGCCTCCCCGCCGGCCGGCGGCGGTGGCGCGACCGCGCCGGCCCAGCCCGACGTCACCCTCCCGCCTCTCCTCCCCGGTCTGCTCCCGGGACTGGGCATCGACAGCGAGGACGCGGAGTGAGGACGTCGGCCGGGAAGCCGTAGAGCCGGAGAACCGGAGAACTGGAATACGTGGTGTGGGGGGGGGGCCCCCGGCCCGGGGGGGCCCCCCCCCCCCCCGCACGGGGTGGTGAGTATAACCGCCCGCGGCGGGCCCCCCCCGGGGGGGGGGGGGGGGGGGTGGGTTGGGCGGGACCCCGCACCCGCGGATCACCGCTTTACTGGATGGGGGGGGGGGGGGGGCCCCCGGGGCGGCGGGGCCCCCCCCCACACCACGTACAGGGCTTCTAGAAGAACACCGACCGTCGCTGCACCAGCAGCTTGTAGAGGGTGTGCTGGATCTGTTCCCGGACCTGGTCGGTCAGGTTGAACATCAGCATCGGGTCCTCGGCCGCCTCCGGCGGGTAGCTCTCCGTGTGGATCGGCTCGCCGAACTGGATGGTCCACTTCGTCGGCAGCGGGATCGCGCCGAGCGGGCCGAGCCACGGGAAGGTCGGCGTCAGCGGGAAGTACGGGAACCCGAGCAGCCGCGCGACGGTCCTGGCGTTGCCGATCATCGGGTAGATCTCCTCGGCCCCGACGATCGAGCACGGGATGATCGGCGTCCGCGCGCGCAGCGCCGTGGACACGAAGCCGCCGCGGCCGAAGCGCTGCAGCTTGTAGCGGTCGGCGAAGGGCTTCCCGAGGCCCTTGAAGCCCTCCGGCATCACCCCCACCAGCTCCCCCTGCTCCAGCAGCCGTGCCGCGTCCTCGGCGCAGGCCAGGGTGTGACCGAGCTTGCGGGCGAGTTCGTTGACCACCGGCAGCATGAACACCAGGTCCGCCGCGAGCAGTCGCAGATGCCGGTCGGCGGGGTGGTTGTCGTGGACGGCGACCTGCATCATCAGACCGTCCAGCGGCAGCGTCCCGGAGTGGTTGGCGACGATCAGGGCGCCGCCCTCGGAGGGGATGTTCTCGATGCCCTTCACCTCGACCCGGAAGTACTTCTCGTACACCGGGCGCAGCAGGGACATCAGGACCTGGTCGGTGAGTTCTCCGTCGTAGCCGAAGTCGTCCACCGCGTAGTCCCCGGTGAGCCGGCGGCGCAGGAAGGCGAGCCCGCTCGCGACCCGCTGCTCCAGGCCGTCGGCTTCTTCCCCGGAACCGGATTCCGCGCCGGGGACGGCGCCGGATGCGGCGGCACCGCCCTCGTGCTCTGTACGGGGCTCACGGGATTCACGGGATTCACGGGATTCACGGGGCACCGGAGCATCGTCCCCGACGGACGCCCGCCCCGGCAGGGGCTGGACGTCGCCCATCGCGGCAGTCCCCGCGCCGTGTCGCCGGCTTCCCGCGCCACGGCGGCGCGCCGGGCGCTGCGCGGCGCCCCCGGCGCCTCCTGCTCCCCCACGGGAGCGGTCGTCGTCGAACGGAATGACCTTGGCGTCCGCCATCGTTGCTGCGCTCCTCAGTTGGCGCTCTGCTTCGGGGGGTGACCGCTGCCCGTGCCCGGCAGTGGCAGCGCGGCGATCCGGTCGACGGCCCCCGCGAGGGCCTCCGGCGGAAGCAGCCCGGGGCCGCGGCTGCGCACGAAGTCCGCGAACGTTTCTGCAGTCGTGTACTTCGCCGTGAAGCCCAGCGTCTCGCGCATCTGGTCCGTCGCCACCGCCCGGCCGTGTGTGAGCAGCCGGACCTGCTCGGGTGAGAAGTCCGACATCCCCAGCGTACGCACCAGCGAGCCCGCCCAGGTGACCGCCGGGAGGAGCAGGGGCACGGTCGGCCGGCCGAGCCGCCTCGAGCACTGGGACAACAGCAGGACGCCGTCCCCGGCGATGTTGAAGGTGCCGCTGTTGAGTGTGCCGCGCCGGGGTTCGTACGAGGCGAGGCGCAGGACGTCGATCACATCGTCCTCGTGCACGAACTGCAGCCGCGGGTCGTAGCCGAACACGGTCGGCAGGACCGGCAGCGAGAAGTACGCGGCGAGCGGGCTGTCCGCGGCGGGGCCCAGGATGTTGGCGAACCTGAGCACGCACACGGCGACGTCCGGGCGGCGGCGCGCGAAGCCGCGCACATAGCCCTCGACCTCGACGGCGTCCTTCGCGAAGCCGCCGCTGGGCAGGGACTTGGGCGGGGTCGTCTCGGTGAAGACCGCCGGGTCGCGGGGCGCGGAGCCGTAGACGTTCGTACTGGACTTCACGACCAGCCGCTTGACGGTCGGGGACTTCTGGCAGGCACCGAGCAGTTGCATGGTGCCGATGACGTTGGTCTCCTTGAGTGCCGTCCGGCTGCTGCCGCTGCCGAGCGGCGTGCCCGTGACGTCGAGGTGCACGACGGTGTCGGCGCCGGCCTCGGCGAGCACGCGCGCGACGGTGGGCTGCTGGATGTCGGTCTGGACGAAGTCGGCGCCGCCCAAGTGGTGCGCGGGCCGGACCGCGTCCACGGCGACGACCCGGTCCACGTCCGGATCACGCTGGATCCTCCGGACGAAACGGCCCCCCAGCGGACGGGCCACTCCGGTCACCAGCACGACTTTCCCCACGACAGCGCCTTCCTCTTGCCTTCGCCACGAGTCCGACCCATGTGATGACAGTGGCCCCCCACCGATGCGGTGGGGGGCCACTGGACACGCTTCCGCGTCGTCGCTTACTTCTTGTTGCGACGCTGAACGCGCGTGCGCTTGAGCAGCTTGCGGTGCTTCTTCTTGGCCATCCGCTTGCGCCGCTTCTTGATAACAGAGCCCACGACTACCCTCGCTCACTTCTCATCACTCGGTGTTTGGGCGCCATGGGCCCACACGACCTACGAGGGGCTAGCCTACCCGCCCGAGCGCTGAGGTTGTAATCGAGGCGACCGGGGAGGCCCGTGAGTGTCCTTGTCGGATCTCCCCGGCTCACCGTCAGGCCGTTTCCACCCCCACATAGCTCTCGCGGAGGTACTCGTGAACCGCTTGCTCCGGGACGCGGAAGGACCGCCCCACCCGGATCGCGGGCAGATGACCACTGTGCACCAGGCGGTACACGGTCATCTTCGACACTCGCATCACCGAGGCGACTTCCGCCACGGTAAGGAACTGAACCTCGTTCAGAGGCCTCTCGCCAGCTGCAGCCATGACACACCTGAACCTTCCGCACTCGACGGGCACCGGCTTCCCCTTCCGGTGACTCTTCGTCGTTGCGTGCTCACTCCCCAATGTAGGGGCGGGTGATGCGAGTGGGGAAGAGGTGCACCCATCGGCGGCCTACTGTGACAGACACGCTCGATTGAGTACGTAGCGGGTCAGCGGCAGGTAGTAAGCGGACCGCGCACCGTCCTCAAGTGGAACGACCACCGAGAGGCACCCCTCGGCCTCCCCCACGAACGGGGCGGGGTCGTTCACATCGGCCAGCGCGATGGCCTCGAACCCCAGCTGACCTGCCCCGCAGGCCCAGCCGTGATCTCCGATCACCAGCCCGGGAAGCGGTCCGCCGGCCTCGGCGGCCGCGGCGAGCGCGGTCCGAACCGGGAGCGGGGAGTGCGTGTGTGCGCCGGGTTCACCACCGGGGCGTTCGGAACGTGCGCCCCGGACCAGCGCGACCCCTCGTACGTAGTCGAGGTTGTGCGTGCGTAGACCGAACCGGGTCGTTATGTCGACACAGCGACCCTGCGCAGGGGTGAGGACCTCACATCCCGCCGCCGACAGAGCGTCTGCCAGGGCTGCGTAGAAGCCGAGCAGCCTGTGCGGGTGACCGGTGCCGAGCAGCACGGGCGCACCGCTTTGGGCCGCGGCCGCGACCCGTTCCGCATAGGCGTCCAGGGCGGCCAGGGTCCGCTCCGGGTCGATCACATCATGCCCGGAAACGTGATGAGGATCGGCCGAAACACCACACCTGGCCGCCATCAGTTCGATCAATTCCCGCTGCCCCCACGTCCCTTCGGGGTCGAGGCCGATCAGTGCGCGCGGGTCCCGGGCGGCGAAGAGCCGGTAGCTCCGCAGGCTCTCCTCCCTCGTGGTGGCCACGGTCCCGGACAGCCGGGCGGCCAGCAGATGCGCACGAAGACCGGCGACGCCCGGACCGCCGGGCGGACCGCCGGGCGGGCCGCCGGGCAAGTCGGCGGACGGGTCGCCGGGAGGGCCGGCCGGCGGATCAGCGGATAGGCCGGGCGGAGGCTCGGCGGATAGGCCGGGGGGAGGCTCGGCGGATAGGCCGGGGGGAGGCTCGGCGGGCAGGCCAGGGGGCGGGCCGGCGGGCGGGCCGGGGGGAAGGTCGGTCGTGGTCGGCACGGCAGCGATGGTGCGCGATCCGGTCCCGGGCCACCCCCGGAACCCGGGAAACACCGCACGGTCGGCGTAACCACGCGGGAGCGACAACGCAGGGCCGCACCCCCGCCCGGTAGGCCTAGGGCAGCAGCCCCCGCAGCGGGAACACCGCGCGCCGGGTCGCCAGGACCGCCTGGTCCAACCGGTCCGCCGGGTCGTAACCGGCCTCCCAGGAGGCCCAGGACACGGGCCACCGGCCGTCGGTCATCCGCATCGGCCCCAGCTGCCGGGTCCGGGCGTACACCTCCTGCCGCCAGCTCTCGGGGATCATCGTCCCCGGATCCACCGGCTTCCCGGCCGCGATCCCCACCAGATGCGTCCAGGACCGCGGGACGACCTCCACCACCGCGTAACCGCCGCCGCCCAGCGCCACCCACCGGCCGTCGGCGTACTCGTGCGCCAGCTCGTGGCACGCCACCTGCACCGCGCGCTGCGCGTCCAGCGACACCGCCAGATGTGCCAGCGGATCCTCGAAGTGCGTGTCGGCCCCGTGCTGCGTCACCAGCACCTGCGGCCGGAAGTCCGCGAGCAGCTCCGGCACCACGGCGTGGAACGCCCGAAGCCATCCCTCGTCCCCGGTCCCGGCCGGCAGGGCGACATTGACGGCACTGCCCTGCGCGCTGTCCGCCCCGGTCTCCTCCGGCCACCCGGTCTGCGGGAACAGGGTCCGGGGATGCTCGTGCAGCGACACCGTGAGGACCCTCGGGTCCTCCCAGAACGCCGCCTGTACCCCGTCCCCGTGATGCACGTCGACGTCGATGTACGCGACGCGTTCGGCGCCCAGCTCCAGCAACCGGGCGATGGCCAGCGCCGCGTCGTTGTACACGCAGAACCCCGAGGCCGCCCCCGGCATCGCGTGGTGCAGCCCGCCCGCGAAGTTCACGGCGTGCAGCGCCTCTCCGCGCCACACGGCCTCCGCCGCGCCCACGGACTGCCCCGCGATCAGCGCCGACGCCTCGTGCATCCCGGTGAAGGCGGGATCGTCCATCGTCCCCAGCCCGTACGACTGGTCCGCGGCCGCCGGATCCGCCGACGCCGCCCGGACCGCGCCGATGTAGTCCTCGCGGTGCACCAGCTGCAGCGTCGACTCACCGGCCGTCTTCGCCGCGACCACCGTGACCTCTCGGTCCAGCTCCAGGGCGCTCACCAGACTCCGGGTCAGCGCGAGCCGGACCGGGTCCATCGGATGGTCCCGGCCGAAGTCATAGCCCGTTACTGCCTCGTCCCACATCAGCTGTGCGCGGCCGCTCATGCCCGCCACCGTATCGGTCCGGTTCAGGAGTGAACGACCGGGCGTACACGAGTGTCACCAGGACCAACACCATCGGCACAAGCATCGCCCCGCGATAGCTCCAGACATCCCCGAGCACTCCGACCAGCGGGGAGCCGATCAGGAACCCCACGTAGTTGAAGACGTTGAGCCGTGCGACGGCCGCGTCGGACGCCCCCGGGAACAACCGCCCCGCCGCCACGAAGGTCTGCGGCACCAGCACACAGAGCCCCAGTCCCAGCAGCGTGAACCCCAGCATCCCCACCCACTCCCCCGGCGCCCCGGCGACCACGGCGAACCCCGCCGCCGCCACCAGCGCTCCGGCCCGCACCACCGCCACGGCACCGAAGCGCCGCACCCCGAAGTCCCCGATCGTCCGCCCCAGCAGCGTGGTGACCATGTAGACGTTGTACGGAACGGTCGCCATCTGTTCCGAACTCCCCAGCACGTCCTGGAGGTACTTCGCGCTCCAGTTCGAGACCGTCGAGTCCCCGATGTACGCCACCGTCATCACCAGACACAACGGCAGCAGCAGCTTGAAGGCCACGGACCCGGTCCCGGTCCCGGTCCCGTCCACACGCTCGGCGGCCGGCCCGGAGACATGCTCCTGACCCCGCTCCTCGCCCCGGCCCTCCTGCTGCTCCTGGTCCACGTACCACCGGCTCCCGACCAGCGCCGCCGGCATCAGCACCAGCACGACCGGCAGGTACGACACCCACAGCGCCAGCTGCCAGTGCGCCCCCACCCACGCGAGCGACGCCCCGGCGATTCCGCCCAGGCTGTAGGCGGCGTGGAAACTCAGCATGATGCTGCGTCCGTATGCCCGTTGGAGACTCACCCCGAGCATGTTCATCGAGGCGTCCAGCGCCCCCACGGCCAGCCCGAACACAGCCAGCGCCACGGCCAGCCCGGCCATGTGCTCCCCCGCTCCGACCCCGAGCAGCGCCAGCAGCACGACCGGCTGCGACCACCGCAGCACCCGGCTCGGCGGCACCGCCTTCACCAGCCGCTCCGTGGCCACGCTCCCGATACCGGCGAGCACCGGCACCGCGGCGAGGAAGGCGGGCAGCAGCGCGTCGGAGACCCCGTACCGGTTCTGGATGGCCGGGATCCGCGTCACGAGCAGAGCGAAGGCGACTCCCTGCACCAGGAAGGCGAACGCCAGCGAGGCCCTGCCGCGCCGCAGCACATCAGTCATGGCGGCGAGCGTAGGGCCCCGGCGTACCGGTGGGTAGATCCGGCCAAAGGTGAATTGTGCTCAGTTTCAACGGAGTTCGGGAGTGGCGACGACGCCGGGAGCGGTGACGACGCCGGAAGAGGTTGCGGGAGCCGCTGCGGGAGCGGGGACCACGGCCCCCGGTGTCTTCGCCTCGGCGGCCACCATGGCCAGCATGGGACCGGCCCCCAGCGCCCCACCGACCAGGAACGCCCCGCCCATCGTGACGATCATGATGACGGTGCCGAGCCAGACCATGGTGTCCACCGGCAGGGAGTACGCCCCGACGACCCGCACCACACACTCCCCGAGCAGCGCCGCGCCCCACACCACGGAGAACCTCCGCTCGGCCCGCCGGAACGCCTCCGCCCCGGACTCCAGCCGCGTCCATGCCGCTTCCCGCGCGGCCTGCCCCCTGGTCACCCACGGCTTCATGCCCGTGGTCATCATCGGCTTGCCCAGCATCACGGACACCAGCACCCCGATACCGATGACACTGCCCACCGCGCTCTCCTTGACGAGCATCAGCCGGGCGTCACCCGAGACGAAGCCGAGCAGCAGCGAGACCACGTTCACGAAGAGGATGAGCGCGGCGAAGGCGTTGAGCGTCCGCTCCGCCACCGCCGCCCACCCGGTCCGTACGGCCGGTATGACGCTGCTCCACGCGAGCGAGGCGAACGCGCTCATCCCGAACCCGTTCCTCAGGAGGTAGTACGCCCCGATCGGCGCCGCCACGTCGAGGACGATCGGCAGAAAGGTCCGTCGCCTGCTGCTGGGAGTAACCGAGTTCGTCGTCATGCACCCAGCTTCGTGGCCGGCCCCGGCCCGGCAGTAGAAACGAACGTCCGCTGCTCCGCATGACAATTGTCAGCCGCGGACGCGGGTCACTCCGCCCACAGGCCCGGCAACTCCCGCAGCTCCGCGAAGAGTCGGGTGACCCCCACCAGCTTCTCCGCGGGTGTCATCGAGGTGAACCCGTACACGTCCATCCCGGCCGCGACCGCCGCCTGTACGCCCAGCGGGCTGTCCTCGACCACGACACACCGCGCCGGAGCGACACCCATCCGTTCCGCCGCGTACAGGAACAGGTCCGGAGCCGGCTTGCCCCGCCCCACATCCTGGGAGCTGAAGATCCGCTCGTCGTCGAACCACCGGTCGAGCCCGGTCGTACGGTGCCCCACCCTGATCCGCTCGTGGCTCCCGGACGAGGCCACGCAGTACGGCACCCCCTCGGCCGCCAGCGCCTCCAGCACATCGGCAGCACCGGCCACCGGCTTCAGCTCCCGCTCGAACGCGGCGAAGACGCGGGCATGGAACACGTCGTCGAAGTCGTCCGGCAACCGCTGCCCGGTCCGCTCCTCCACCAGGTCGTGCACCCGATGCATGGCGGACCCCATGTAGTCCCGGATGGAGTCCTCGTACGACGTCGGATGCCCGAGCTCGGTGAGGTGGCCGGCCAGTAGCCGGTTGGAAATGGGCTCGCTGTCGACGAGGACACCGTCATTGTCAAAAATAACCAGGTCATAGCGCATGACCCCGACCCTAAACGCGGAAAGCCCCGTGCCGAATGGCACGGGGCTTTCCCCTTCTAAGAATTGTTCGGCGGCGTCCTACTCTCCCACAGGGTCCCCCCTGCAGTACCATCGGCGCTGTAAGGCTTAGCTTCCGGGTTCGGAATGTAACCGGGCGTTTCCCTTACGCTATGACCACCGAAACACTATGAAACACTTCAACCGCACCACGCCGTGACCGGGCATGGGGTCGTTCGTGGTTTCAGAACCAACACAGTGGACGCGAGCAACTGAGGACAAGCCCTCGGCCTATTAGTACCGGTCAACTCCACACGTTACCGTGCTTCCATATCCGGCCTATCAACCCAGTCGTCTACTGGGAGCCTTACCCTCTCATGGAGGTGGGAGTCCTCATCTCGAAGCAGGCTTCCCGCTTAGATGCTTTCAGCGGTTATCCCTCCCGAACGTAGCCAACCAGCCATGCCCTTGGCAGGACAACTGGCACACCAGAGGTTCGTCCGTCCCGGTCCTCTCGTACTAGGGACAGCCCTTCTCAAGACTCCTACGCGCACAGCGGATAGGGACCGAACTGTCTCACGACGTTCTAAACCCAGCTCGCGTACCGCTTTAATGGGCGAACAGCCCAACCCTTGGGACCGACTCCAGCCCCAGGATGCGACGAGCCGACATCGAGGTGCCAAACCATCCCGTCGATATGGACTCTTGGGGAAGATCAGCCTGTTATCCCCGGGGTACCTTTTATCCGTTGAGCGACGGCGCTTCCACAAGCCACCGCCGGATCACTAGTCCCGACTTTCGTCCCTGCTCGACCCGTCGGTCTCACAGTCAAGCTCCCTTGTGCACTTACACTCAACACCTGATTACCAACCAGGCTGAGGGAACCTTTGGGCGCCTCCGTTACTCTTTAGGAGGCAACCGCCCCAGTTAAACTACCCATCAGACACTGTCCCTGATCCGGATCACGGACCCAGGTTAGACATCCAGCACGACCAGACTGGTATTTCAACGACGACTCCCCCTGAACTGGCGTCCAGGGTTCACGGTCTCCCAGCTATCCTACACAAGCCGAACCGAACACCAATATCAAACTGTAGTAAAGGTCCCGGGGTCTTTCCGTCCTGCTGCGCGAAACGAGCATCTTTACTCGTAGTGCAATTTCACCGGGCCTATGGTTGAGACAGTCGAGAAGTCGTTACGCCATTCGTGCAGGTCGGAACTTACCCGACAAGGAATTTCGCTACCTTAGGATGGTTATAGTTACCACCGCCGTTTACTGGCGCTTAAGTTCTCAGCCTCGCCACCCCGAAGAGTGACTAACCGGTCCCCTTAACGTTCCAGCACCGGGCAGGCGTCAGTCCGTATACATCGCCTTACGGCTTCGCACGGACCTGTGTTTTTAGTAAACAGTCGCTTCTCGCTGGTCTCTGCGGCCACACCCAGCTCAGG
>NZ_JBITSN010000001.1:1070737-1072842 GCF_044540975.1 Streptomyces sp. NPDC085927
GTCTGGTCCGTCGGCTCCACCACTTTCCTTTCCCCGAAGGGTCCGGAACGGCTTCACGGACTTAGCATCGCCCGATTCAATGTTTGACGCTTCACAGCGGGTACCGGAATATCAACCGGTTATCCATCGACTACGCCTGTCGGCCTCGCCTTAGGTCCCGACTTACCCTGGGCAGATCAGCTTGACCCAGGAACCCTTAGTCAATCGGCGCACACGTTTCTCACGTGTGTATCGCTACTCATGCCTGCATTCTCACTCGTCAACCGTCCACCACTGCCTTCCGGCGCGGCTTCACCCGGCAGACGACGCTCCCCTACCCATCACAGTCCCCGTTGGGGGTATGTACTGCAATGACACGACTTCGGCGGTACGCTTGAGCCCCGCTACATTGTCGGCGCGGAATCACTAGACCAGTGAGCTATTACGCACTCTTTCAAGGGTGGCTGCTTCTAAGCCAACCTCCTGGTTGTCTGTGCGACTCCACATCCTTTCCCACTTAGCGTACGCTTGGGGGCCTTAGTCGATGCTCTGGGCTGTTTCCCTCTCGACCATGGAGCTTATCCCCCACAGTCTCACTGCCGCGCTCTCACTTACCGGCATTCGGAGTTTGGCTAAGGTCAGTAACCCGGTAGGGCCCATCGCCTATCCAGTGCTCTACCTCCGGCAAGAAACACGCGACGCTGCACCTAAATGCATTTCGGGGAGAACCAGCTATCACGGAGTTTGATTGGCCTTTCACCCCTAACCACAGGTCATCCCCCAGGTTTTCAACCCTGGTGGGTTCGGTCCTCCACGAAGTCTTACCTCCGCTTCAACCTGCCCATGGCTAGATCACTCCGCTTCGGGTCTTGGGCATGCTACTGCGATCGCCCTGTTCGGACTCGCTTTCGCTACGGCTTCCCCACGCGGGTTAACCTCGCAACACACCGCAAACTCGCAGGCTCATTCTTCAAAAGGCACGCAGTCACGACGCCGGACGACAAGTCGTCCGACGCGACGCTCCCACGGCTTGTAGGCACACGGTTTCAGGTACTATTTCACTCCCCTCCCGGGGTACTTTTCACCATTCCCTCACGGTACTATCCGCTATCGGTCACCAGGGAATATTTAGGCTTGGCGGGTGGTCCCGCCGGATTCACACGGGATTTCTCGGGCCCCGTGCTACTTGGGTGTCTCTCCAACGAGCCGTTGATGTTTCGACTACGGGGGTCTTACCCTCTGCGCCGGACCTTTCGCATGTCCTTCGTCTACCTCAACGGTTTCTGACTCGTCTCATGGCCGGCAGACCATGAAAGAGAGATCCCACAACCCCGTAGGCGCAACCCCTGCCGGGTCTCACACGCCTACGGTTTGGCCTCATCCGGTTTCGCTCGCCACTACTCCCGGAATCACGGTTGTTTTCTCTTCCTGCGGGTACTGAGATGTTTCACTTCCCCGCGTTCCCTCCGCATACCCTATGTGTTCAGGTATGGGTGACAGCCCATGACGACTGCCGGGTTTCCCCATTCGGACACCCCCGGATCAAAGCCTGGTTGACGGCTCCCCGGGGCCTATCGTGGCCTCCCACGTCCTTCATCGGTTCCTGGTGCCAAGGCATCCACCGTGCGCCCTTAAAAACTTGGCCACAGATGCTCGCGTCCACTGTGCAGTTCTCAAACAACGACCAACCACCCGTCACACACCGCTTGCGCGGTGCTGTACCGGGGTCGGCATCGGAGGGGGTTCATTCCCTCAGACACCCAACAGCGTGCCCGACCGGTTCCCGTCCGAAGATCATGCTTTCCACGCCCCGAAGGGGCAGTACTGGCAGGCCTTCGGCCCGGAACAACCGGCCGAATAATCAACGTTCCACCCATGAGCTACCAGCACCGGACGTGCGCCGGTGTCCTGGCCTCTGACCGAGCGGACTCGGCAAGAAGTGCTCCTTAGAAAGGAGGTGATCCAGCCGCACCTTCCGGTACGGCTACCTTGTTACGACTTCGTCCCAATCGCCAGTCCCACCTTCGACAGCTCCCTCCCCGCAAGGGGGTTGGGCCACCGGCTTCGGGTGTTACCGACTTTCGTGACGTGACGGGCGGTGTGTACAAGGCCCGGGAACGTATTCA
>NZ_JBITSN010000002.1:0-85267 GCF_044540975.1 Streptomyces sp. NPDC085927
CTACGAGCGCAAGGCCGACCACTTCCTGGCCTTCACCAGCATCGCCTGCACCCTGATCTGCTACCGCAGACTCACCAAATGAGATGACTTCTAAGACTGGAGCGGTGGTTGAACCGCTCCGGGGCTGATGGAGTTCTCTCCTCCAGCTGCCGGCGGCGGTTCTCGCAGAACAGACGGCTTCATCGCCGGGACCGGACTGGCACTGGAGCCTCCATAACGCTGTCACCCCGCCCCTTAAACCTCAGCGTCACTGGTGTCTGGCGAGCAGCTGGTTGAAGAACTCGCGGAGCATGTCGGCCGCACCTTCACCACCCAGCTCGTAGCCCCCGAACCGGTACACCTCGTAACCCTTGAGCCGCAGCCTTCGGTCCTCGGCAACCATTTCTGAGTAGAGCTTGGGGGATGCCTTGTCACCCTCGGCGTAGTGCTGCTTACCGTCCACCTCCAGGACGATGCGCACCCCGTTCGGCATGAGGAGCAGGAAGTCCATACGCTCTCGGGAGAGGGCGCTGGAGCGACCACCACGTTGCTTATGAGTGAGCGGGTCATAGTGCAAGTACACCTGCGGGATGAGTGCAGGGAGCGAGCTGGCCTCGTCAGAGGCGTACCGCTCGCAGTAAGTTCTGAACAGCAGCCGTTCCACGGGGTTGTCACCTAGAGACTCGCTCAGCCTCCCGTACAGGTCGCGCGCGACCTCAGCATCGCCCGCGGCCGCAAGCCCGCCCTTGTCTCGCCACCAACTGACGAGTGCTCCCCAGGAGAGGCCGGCTCGATCAAGGGGACGGTCGTAGAACAGGCAATACTCACCGTTCTCCGTAACCTCGATGACGTTGTTGATCGAGTCTCTGAGTACTATGCGCGGCTTTGGCCCGGTAGACGCAAAGATCAAGTTCTTGAGCTCACCATCCACACCCTTGATGGATGCTGTCTGTACGCGTTCGTCCTCCATCTCTTCCAGTCTTTCGAGGACGGGCGTAAAAAGGGCGTTCACATAGCCCCGCCGGGCAGCCCATGAGCCACCCATGTCGTTCTCTCCCCAGTACCCTCTAAAACCGGTGAAGTTGCGAAACGGGGGAGCGAAGTCTATGCCAAGACGTTTCAGGAGTGCGCGCAGCGTACGAATGACGGTGCCGCTCTGTTCGTCATCGAGCTTGGCGTCACTGCTTCGAGTTCCGTACTTCTCAAACTCATCGTGTGCAAGTTGGGTTAGCGCATAGGCGGCTTCCAGGTCATCGACGTCGTTGACAGGGCCTAGCCGGAGCTGTCTTACAAGGTCTGACCGAAAAACCTCACTCATCCGCGCTGACTCATTCCATGGGTCTGCTCCATCCCAAAACGCGTTTTCTTCGAGGTCGAAAAAGTCGCTTGGTTGCATGAATCAATCTTACTTAAAGTGCCAGGATGTAAACAGAGCGCTATCGCAGAGACAGCTAGGCGCTCGCCTGTCGGTGTCGCTTGGCCTGGCCTGCCGAGACTGTAGGCCCGATCCTGGCTCCCTCTGTGCACCCCGTGCGCAACAGATGCCGCACCGTCGGAAAAGGTGCAAAGCGTGTCAGAGCTGTCTGTTAATCCATTCTCGGGCAAGGTTCAGCTATGGCCAAGGGTTGCTCTTTCATCCTGTAACGCTCACAATCTCCGTCAAACATCAACGGGAGATAGCTCATGACCGACGAGCGCCAGGTTTCGCGCCGGCAGGCACAGTCGCAGCGCGTTTCTTTCACTGACCCGATCGTGATTGCCAGCACTCCGCAGCGCCGCTTCGAAGTACTACCGCAGTACATTAAGCGCACGGACGGCGATCAGGTGGCGGCAAAGCTCCTCTATTACAAAAAGCGCGAGGGGCGCATTTTCGGTCTCTTCCCCGTAGAGTTCACTTTGAACCACGAGGAAGTCAAAGAGCTCAAGCGGGTGCTTGAGGAGAGTCTGGCTGTCGCTGAGGGGCGTCAGGATGGTGACTTCCTCGTGCTGCGCCTCGATGGCACCGGTACCGGTCTCTCTGGTCGGGACCCGATAGCTGTTGGCAAGGCCATCGCGCCGCTTGTGGCTGACGAGGATGTGCTGCGTTCCCTGGCAGATACCGAGGATGGAGCGGAGCTTCTCAAGGGTGTGCAGTCCAGTGTGCGTCTGACGGAACTCTCGCTGGCCATCGGTCAGTTGCGTACCAACCTGGACAGCGGCGAGAAGAAGGAACAGACGTACCAGGAGTGGTGTGAGCGCCACGGATGGGTCTTCGGTAACGCGTACACCATGCGTGATGAGGTGCGGACCATCGCACTGGGCGACTCCGTAGACGGCTTGCTGGCGCAGACTGCCAACGGACTGCGAGACATCTTCGAGCTCAAGCGCCCGGACATGCCAGTGATCTCCTACGACAACACGCACAAGTGCTGGTTCTGGAGTCGTGACGTCTCAATGGCGATTGGGCAGTGCCACCGCTACCTCGACGCGCTGCACGAGGCAGCCGCCAGGGGCCTGCGTGATCACCCTGAAGTAGTGGCCTACCATCCCCGTGCCATCTTGATCATTGGTCGCTCTCATGACTGGTCGGAGGACCAAGTCAAGGCTCTGCATGGACTCAACGCACGTCTGCACGGCATCAGCGTCATGACTTACGACCAGCTGCTTGCTCAGGCCGAGCAGCTTTTGAGCGCGTTGAGGGGGTAGCGCTGTGAGCAGCGATGCGTTGAAGCGAGAGATGGAACGCGTGGTAGGGGCAACCCGCGCGATGATTGCTGAATATTGTGCATGGGACAGCAAACGAGTCAGCGGCGAAACAGCTTCCAGTATGTATGGCGATATGTTTGAGTTCGTCAACCTACGCATGGAGACGGCCGAGAGTTGCTTGCTCCTCATAGAGAACGACAAGATTGCCGACTCCCTGGGGCTTAGCCGCTCTCTCCTTGAGCACTACCTTCTCTTTCTCCTGATGTGTCGCGGTAACAAGTACTTCCAACTGGCCGACCTTTCGGGTGAGCGTTTGACAGAGGGGCAGTTCAAGGCGCGGCTGCGTGAGGAGCAAGCAGAACTTGCGCGGCTTCAGGACGAAGGAAAGTCAAGCTGTCTTGAGGTCAGGAAGTATCGGCGGGCGAAGCACCGGATCATGTACGTCTACGAAGGTCTGAAGGACCGAGACGACCCGGACTTCATGATTCCTATTCACTTCTTCCAGTTCCAGGAGTTTCGCCCCGAGGTGATGCGACTCAAGGAGGAAAACTACTTCCAGTACTACGAGCCGGAGACTGAGACCAAGCAGGCGATACGAGGTCAGCAAGATGAAGAGGCCTGGCGATACAAGCATTACCTGTCGTACGACGCCTTGCTACAGTGCCTAGAGCTCAATGGCCTGGCTGACCCGGCCGTGCTCTACCGCATTGAGGCTCATTACACGTTCCTCGGTAAGTTCCTGCATCCCACTCATGGCGCAGTTAGAGACCTGCATGAGCGCAGCAACTGGCACAACGGTCAGACTGGGGTTGGCATTGGCCAGCCGTACACAGACGCCGCGAAACTCCTCGCGGCACTCTATGTCTGCTTCTGCGTGGCTGGCCTGCTAGGGGAAGTGGCTGGAGTTGTTGACCGAGCTCCTGCTAAGTACTACACAGATTCCGGAACGGCTGATTTGTGGTCCCTCATTCGGGCAGTCTCCGAGGACTACCCGTACTTCTGGTTTCTCTTCAACGACGCGCCGCTGTATGACCGCTTCCTTTATTGCATCCACCACGCTTCTGAGGTCGACCTCGTTGAGTGGGGCGGCTATGCCGAAGTTCCTCTAGAGCGCGTCCCGTTCAACCAGCACATTTACTCTCACTTCCGTGACGGCTTGAACGGCTGGTCGAATATTCGTTGGGGAAGCTACAACCCCGCTGTTCACTAACCTCGTGCTTTCACGAAGTGGCACAGCGCGATACACGACTCGGCGCAATCTGAAGTAGTGTTCACCGCCTGTCCGCGCTTGGTTGACCCGCTTCTCGAGGAACTGGAAGTTGATCCGAACGGCTACTGGGGCCCATACCTGGTCCTGCACGACAAACTCGTCGACGAACAGGTGCGACAGGAGCGCGTCTCGGCGGAAGCTTTGTTGGTGAAGGCTCGTTCGTTGTTCGAGCAGCGCTTCGGTCACATGTCACCCAAAGAGCGTGACGTGGTTCTGGCTGCAATCACCAGTAAGCCCATGATCACCATGGGTCGAGAAGCACCAGTAAAGTGCCCGGCCTGCGGCTCTCAGGGGTGGATGGCTGGCGGAGTGGAGGCCATCCACATCTACGTTGACGGCCAGGTCGCGGTCGATCCGGAGGAGGTTCTCCTCAGTCCTCAAAGGTTTCACTGCGCAGCGTTCGAACTCGAAGTGGGAACGAAGCTTCTCGTGCACTTGAGTGACCTGCCTCGGGGCGTCTTCTTGGATGCCCACCCTCATGACTACATTGAAGACGAACCGACAGCGGATGAAGTCATCTATAGAGGGCGCTAAGCCCAACCACCCTCATTCGCAGGTTCTGTTTCCCGTATCAATATCCCAATAAGGGAAAAGCTCGATTAATCCTTCTCTTTTGAGATTGCAAGTAAGACGGGCGTGGCGCTGTTGCTGGACAGGGTGGCCTACAGAGTTCGACACTTGGGGCCGCCGGCCGAGGTCGGTGGCCCCGCGTCGAGATCGGCTCAGAGCTTGCGCGCAGGGATGGCGTAGGTATTGAAAAGTTGATCTCCGTTCAGGCGGTTTGCCACGAGGTGGGTGGCAACGCTGCCTTCGTCCCGCCACAGACCCAGTCCGTCGGCCAGGGCAACCGTGTACTTGGTTACGGCGGCTTTGAGGGCGTCGAGCTTGTCTGGCGTGATGACGACCATGCCTGGCTCCGGGGTGCCCAGCGAGTCGCAAACGTTGCTGGGGTGGAGCATGACCGGCAAGGGAGTGGCTTCCGGATATTCGCTGCGATCCCACCGGACGCTGCCGCCGAGCTGGTTGAGATCGTGTTTCGAGATGGTGTTCGTGGTGCAGCCCGTTTTGAGTTCTGTGACGGCATGTCGAGTCGGACTGAGAATCCAGAGGTTGTCTGGACCTTCGCCGCCGCTCTCCTTGTCGGGGCGGCTGCTGGCGAACCCGAGGTGTCGTCCTAGCTGTTGCCAGGCGACTTCGGCCTGGTTCGTGCGCTCCTCGTCCCAGGTGACATCCTCCAGCATGGCCTTGACCCCGAGGACGAGCTGGGTTGGATTGTCGTATGTTGCGGCCAGGAATGCGGCTGCTTCTCGGGCTTGAACGGCCCCGGCCTTGGCCTTGGCGGGGGCGATGCCGGAAGCCGGTCGCAACACCGCGTGGTTGAGTCCCGTAGCGTTCACGAGCACCTGCTGAGCCTGGTGCGAGTCGGTGAAGTGAACGTATCCAGCCCGCTGCTCCATCAGCCATCCCCGCAAGGCTGCGTCATCCGTCTGGTTGATCACCTGAACAAAACGTTCAGCCGCGTTGCTGGTCTGGCCGACGACGGCCAGGTCGAATGCCTTCCGACTCGCGATGGCCTCGGGGCGGATTCTCGTGTACTCGGCGTAGCGGACCGTGGCCGTGCGACGCCGGCTCTCCTCAACCCAGGCCGGATCGCGGCTGAGGAAGACGGAGAGAGCCTCCCGAATCGAGTTGATTCCCTCGCCTTTGATCTGGAGAGCCAGTTCCTGGCTGAGCCCAAGTTGGGCCTGGGTCGCATTGGAGAACATCGACAGGCGGTTAGGCTCCGTCGTGGCTCGGGCGAGGTTGGCTCCGAGAAGGAGAACTGCGCAGTGGTCATCCCGATCACGCACGCCTCGCCCCATGCCCTGCTCGATCCTCTGGATCTCACGTGCGGTGACGGTCGGGCTCCCAGTCAGGGCATCCGCTTCGCGGCGGTCGGCGCCGCTCATCGGGGTGGGGACACCGTCGAGGATCAGGAGGCGACAGGCGTCGCCGGGCAGGTCGACCCCGTCGTATTTGTTGATCAAGACCACGAGCCGACCGCGTGTGGACTTGAGGGATTCCACTCCGGCTGCAAGGTCATTGACTCTGAGTACGGCGTCTGCGAATGGCTTCCACGGCTCCACTGCCGGCCCACTGGGCACGATGACGACGACGTTGATCGGCTCTGAGTCGGGGGCACCGTCGCCGTTCCGGTCGCCGTTGGCGAATTGCCGGGCAAGCCATCTGATGGCCCCGGCGTCGAGGTTCGGGTTGAGCGCCAGCGGAGAAAGGATCAGCCGGTCGCCGAGGTCCGCCGCACTTCCTGGAGTGACGGGTTTGACCAAGAGTTCCGGGTCGGCATCGAGCGAGGTTACGAGCACACTGTCGTCTGCGAGAGTGGCAGTGAGGTAGACGCGGCGGCGGGCCTTCGCGAACGACGGGATCATGTGGGTCGGCGGGCATGGCGGACGGATCTCGAAGCCTTGACTGGTCGCGGTCGCGGAACACAGCGGGAGGACGTCCGCGATCAGGGGCCACGCGAACCGGAACTTATCGCTTTTTTCCCGGTGCGGGTGCAACAACTCCATTACCTCCTGGGCCCGGTCCGCCCAGGCCCAGAACGGAACACGGATGGCCGCCGTGTACTCCGCTGTACTGATGTCTGCCCATGCCTTCGCAGACTGTCGGCGCAAGTCGCCCTCGAACATGTCCAGGAGCGGCTGATAGGCGTCGTGCCCGCGGGCGATGTTGAGCGTGAACTGAGCCTCTGTGGCCGCCAGCGCGGCATGGGCGTCGTCGACGATCACGGCGCCCAGATCCATGGGAGGGTGTGATCCGCCGATCACTCCAAAGCGGGACAGGCCGTTGATGAGAGTGTGGAAAGTGGTGACCAGGATTGCCCGCTCGCCACGGAACTCCATGTCGTCCGGGTCGCTGGCCGTCGCTAGTCCCAGCCGTTGGGCCTCGGCTCGGGCCTGGGACGCCAGGTAGTTGTCGGGCGTGAGATAAACGGCCTTGCCAATGCCCTCGTTCAATGTGCTCTGCGCGATCAGCAGGCCGACGACCGTCTTGCCGCCCCCCGTGTTCTGTTTGATCACGACGTCATGGTTATCCCTGATATCGAACCATGATTCGAGTACCTCACCCTGCTCCTGACGAAGGTACGGGAAGGGCCGGTTCGGCAGTCCGTTAAAGATGTCGCGTGGTCGGATGAGAGGTGCACGGTCGCCCTTGCCCAATCTGCTCAGATCCAGAGGCATGTTCTTCGAGTCCCCTCTCCCGCCGGCCGCGGTCGCTGCCGGTCTCCCATTGTCATCATGCCGTTGTCGGTCACCTCGGTGTACGACGATGAGTGACGCTGTCGGCGCTAGCCGGTCTGGTGGGGGACGACTTGTCCTCGGTTGGCGCTTCAGCGCCAACCGTTGACATCCTTCAATGAACGGGATCAGCAGTGATCTCCGTAGGGTCCCGTCCGGCCTCCAGCTTCAACACGCTGAACTTGACAGAGAAGACGTGGGGCAGGGCGACGCGACGGTGCTGGCGGCGGGCGAGGACACCGGCGTGGTCGTGGACGCCGGCCCGGACCCGGCCCCGGTCGACCGCTGCCTGCGTTCCCTCGGCGTCACCCGGGTCCCGCTGGTCGTGCTGACGCACTTCCACGCCGACCACGTGGCGGGCCTGCCCGGCGTCCTGCGCGGACGTTCGGTGGGCGGCATCGCGACGACGGGACTGGAGGAACCCGCCGACCAGGCCCGGTTCGTACGGAGGCTCGCGGCCGGCAGCCACCTGCCCGTGACGCGTGCCGTCGCGGGGGAGCGGCGGCGCACGGGAGACCTGTCCTGGGAGGTGGTGTGGCCACCGTCCACCACCGGACAGCCCGCAGGTATGTGGTCGGCCCCGGAACCGGAGGGGCCGAACGACGCCAGTGTGGCCATGCTCGTCCGGACGGCGGGGCTGCGCCTGCTGCTGCTCGGGGACATGGAACCGCCGGCCCAGCGGGCCCTGGCGAGGTCGCCCGCGGCGGCGCGACTGGCGGACGTCGACGTCCTCAAGGTCGCCCATCACGGTTCGGCGTATCAGGACCCCGGCCTCGTAGACCGGTTGGCGCCCCGGCTGGCACTGATCTCCGCCGGGCGGGACAACTCGTACGGGCATCCGGCCCCGGGCACGGTCGCCGCGCTGCGGGACGCCGGTGCCGCGGTGCTGCGGACGGACCGGGACGGGGCGATCGCGGTGCTCGGTGGTGAGGACGAGGGCGGAGAGCTGCGGGTGGCGCGACACTGAGGGCATGAGGGAAGCCGCGCACGACGACACGAACGTGGACCCGACCGAGGGAGCGGGTCCGGGCCCGGACGCGGGCACGCGAGCGGGCACCGGCACCGGCACCGGTCCGGACGCGACGGCGGTCGATGCCTATCTGCGGCGGCTGGGCGTCGGGCGACCGGCCCGGCCCAGCGCCGACGCGCTGCGCGAGCTGCACCTGCGTCACCTGCGGACCGTGCCCTTCGAGAACCTCTCGGTCCACCTCGGTGAGGAGATCGCGCTCGACGGGAAACGGCTGATGGACAAGGTGGTGAGCGGCCGGCGAGGCGGCTTCTGCTACGAACTCAACGGAGCCTTCGGCACCTTGCTCACCGCCCTCGGGTACGAGGTCACCCTGCTCGCCGCGCGGGTGTACGGCGACGGAGGACGGCTCGGCATCCCGTACGACCATCTCGCCCTGCGGGTACGGACCCCGGACGGGGACGACCTGCTGGCCGACGTCGGGTTCGGGGCGCACTGCCTGCTGCCGCTGGCGTTCGGGGAGCGGGGGGACCAGAAGGACCCCGGGGGCACGTTCCGGATCACCGGGGCGGCGCCGGACGCGGCCGGGGTGCGCGGCGGTCAGGACGTCGCCCCGGTAGCGGACCTGGACGTGCTGCGGGACGGGAAGCGGGTGTACCGGCTGGAGCAGCGCCCGAGGGCGCTCGGCGACTTCGTGACCGGGGCGTGGTGGCACAGCACCTCGCCGCAGTCGCATTTCACCCGGTCGCTCGTCTGCTCCCGGGTCACCGAGGACGGCGGGAGGGTCACGCTCAGCGGCCGCCGGGCCACCACGACGGCGGCGAACGGTGCGCGGGAGGAGCGGGAGTTGGGGACGGACGAGGAGGTGCTCGCGTACTACCGGGACCGGTTCGGGATCCACCTCGCCCAGGTGCCGACCGTGAGAGATCCCCACCGGGCCGGCTGATCGGGAACCCGTCGGCAGCACCGGCCGCTGACCGGCCGACGACCGGCCGACGGCCGGTCGGCGGCGGGCCGACCTGGTCTTCGCCGTCCGCCGGGTGCCCGCCACAATGGCTGCCGTGAGCGATGTGAGACATGTGCTGGTGCTGCCCGACAGGGATGCCGCGGAAGCGGTGGCGGAGGAACTGGGCGAGCGCTTCGGCATCGACGAGGAGCCGCAGCTCGTCCGGGACGCCCTGGCCGGCGAGGACGACGCCGAGGACGCCCAGTGGCTCGTCGTCCTGCGCGACGAGAGGGAACGGCTGGATGCCGGCGCGCTGGACGAGTTCGCGGCGGAGTGGGACGGCTGGCGCGAAGAGCCCTGACCCGGTGCCGTGACGTCGGGAACCATCGCCGTCAGTGGTGCGTGCGATGCTTGGCGCGATGGCCAGGAAGACAGCTCAAGACGACCCTCTCGCCCCCGTGACGCTCGCCGTGGGCCAGGAGGACCTCCTGCTCGACCGTGCGGTGCAGGAGGTGGTGGCGGCGGCGAAGGCCGCCGACGCCGACACGGACGTACGCGACCTCACCCCGGACCAGCTCCAGCCCGGCACCCTCGCCGAGCTGACCAGCCCCTCGCTCTTCGCCGAGCGCAAAGTCGTGGTCGTGCGCAATGCGCAGGACCTGTCGGCCGACACGGTCAAGGACGTGAAGGCGTACCTCGGGGCGCCCGCCGAGGAGATCACGCTCGTCCTGCTGCACGCGGGCGCCGCCAAGGGCAAGGGCCTGCTGGACGCGGCGCGCAAGGCGGGGGCGCGGGAGGTGGCCTGCCCGAAGATGACGAAGCCGGCGGACCGGCTGGCCTTCGTCCGGGGCGAGTTCCGGGCCACCGGGAGGTCGGCCACACCGGAGGCGTGCCAGGCGCTGGTCGACTCCCTCGGCAGCGATCTGCGGGAGCTGGCGGCGGCGGTGTCCCAGCTGGCGGCGGACATCGAGGGCACGATCGACGAGGCGGTCGTCGGCCGGTACTACACCGGGCGGGCCGAGGCGTCGAGCTTCACGGTCGCCGACCGCGCGGTCGAGGGACGGGCGGCGGAGGCGCTGGAGGCGTTGCGCTGGTCGCTGGCGACGGGGGTGGCGCCGGTGCTGATCACCAGCGCGCTGGCCCAGGGCGTACGGGCGATCGGGAAACTGTCGTCGGCGCGCGGGGGCAGACCGGCCGATCTGGCGCGGGAGCTGGGCATGCCGCCGTGGAAGATCGACCGGGTCCGGCAGCAGATGCGGGGCTGGACCCCCGACGGCGTGTCCGTCGCCCTGCGGGCGGTGGCCGAGGCGGACGCCGGCGTCAAGGGCGGCGGGGAGGACCCGGGGTACGCCCTGGAGAAGGCGGTCGTCACCATCGCCCGCGCGGCCAGGTCGAAGGGCCGGGCGTAGGGCGTCCCGGCCGTGCCACCGGCCCGTGGCAAAGCCGAGGACCCCGCTCCACCGCCCGGGGAAGGGCGGGCGGAGCGGGGTCCTCGGTGAAGCTCGGAGCCCGTACCCGCGTGGCGAACGCAGGCCGCGTACAGGCTCGGGGTGCCGGTCGGGGGCGGAGAGAGAGGGCCCGCCCTGGGTCCTTCCAGCGGTCGGATCGAATCCGGTCAGATCAGCTCAGCGAGCGGTTCAGCCCTTGAGGGCCACGACCTTGCGAGCCAGCGCCGACTTCTTGTTGGCGGCCTGGTTCTTGTGGATGACGCCCTTGGAGACGGCCTTGTCGAGCTGACGCGCGGCAGCGCGCTGGTACTCGGTGGCCTTCTCGGCGTCGCCCGCGGCGGAGGCCTCACGAGCCTTGCGGATCGCGGTCTTCAGAGAGGACTTGACGGCCTTGTTGCGCTGCCGGGCCTTCTCGTTGGTCTTGTTCCGCTTGATCTGGGACTTGATGTTCGCCACGAATGAGCCTCTACAGGTTCTGGTCCGGGGCCGCGCGGGTCCCGGACCGGTGAATTTCTTGAGACGTGCCCCGCACCGAGAGGGCAAGAGACACAACCACCCACGATACCAGCGGCCCGCCGAGCGGCCCAAACCCGGCCCCGGCCGGGGCCGGCAAGGTCCCGGCACAGGTCCCGGTCCGCCCCCGGCCGGGCCTCCGGTCCCCACCGGGGGCGCCACACTCCCCGCCCGTGGGACCATGGAAGCTACGTATCGATCCGATCCGACCCGAGACCGCAGACACTGCGGACGCCTCAAGAATCAGGACCCTGCGTGCCCGCGACCCCCATCCACGTGCCCGAGCCGAGCCGTACCGACCCGGCTCTGATCCGCAACTTCTGCATCATCGCGCACATCGACCACGGCAAGTCCACGCTCGCCGACCGGATGCTCCAGCTGACCGGCGTGGTCGAGCAGCGGCAGATGCGCGCCCAGTACCTCGACCGCATGGACATCGAGCGCGAACGCGGCATCACGATCAAGTCCCAGGCGGTGCGGTTGCCGTGGGCGCCCACTCACGACAAGGGCAGCACGCACATCCTCAACATGATCGACACGCCGGGGCACGTCGACTTCACCTACGAGGTGTCGCGGTCGCTCGCCGCCTGCGAGGGCACGGTCCTCCTGGTGGACGCCGCGCAGGGCATCGAGGCCCAGACCCTCGCCAACCTGTACCTGGCGATGGAGAACGACCTCACGATCATCCCGGTGCTCAACAAGATCGACCTGCCGGCCGCGCAGCCCGAGAAGTTCGCCGAGGAGCTCGCCAACCTGGTCGGCTGCGAGCCCGACGACGTGCTGAAGGTGTCCGCCAAGACCGGGCTCGGCGTCGAGGCGCTGCTGGACAAGGTGGTCGCCGAGGTCCCCGCCCCGGTCGGCGTCAAGGACGCCCCGGCCCGCGCGATGATCTTCGACTCGGTGTACGACTCGTACCGCGGGGTCGTGACGTACGTCAGGGTCATCGACGGCCAGCTCAACAAGCGCGAGCGCATCCGGATGATGTCCACGGGCGCGACGCACGAGCTGCTGGAGATCGGCACCAACTCGCCGGAGATGCTGAGCGCCGACGGGCTCGGCGTCGGCGAGGTGGGCTACCTCATCACCGGTGTGAAGGACGTCCGCCAGTCCAAGGTCGGTGACACCATCACCAGCCAGCACAAGGGGGCCGAGGAGGCGCTGGGCGGCTACAAGGAGCCCAAGCCCATGGTCTTCTCCGGCCTGTACCCGATGGACGGCTCCGACTACCCCATGCTGCGCGAGGCGCTGGACAAGCTCCAGCTCAACGACGCGGCCCTGGTCTACGAGCCGGAGACGTCCGCGGCCCTCGGGTTCGGCTTCCGCGTGGGCTTCCTGGGCCTGCTGCACCTCGACGTGATCCGTGAGCGCCTCGAGCGCGAGTTCGGGCTCGACCTGATCGCCACCGCGCCCAACGTGGTGTACCGCGTGCTCATGGAGGACGGTGCCGAGCACATCGTCACCAACCCGAGCGAGTTCCCCGAGGGGAAGATCGACGAGGTCTTCGAGCCGGTGGTGCGGGCCACGATCCTGGCGCCCACCGAGTTCATCGGCGCGATCATGGAGCTGTGCCAGACCCGGCGCGGCACCCTGCTCGGCATGGACTACCTCTCCGAGGACCGGGTCGAGATCCGCTACACGCTGCCGCTCGCGGAGATCGTCTTCGACTTCTTCGACCAGCTGAAGTCCAAGACCCGGGGCTACGCCTCGCTGGACTACGAGCCCACGGGCGAGCAGTCCTCCAGCCTGGTCAAGGTCGACATCCTGCTGCACGGCGACAAGGTGGACGCCTTCTCGGTGATCACCCACAAGGACCAGGCATACGCGTACGGAGTCCGGCTGGTCGCCAAGCTGCGGGAGCTGATCCCGCGGCAGGGCTTCGAGGTGCCCGTCCAGGCCGCCATCGGTTCCCGGGTGATCGCCCGCGAGACCGTCCGCGCCATCCGCAAGGACGTCCTCGCCAAGTGCTACGGCGGTGACATCTCGCGCAAGCGCAAGCTGCTGGAGAAGCAGAAGGAGGGCAAGAAGCGGATGAAGATGGTGGGTGCCGTGGAGGTCCCGCAGGAAGCCTTCATCGCCGTCCTCTCCAGCGACGAGAGCGCGGGATCGGGCAAGGGCAAGAAGTAACCGGGGGTTACCGGAGGTGGCCGGGGGAGGGCCGCCGGCGCCCCGGGCGGAGCGAGGCCCGCCGTGCGCACGCGCGGCGGGCCTCGGCGCGTTCGCGGCAGGTCCGCGGGCGGGGGCCCGCGGCCGGTCCGTCGTCGGTTCCGTTGTGGCGCGTGAAGGGGTTCTCTGTGCAAAGTGACAGGCCGTGGCCCCTTACGCAGCCGCCGGTGGGCCTTTACTCTGTCCCTGCCTGACGGTTACTCGCGAGTTAAACAAGGGTACGTGAGCGTAACCGGCCGACTACCACCCGCATGCCAGTCGTACACCAGCCGCATCTGAGCCAGCCGCACCGTCGCGGGCCCCGGAGGATGTCTTGAGCGACACACAGACTTTGATCGAGAACCGGCCGCCGAGCGTGGCGACCCTCTTCCTGGAGCGTGTCGCCGCCACACCGGACGCCGAGGCGTACCGCTACCCCGTCCCGTCCGCCATCGGCGAGAGCCCCGACGACTGGAAGTCGCTCACCTGGGCCGAGGCCGCCGAGCGGGTCAACGCCATCGCGGCCGGTCTGATCGAGCTGGGCGTGAACCCGGAGGAGCGGGTGGCGCTCGCCTCCGCCACCCGGGTGGAATGGATCCTCGCCGACCTCGGCATCATGTGCGCGGGCGCCGCCACCACCACCGTCTACCCGCAGACGAACCTCGAGGAGTCCGCCTACATCCTGTCGGACTCCGACAGCCGGGTGCTGATCGCGGAGAACGCCGAGCAGGTCGCCAAGGCGGTGGCGAAGCGCGCCGAGCTGCCCCACATCGGCCACGTCGTGGTCATCGACACGGACGGCGTCGAGACGGACGACTGGGTGATCAGCCTCGCCGAGCTGGAGCGCCGCGGGGCGGCCCGGCTGGAGAAGGACGCCGGACTGGTCAAGGAGCGGGTCGCCGCGATCACCAAGGACCAGCTGGCCACCCTCATCTACACCTCGGGCACCACCGGCCGCCCCAAGGGCGTCCGCCTGCCGCACGACAACTGGTCGTACATGGCGAAGGCGATCGCCACGACCGGGCTGGTCAGGCCGGACGACGTGCAGTACCTGTGGCTGCCGCTCGCCCACGTCTTCGGCAAGGTGCTCACCTCGGGCCAGATCGAGGTCGGACACGTCACCGCCGTCGACGGCCGCGTCGACAAGATCATCGAGAACCTGCCGGTGGTGCAGCCGACCTACATGGCGGCCGTGCCCCGCATCTTCGAGAAGGTCTACAACGGGGTGGCCGCCAAGGCGCGGGCCGGCGGCGGCGCCAAGTACAAGATCTTCCAGTGGGCCGCCGGCGTCGCCCGCGAGTACGCCAAGGTCACCCAGGACAACTTCCGCCGCACCGGCACCGCCAGTGCCCCCTTCGGCCTCACCGCGAAGCACAACCTCGCCGACAAGCTGGTCTATGCCAAGATCCGCGAGGCGTTCGGCGGCAACCTGCGCGCCTGCGTCTCCGGATCGGCGGCCCTCGCACCCGAGATCGGCTACTTCTTCTCCGGTGCCGGCATCCACATCCTGGAGGGGTACGGCCTCACCGAGTCCTCCGCGGCCTCCTTCGTCAACCCCGGCGAGGCCTACCGCACCGGCACCGTCGGCAAGCCGATGCCCGGCACCGAGGTGCGCATCGCCGACGACGGCGAGATCCTGCTGCGCGGCCCCGCCATCATGGAGGGCTACCACGGGCTGCCCGAGAAGACCGCCGAGGTCCTGGAGTCCGACGGCTGGTTCCACACCGGCGACATCGGCGAGCTGTCGCCCGACGGCTACCTGCGCATCACCGACCGCAAGAAGGACCTCATCAAGACTTCCGGCGGCAAGTACATCGCGCCCGCCGAGGTCGAGGGACAGTTCAAGGCGGTGTGCCCGTACGTCTCCAACATCCTGGTGCACGGCGCCGACCGGAACTACTGCACCGCCCTCATCGCCCTCGACGAGGCGGCCCTCGCGCCCTGGGCTGCCGAGAACGGCCTGGCGGGCAAGCCGTACGCGGACATCGTCGCCGCGCCCGCCACGGTCGAGATGGTCGACGGCTACGTCAAGCAGCTCAACGAGGGTCTCCAGCGCTGGCAGACCATCAAGAAGTTCCGCCTGCTGCCGCGCGACCTCGACATCGAGCACGGCGAGATCACCCCGAGCCTGAAGCTGAAGCGCCCGGTGGTCGAGCGGGAGTACAAGCACCTGATCGACGAGATGTACGCGGGCGCCCGGGAGGCGTGAGCCGCACGGGACGCCCCCGTAGGGCATGAACACCGGGGCGGGTTCCCGGACCGAACCGGTCCGGGAACCCGCCCCTTCCTGTCCGGAACTCGCGCTCCCGGATCCGTGGGGCCGGGGGCGGACGCCTTCACCGTGCAAGAGGGACTGCATGAGCGGGGCTCGGCATGCGCCCAGCTCGATCGGCCCCTGCGCGTGCCCCTGATGGCCCGCCTCCCTGTCCCGGGACAGGGGGCCCCCGGTCCGGAAAGTCGTCCCGGACCGGTGCCTGTCCTTACAGGTCGGCCCAATTGGTGGGCCCGGCTCATCGGTACAGGTGAGCCGGGCTTCCGTCGTGCACGGGGTAGGGGCGTTCACGGGGCAGGAGGTGCCGCGCGGCGTCCAGGTCTCCGTCTCGTACATGGGTGTGGACGGTGTGGGCGAGTGGCGTGACGTCGGTGATGCGGACGATCCACTCGTCGGCGTAGAGACGTGCGGCTTCGCCGGCGAGGCCGGGCTGGAGCGACCGGTGGGGAAGCGGCTGAAGGCGCAGGTCGCGTTCGGGGTCCCATTGCACCCGGGCCGGGGCCCGCTTCAACCGGCGCTTCCAGGCGGCGCGGTCGGTGTGGAGCCCGTGCTCGTAGTGGGACAGGCAGGCGTGTGCCAGGGCCCACTCGAAGCCTTCACGGGTGATCTCGACGGCGAGGACGGTTTCCTGGCCTTCTTTGGGGCCCCATCCGCAGCGGTACATCATCCACAGGAACGACGGCTTGATCCACGTCAAGCCTTGTTCACAGCCCTTTCCGGGCGGGTGCAGCGGCGACCCAATGCAACAGTTCGCCCACTGCGTCCTGGAACTGCCCTGGTTACCTCCCCGTCACGTTGACCTGCCCGGATGCCCTGGGCAGGCTGCCTTTGACGAGTGGATATGCGGGACGACGATTGCTGGATAGAGTCGTCTCGTTACACCTGGTTGTGGGGACAACCAGAGTGTCTTGGGGAGGGCCTGCAACACATGAGTCGTCGCTCTACTGGTTTTGTCGGCGCGTGGGCCGAGGTGCAACGGCAGCAGCAGCGCCAGCTGGAAGTTGAAGCCAGACGTCGGAGACAGGAAGCTCAGCAAGCGCGCGCCTACCAGCGGCGAGCCGCCCAGAGTCACCGCGAGTACAGGCAGGCGGAGGCGCTGCGTCGCACAGAGGAACTGGACGCGCAGGTCGCGTCGTTGCAGGACCTTCTCGCTTCAGGCTGTCAGGCTCCGGCTTTCAGGGTTTCCTCGCTCATGCGCGCCGAAGAGGTCCAGCCCTTCGCTCCAGGACCATTGGCGCAACCCGTGCCGATGCCTGATTTCCATCAGTACCAGACGCAAGGCGGCTGGACTGCCGGTCGCCGGGCCCAGGCGCAGGCCGAAGCTCGGACGCGCTTCGAGCGGGACTGGCAGGCTGCGCAGGCCGCGGAGGCTCACCGGCAGCAACAGCTGGCCTCGTACCAGCGGGAGTACCAGCAGTGGGCCGATGCTCAGCTCGCCGAAGTACGGCGGCACAACGCCGGCGTCGTCGCGGTGACCGAAGGCGTGAGACGCCGGGATCCCGATTCCGTGGTGGAGCACTTCTCCGCTGTTCTCTATGCCTCAACGGCGTGGCCCGAAGGTTTCCCGCGCCAGGTCGCGGCCGCCTACGATTCTGCGGCCCGGCAGCTGGTGCTGGATTGGGAGTTGCCCGCTTACAGCATCGTCCCTGAGGTCAAGTCCGTCCGTTACATGTCCGGGGCCGACCAGTACAAGGAAAACCCTCGCCCGGTAGGCCAGCGCCGAGCTCTTTACCGGGAGGTCCTCGCGCAGTGCATGCTGCTCGTTCTGCATGAACTCTTCGCCGCTGACGAGCTGGGCGCGCTTGAGTCGGTGGCGCTGAACGGGTTCGTCGACGGACATGACCCTACGACGGGCCGACCGAGCCATATCTTCCTGGCCACTGTCATGGCTTCGCGCTCTTCGTTCCGTGACCTGCACTTGGCACAGGTCGACGCGGGCAGCTGCCTGACTGACGCGCTGCGAGGGCAACTTTCGGCTCGGCCGGACCAGCTCACGTCAGTCCGGCCGGGTCGGCGGCCGCAGGATGTCGGGAACCGCGTTGTCGCTCACGGCAGCGATGAGGACCCGGACCTGTATGCCATGGATCCGATTGCCTTCGAGGGCCTCGTAGCCGAGCTCTTCGAGGCCATGGGGATGCAGGCGGTGACGACCCAACGCTCGAACGACGGCGGTGTGGACGTCAAGGCGCTGGACCCGACGCCCATCCGAGGCGGTGAGATCGTCGTCCAGGTGAAGCGCTACCGCAGCACGGTGCCACCCACCGCTGTGCGTGACCTGTACGGGACCGTGCAGGACGCCGGTGCCAACAAGGGCGTCCTCGTGACCACGTCAGGGTTCGGGCCCGGCTCCCACACTTTCGCCAACGGCAAGCCGTTGGAACTGATCTCGGGTCCTGAGCTCGTTGACCTGTTGCATCGGCATGGGCTCCGTGGGCGGCTGGGTGAGAGCGGTCGTCAAGCCGCACCGCAGTCGGCCCCGTCGGGTCCGGACACCGCGTTGCCCGACGACTACAACGTTCTGGGCATGTCGTGGACCGGAAGCGTCGCCTTGGATGTGTGTGCTCTCGTCTGCCGTGGCAACCGAGTCCTCAGTGACGATCACTTCGTGTTCTTCAACAACCCGCAGACACCGGACGGCTCCGTGCGTGCTCTACCTGCCACCGCACCCGACAAGGCCGCGATCTGTGTCTCGTTCGACGGGTTGCCGGACGGGGCTGACCGATTCGTACTAGTGGCAGCCATCGACCCAGAGGTCAACCCGGACGCCGACCTCTCCGGGTTCACGGACGCCTGCATCCGCCTGCTCGACCCGCAGCTGGCGGAGTTGGGACAACTCGAAGTCTCCGACGGCCGGCCACGCGAAACCGCCTTGGTACTCGGCTCCTTCCGCCGAAGGCCGAACGGGGACTGGGACTTCGTCCTGGGTGGTAAGGGCTACGCGAGCGGCCTGGAGGAGCTCGTGCAGGACTTCGGCATCGAGGTCGAGTAGATCCGGCTGCTGTGCTGGCGGAGGGCTGTGAACGCGGCTTGATGACCCATGTCAAGGCGCGCTCACAAACCATTCGTGGGACCAGGGCCTGTGTGCGGGTGTGATCAATATGCGCGTTTCGCTGCCTTGGTGAGGCTGGTCGCGATGGAACGCAGGGTGTGACATGGCGACAGTTCACCGATGACCAGGGAAACTCATCGAGCCGTACCTGCCGATGGGTGAGTACAGCCGGGCGGGGTTCAGTCGGGCGAGTTGTCGGGGCGGGCGTCGTACACGGCGCGGGCGGCGTCGATGTGCGTCAGGTGCGTGATACTCCACTCCAACAGGGGTGCGGTGGCTTCGCGGAGGGTCTCGCCCATCGGAGTGAGTTCGTAACTGACGTGCGGTGGCATGACGTTGCGGACGGTCCGTGTGAGGATCCCGTCGCGTTCCAGGCCGCGCAGGGTGACGGTGAGCATGCGCTGGCTGATCCCGTCGACGGCCCGCTTGAGTTCGGTGAAGCGGCGCGGCCCCCGGCTGAGGTTACGCACGATCAGCAGCGACCACTTGTCGCCGACGATGCCGAGCACTTCACGGGCCTGGCACGGGTCCTCCGGCCGCGCCGGCCGCGACTCGCCGCCCGCTGTGCCGCTCATGGTTACCTCCAGAGAACCGGGGCACTTAAATGTGCCTCATTGATCGGGGTGCGGCGGTTGCAGCACGATGATTTCGGTTCCCGAAGAGTACCGAGGCACAAACAGGAACCGTAATGCTCCCGCGCCTCCACACCCCGAAGAGGAAAAAGTCCCCTCATGTCAACTTTTCTGCTGGTACACGGCGCCTGGCACAGCGGCCGGTGCTGGGAGCGGGTGGTCCCGCTGCTGGAATCGGCCGGACACCGCGTGTTCGCGCCCTCACTGACCGGCTACGGCGACAAGGCGCACCTGCTCGGTCCCGAGGTGGGGCTCGACACGCACGTCGCGGACGTCGTCAAGCTGATCCACGAGGCAAACCTGACCGAGGTGGTGCTCGTGGGTCACAGCTACGCGGGGCTGGTCGTCTCGTCCGTGGCCAACGAGGTACCGGAACGAATCGCGCACCTGGTGTACCTCGACGCGATGGTCCCGGAGCACGGCGAGACCGCCGTCGACGTGCAGCCCATGACCCAGAACCTGATCGACCTGGCCGCCAAGTCCGACAACGGCTGGCGCATCCCGCCGCTGCCCGAGATGCCTCCGCCCCTCGGCCTGTTCGGAGTCACTGACCCGGCGGACGTCGCATGGCTGCGTGCGACGCTCTCCGACCAGCCAGTGCGCTGCCTACGGCAACCGGTCCGGCTGGACAACCCTGCCGCGGACTCCATTCCGCGCACGCACATCCACTGCGTCGGCGCAGAGCCGGAAGGCATCGTGCGGCGGCCCGTCCCCGCAACACAGCCCAACGGCTCCCCAGCATGGATACGGGAACTGCCCACCGGGCACGACTGCATGATCACCATGCCGGCGGACCTGTGCGAACTGCTGCTTGAATCCACCCTTCGGTAGCGTCCGGACCGTGGCTGCGGCAGCGAGCCGGAGAAGGGCCGCCACCGTCGGACAGCGGACCCGGCCCACGAAGCCGCCCGCTTCGCGAAAGAAGCGCCATAGGGCCATATGCGAGGTCACTTTGTCTTCGGCAGAGGCAGGAGGCCGTTGATCCACGTCATCCGGTCCCGTTGCCGCACCGGGGGAAAACGGCCTTCCCCGGCCGCCGGCAGGCCGATCTCCGGCGGGTACGCCTGGTGGACGGTGACCGTGGAGTCCGTGTGCGGGGCGCGGATCCGGTGCTTGGGTTCTGTCACGGGAACAGGGTGGGCACACTGTTTCGCACGCGCCATCGAATTACCGCGGCGGGAGCCCGCCCCCGCTGCCAGTGGTGCGGTGCAGGATGCGGTCATGGAATCTGCGACCGTCGTTCGGATGCTCTGGGACCGCATGCGGGACCGGGACTGGGCGGGCGTCGGCGCGCTGCTGGCGGCCGATGTCGTCGTGGAGTGGCCGGTCGGTGGGGAACGCATCCTCGGCCGGGACACCTACGTGCGCGTCAACGCGGAGTACCCGGAGGGATGGTCGATCGACGTCCTGCGCATCGTGTCGTCCGGGGACGACGTGGTCTCCGAGGTCGAGGTCCCGCATGCCACGATGGGCGTTCACCGGGTGGCGTCCTTCTGGACCGTTCGCGACGACCTGATCATCAGTGGTCGCGCATACTGGACGGAGCTCGGCGCGGGCCCTTCGCCCGCGTGGCGGGCTCCCTACGTCCGGCGCATCTGAGCGCTCCGACGTGATTGCTCGAAAGTGATCGGTTTTCGGCCAGTTCTTGACCGGGTGGAGGGCAGTGTTCCCGCTCTCGGTGGTCCACTTCGGTAACTCGTTGCTTATGGGTAGGGTCGGTCTGTCACCCTGACGGCATTGATCGAGGTGTATTCGTACGAACAGTCCGGGAGCTGCCCATGGGGGCCATTCCGACGCAACGGGAGACCTCGCGTGCCGCCTCGGAGGCGTTCGCGAGGGCGTACGCGCGGGCGGACGCGACCCTGTCCGGCGGTCCCCTCGCCCCGGGGTCCGCGCGGGCCCTGGTGCGGGCGGCGCTCGCCGAGTGGGCGGAACGCGCGCTGCCCGGTACCGAGCACCTCACCACCCGTGCCGGCAACGACGCCACGCTCATCGCCAGTGAACTGGTCACCAACGCCGTCGTGCACGCCGGGACCGAGGTACGGCTGAGCTGCCGGCTCGAGGCGGAGACCGGCGCGCTCGTCATCGAGGTCGCCGACCGCCACCCCACCCGCTCCCCGCGCGACAGCGAGCCGGACGCATCGCCCGGTGAGGGCCCCGAGAGCCCCGAGTACGGGCGCGGGCTGCGGCTCGTGGCCGCGCTCTCCGAGGCCTGGGGGATCACGTACCGGCCCGGCACGCACACGAAGTCGGTCTGGGCCCGCGTCCCCGCCCGGGGTCTCGCGGCGGACGGCACGGATGACGTGGGCGGCCCGGACGGCATCGATGCCTCGGCCGGTATGGACGACTGGACCGAGACATACGCGTACGCGTACGAGGGGGAGCCGGAGCCGCCGCGCGGGGCCGGGGTGCCCGGTGCGCGGAGCGGGGCCGACGGGGAGGAATGGAGTGCGTCCCGGCCGTATCGGCGGGACGGGGCCTGGCTGGGGCGCGGGGCGTTGTCCTTTCTGGCCGAGGCGTCCGACCTGCTCGCCGGGCAGCTCGACGAGGATCTCGTCGCCGCGCTCACCGGCCAGCTGATCGTGCCGCGGCTGGCCGACTGGTGCGCGGTGTGGCTGGAGGACGAGACCACCGGCCATGGCGACTGGAGCGACGGGGGACGGGCCGGCGGGCCCCGCCTCGCCCGGGTCTGGCACGCCGACGAGAGCTGCGTCGAGGAACTGAGCAAGGTGCTCGAGCAGAATCCGCCGCCTCTCTCCGACCCGTTATGCCCCGGCCCGCTCGTCTACCCCTGGCCCGAGAAGGCGCTCGACCCGCCGCAGGCCGGCCTCGGCCGTCTGCCGGAGGGCTTCGGCCTGCCGGAGGCCCCTTTCGGCCTGCCGAAGGTGCCGGACCACGCCCCGCCGTACGACTACGGCGTCGCCCCCGCGGCCACCCCCGGCACCGCCCTTGGTACCGCTCTCGCCTACCGTCTCGTCGCCGGCGGGCGGCCGCTGGGGACGCTGGTGATCGGACGGGCCGGGATCGGGCGGTTCCCGGACGAGGTCACCGGGCTGGTGGAGGACCTCGGGCGGCGCGTGGCGCTCGCCATCGGCGCCGCCCGGCAGTACGCCCGGCAGGCCACCATCTCCGCCGTGCTCCAGCGCGGCCTGCTGCCCAGCGCCGTCGCCGAGATCCCCGGCGTGCACTCCGCACTCGTCCACGAGCCCCTCGACAAGGGCGGGCCGAGCGGCGACTTCTACGACCTGTTCCAGGCCGGCGAGGGCCGCTGGTGCTTCGCCATCGGCGACGTCCAGGGCAAGGGCCCCGAGGCGGCCGTCGTCATCGGGCTGGCCCGTCCCTGGCTGCGGCTGCTCGCCCGCGAGGGCTACCGCGTCGCCGACGTCCTCGACCGCCTCAACCAGCTGCTCCTGGACGACGCCACGGAAGCCGCCGACGCCGCCGCCCGTGCCCTCGTCGCCGCCGGCGCCCGTCCGACCGCCCCCGGGGACGGGCCGCAGACCCGCTTCCTGTCCCTCCTCTACGGTGAGCTCACCCTCGTCGAAGACGACGGCGACGGCGGCGGTGAAGACGGCGACGGCACCCGCGGCCGTGTCCGCGCCCGCGTCACCCTCGCCTCCGCCGGGCACCCCCTCCCGCTGCTGCTCGCACCCGACGGAACGGTCCGTACCGTCGCGCAGCCGCAGACCCTGCTCGGGGTCGTCGAGGACGCCACCTACACCAGCGAGACCTTCGAGCTGCGCTCCGGCGACACCCTGCTCTGTGTCACGGACGGCGTCACCGAGCGGCGCTCCGGCTCCCGCCAGTTCGACGACGGGGACGGGCTCGCCACGGCGCTGGCCGGCTGCGTGGGACTGGACGCCGACCTGATAGCGGAACGCATCAACCGGCTCGTCCACGAGTTCGGCGCGCGGCCGCCGGCCGACGATCTCGCCCTGCTCGTACTCCAGGCGGACTGACACCCGCGACGCGGAAAGGAGACGCGGGAAAGGACCGGGACACGTGCGGGACAATGGAGCACATGCCTTCCGCACTCCCCGACGGCGAGCCCGTCCCCGCCGACGGCGCGCTCCCCGCGTTCGCGCTCGCCGGGGCCGCAGACCGCCCCCTCGGGTTCTATCTGCACGTGCCGTACTGCGCGACCCGCTGCGGCTACTGCGACTTCAACACCTACACCGCCACCGAGCTGCGCGGCAGCGGGGGAGTCCTGGCGTCCCGCGACAACTACGCCGACACACTGACCGACGAGGTCCGCCTGGCCCGCAAGGTGCTCGGCGACGACCCGCGAGAGGTCCGCACGGTCTTCGTCGGCGGCGGCACGCCCACCCTGCTGGCCGCCGACGACCTCGTACGGATGCTGGCCGCGATCCGCGACGAGTTCGGGCTCGCGGCGGACGCCGAGATCACCACCGAGGCGAACCCGGAGTCGGTCGACCCCGCCTATCTGGCCACCCTGCGCGAGGGCGGCTTCAACCGGATCTCCTTCGGCATGCAGAGCGCCCGGCAGCACGTCCTGAAGGTCCTGGACCGCACGCACACCCCCGGCCGCCCGGAGGCGTGTGTCGCCGAGGCGCGGGCGGCGGGCTTCGAGCACGTCAACCTCGACCTGATCTACGGCACCCCCGGCGAGTCCGACGACGACTGGCGGGCGTCGCTGGACGCGGCCCTCGGCGCGGGCCCCGACCACGTCTCGGCCTACGCGCTGATCGTCGAGGAGGGCACCCAGCTCGCCCGCCGCATCCGGCGCGGCGAGGTCCCGATGACCGACGACGACGTCCACGCCGACCGGTACCTGATCGCCGAGGAGATCCTGTCGGCGGCCGGGTTCGACTGGTACGAGGTGTCGAACTGGGCCACCTCGGACGCGGGCCGCTGCCTGCACAACGAGCTGTACTGGCGCGGCGCCGACTGGTGGGGCGCGGGCCCCGGGGCGCACTCGCACGTGGGCGGGGTGCGCTGGTGGAACGTGAAGCACCCCGGCGCCTACGCGGCGGCCCTGGCCGAGGGCCGCTCACCGGGTGCCGGGCGCGAGATCCTCTCCGAGGAGGACCGCCGGGTGGAGCGCATCCTGCTGGAACTGCGCCTCAAGGAGGGCGTCCCGCTGTCCCTCCTCCGCGCGGAGGGCCTGCGGGCCGCCGGCAGGGCCCTCGCCGACGGCCTGCTCCAGCCGGGCCCGTACGAGGAGGGGCGGGCCGTGCTGACGCTGCGGGGACGGTTGCTGGCGGACGGGGTGGTCCGGGACCTGGTGGACTGAGGGGCTTCCGAGGGGTGTTTTTCACCCCCGCCGCCCCTGTCCGTTCCTGTCCCCCGGGGCTGCGCCCCCGGACCCCGCTGTCGGCCCGAAAGGCCTCGTCCTCGAACGCCGGACAGGCCGAGAGCACCCCGGCGTTCGAGGAGGGGGCCCGGAGCGGAAACCCCTGGGTCAGGACGGCACCGTCACGAAGTCGATCAGCTCCTCCACCCGGCCCAGGAGCTCCGGCTCCAGGTCCCGGTACGAGCGCACCGAGCCGAGGATGTGCTGCCACGCCTCGCCGGTGTTCGCCACGCGCCACCCCAGAGCCCGGCACACCCCCGTCTTCCAGTCCTGGCCGCGCGGGACGCGCGGCCACGCCTCGATGCCCAGGGACGACGGCTTCACCGCCTCCCAGATGTCGATGTACGGGTGGCCCACCACCAGGGCGTGCTCACTGGTGACCGCCTCGGCGATGCGTGACTCCTTCGAACCCGGCACCAAGTGGTCCACCAGGACCCCCAGCCGTGCGTCCGGGCCCGGACCGAACTCCTCGACGATCGCCGGGAGGCCGTCGACGCCCTCCAGGTACTCCACGACCACGCCCTCGATGCGCAGGTCGTCGCCCCACACCTTCTCGACCAGTTCGGCGTCGTGCCGCCCCTCGACGTAGATGCGCCCGGCACGCGCCACGCGCGCCCGTGCGCCCGGGACGGCCACCGAACCGGACGCCGTACGGGTCGGCCGGGACGGACCGGCGGCGGGCCGCACCAGCGTCACCACGCGCCCCTCGAGGAGGAAGCCGCGCGGCTCCAGGGGGAACACCCGGTGCTTGCCGAAGCGGTCCTCCAGGGTCACCGTGCCCGCCTCGCAGCGGATCACCGCGCCGCAGAATCCGCTGCCGGGCTCCTCCACCACCAGACCGGGCTCGGCCGGCACCTCGGGGACGGGCCGGGACTTCTTCCACCCAGGGGTCAGGTCAGGAGAGTACGGGCGCATTCTGATGACGATAGGAGAAGCAGGCCCCCGTTCGGCCGAAGGTTCAGCCCGACACGCCGACACGAGCCGCGAGGGCGTCGCGCTGGGCCCGTACGAACGCCGCGTCCACCACCGCGCCGTGGCCGGGAACGTACACCGCGTCCTCGCCGCCCAGGGCCAACAGCCGGTCCAGGGCGCCCGGCCACTGCGACGGCACGGCGTCCGGGCCCGCCTGCGGTTCGCCGGACTCCTCCACCAGATCGCCGCAGAACACCACCCCCGGGTCGCCGGGCACCAGCACCGCGAGGTCGTGCGCCGTGTGCCCCGGGCCCATGTTCGCGAGGAGTGCCCGCCGTCCGCCGCCCAGGTCGAGCGTCCACTCGCCGGCCACCGTGTGCCGGGGCGTGACCAGCGCGTCCACCGCCTCCTGGGCCTTCCGCGTGTCCAGACCGTGGCGCTCCGCGTCCGCGCGCAGTTCCTCGTGCCCGCGCGCCAGCACCGTGTCCAGGCCCACCGCGCCGAACACCTCCGCGCCCGCGAACACCGCCGCCCCCAGCACATGGTCGAAGTGGGAGTGGGTGAGCGCGAGATGCGTCACACGCCGCCCGGCGAGCGCCTGCGCCTCGGTCCGCAACCGCGCGCCCTCGCGCAGGGAGGAACCGGCGTCCACGAGCAGCACCGCGTCCGCGCCGACCACGAGCCCCGCCGTGCAGTCCCACACCGGAAGCCGGCACCGCCCCACTCCCGGCGCCAGCCGTTCCCACCCCGACTCTTCCCAAGCCACCGTCATACCGCGACGCTAACGGCCTACGGCTTTCGCCGCGCGACAGCGTGGGACCGGCCTTGCCCGAGGAGTACCCCCCGGCCGTACACTGGGCGGGGAGACTGGCACTCGCGTGCGAAGAGTGCCAGGGAAGATACCGGACGGACGGCTTCTGGAGGTGTGCGTGATGCTCAGTGAACGCAGGCTCCAGGTGCTGCGCGCCATCGTCCAGGACTACGTCGGCACCGAGGAGCCCGTCGGCTCCAAGGCCCTCACCGAGCGGCACAACCTGGGCGTCTCCCCGGCCACCGTGCGCAACGACATGGCGGCCCTGGAGGACGAGGGCTTCATCGCCCAGCCGCACACCAGCGCCGGGCGCATCCCCACCGACAAGGGCTACCGGCTCTTCGTGGACAAGCTCGCCGGCGTCAAACCGATGACCGCGCCCGAGCGGCGCGCCATCCAGAACTTCCTCGAGGGTGCCGTCGACCTGGACGACGTCGTGGCCCGCACGGTGCGGCTGCTCGCGCAGCTCACCCGGCAGGTCGCCGTCGTGCAGTACCCGTCGCTGACCCGTTCGACCGTGCGGCACGTGGAGCTGCTCCCGATGGCGCCCGCACGCGCCATGCTGGTGCTGATCACGGACACCGGGCGGGTCGAGCAGCGCATGGTCGACTGCCCGGCGCCGGTCGGCGAGGCGACCCTGGCGGATCTGCGGGCGCGGCTCAACAGCCGTGTCGCGGGCCGCCGTTTCACCGACGTACCATCCCTCGTCGAGGACCTCCCCGAGGGTTTCGACCCCGAGGAACGCGGTACGGTCTCGACCGTGCTCTCCACTCTCCTGGAGACGCTGGTCGAGGAGAACGAGGAGCGGCTGATGATCGGCGGCACCGCCAATCTGACCCGCTTCGGGCATGACTTTCCCTTGGTGATCCGGCCTGTTCTGGAGGCGCTCGAGGAGCAGGTCGTGCTCCTCAAGCTGCTCGGAGAGGCGAAGGATCCGGGCGTGACCGTCCGTATCGGTCATGAGAACGCCCACGAGGGACTCAACTCCACGTCCGTCGTGTCGGTGGGCTACGGTTCGGGCGGCGAGGCGGTTGCCAAGCTCGGCGTGGTCGGACCGACACGCATGGATTACCCGGGAACGATGGGAGCGGTACGAGCAGTGGCACGGTACGTCGGACAGATCCTGGCGGAGTCGTAAGTGGCCACCGACTATTACGCCGTACTCGGCGTACGCCGGGACGCGTCGCAGGAAGAGATCAAGAAGGCCTTCCGGCGACTCGCCCGCGAGCTGCATCCGGACGTCAACCCGGATCCGAAGACGCAGGAGCGGTTCAAGGAGATCAACGCCGCCTACGAGGTGCTGTCGGACCCGCAGAAGAAGCAGGTCTACGACCTCGGCGGCGACCCGCTCCAGCAGTCCGGCGGCGGTGGCGCGGGCGGCTTCGGCGCGGGCGGCTTCGGGAACTTCTCCGACATCATGGACGCGTTCTTCGGCACGGCGTCGCAGCGCGGTCCGCGCTCGCGCACCCGCCGCGGCCAGGACGCGATGATCCGCCTCGAAGTCGAGCTGGACGAGGCCGCGTTCGGCACGACCAAGGACATCCAGGTCGACACGGCGGTCGTCTGCACCACCTGCAGCGGCGAGGGCGCCGCCCCCGGCACCACCGCGCAGACCTGTGACATGTGCCGCGGCCGGGGCGAGGTCTCGCAGGTCACGCGGTCCTTCCTGGGCCAGGTCATGACCTCGCGCCCCTGCCCGCAGTGCCAGGGATTCGGCACCGTCGTCCCGAACCCGTGCCCGGAGTGCGCGGGCGACGGACGGATCCGTTCCCGCCGCACCCTGACGGTGAAGATCCCGGCCGGTGTGGACAACGGCACGCGGATCCAGCTGGCGGGCGAGGGCGAGGTCGGCCCCGGCGGCGGTCCCGCCGGCGACCTGTACGTCGAGATCCACGAGCTGCCGCACAGCACCTTCCAGCGGCGCGGCGACGACCTGCACTGCACGGTCACCCTCCCGATGACGGCGGCCGCCCTCGGCACCAAAGTGCCGCTGGAGACGCTGGACGGAATGGAGGAGGTCGACATCCGGCCCGGCACCCAGTCCGGCCAGTCGATCCCGCTGCACGGCCGGGGCGTCACGCATCTGCGCGGCGGCGGCCGGGGCGACCTCATCGTGCACGTCGAGGTGCAGACCCCGGGCAAGCTCGACGTCGAACAGGAGCGTCTGCTGCGCGAACTCGCCAAGCTCCGCGGCGAGGAGCGCCCGCTGGGCCAGTTCCAGCCGGGCCAGCAGGGCCTGTTCTCCCGGCTGAAGGACGCCTTCAACGGGCGCTGACGGGTAGGGGCGACGGGCACTGACAGGTGCTTTTCCGCGGGGACCGGACGAGGTCCCCGCGGTGCCCTCCCGGAAGCGGGCCGTGCCAAGGGCAGGGCCGTCGGATCCGATGCCGCGCCGTTTCCGGCCCTTCGTCGATCCCCCGATCCCTCTCCGGTCCCTCTCCGACCCGCTTTCGACCTGCCTTCGGCCACCTCTGATCCACCTCGATCCAATTCGGAGATGTCCGAAGGACGTGGCAACATGCCGTCATGTCCTTGGCCCTCACCGATCTCCTCCGGCACCCCGTGGTGCAGGCCCCGATGGCGGGCGGAGTCGCCGTGCCGCAGCTCGCCGCGGCCGTGTCCGAGGCGGGCGGGCTCGGGTTCCTGGCGGCCGGGTACAAGACCGCGGACGGGATGTACCAGGAGATCAAGCAGCTGCGCGGGCTGACCGGCCTCGCCTTCGGCGTCAACGTCTTCATGCCGCAGCCCGAGACCCCCGACCCCGCCGCCGTCGGCGTCTACGCCCACCAGCTGGCCGGTGAGGCCCCCTGGTACGCCACCGAGCTCGGCGACCCCGACTGCGGCCGCGACGACGGCTACGACGCCAAACTCGCCGTCCTGCTCGACAACCCGGTGCCGGTGGTGTCGTTCCACTTCGGCGTGCCCTCCCGTGACGTCCTGGACGCCCTGCGCCGCGCCGGCACGTTCACGCTGGCCACCGCCACCACCCCCGACGAGGCGCGGGCCGTGGAGGAGGCAGGCGCCGACGCGGTGATCGCGCAGGGCGTCGAGGCCGGCGGCCATCAGGGCACCCACCGGGACGACCCGGAGGCGGACGGCTCCGGCATCGGACTGCTGTCCCTGGTCAGCCAGGTGCGGGAGGCCGTGGGCATCCCGGTCGTCGCGGCCGGCGGCATCATGCACGGCAGTCAGATCGCCGCCGTCCTCGCGGCCGGTGCCTCGGCGGCCCAGCTCGGCACGGCGTTCCTCGCCACCCACGAGTCCGGTGCGCACGCCCTGCACAAGCAGGCGCTGACCAACCCCCTGTACGCCCGCACCGAACTGACCCGCGCCTTCTCCGGGCGTCCGGCGCGCGCCCTGGTCAACCGCTTCCTGCGCGAGCACGGCCCGTACGCGCCCGCCGCCTACCCGGACGTCCACCATCTGACCGCCCCGCTGCGCAAGGCCGCGGCCGCCGCCGGGGACCCGCAGGGCATGGCGCTGTGGGCGGGACAGGGCCACCGGATGGCCCGCGAGCTGCCCGCCGGGCAGCTGGTGGAGGTGCTGGCCGCCGAACTCACCGCCACCCGGAACGCGTTGTCGGCGGGAGGTGCCCGATGACCGCCCCGGTCTTCGTCGTGGACGACTTCGGCACGGACGGCTCCGGCCACCACGTGCTCGACGGCCCCGAGGGACGGCACGCCGTCTCCGTGAAGCGGCTGCGGGCCGGGGAGACCGTCGTCCTCACCGACGGCGCCGGCCGCCGGGCCGAGGGCGAGGTGACCGGCACCGAAGGCAAGGACCGGCTGATCGTGCGCCTCGGTGACGTCGTCGAGGAACCCGTGGAGTCGCCCCGGCTCACCGTCGTCCAGGCCCTGCCCAAGGGGGACCGGGGCGAGCTGGCCGTGGAGACGATGACCGAGGTCGGCGTCGACTCGGTCGTGCCGTGGTCGGCGTCGCGTTGCGTCACCCAGTGGCGGGGCGAGCGCGGGCTGAAGTCCCTCGGCAAATGGCGGGCGACGGCCCGTGAGGCCGGCAAGCAGTCCCGCCGGACGCGCTTCCCGGAGGTCGCGGACGCGGCCACGACCCGACAGGTTGCGTCACTTCTCGCCGAAGCGGACTTCGCCGCCGTCCTCCACGAGAGCGGCACCGAACCCCTCGCGACCGCCGGGCTCCCCGCCTCCGGGGCCATCGTGCTGGTCGTCGGCCCCGAAGGAGGCGTCTCGCCGGAGGAGTTGGAGCTCTTCGCGCAGGCCGGCGCCAAGCCCTACCGCCTGGGCCGCAGCGTCCTGCGCACCTCCACCGCCGGCACCGCGGCGGCGGCCGTGCTCCTGGCCCGCACGGGCCGCTGGTCGTGACCGCCCCGGCCGGCCGCCCGCCGCGCGGCCGGCGGCGACCGCCGGGAACAGCTCCCAGCCGTCGAGCTCCGCGGACCCGGTGAGCAGTCCCTGCCGGGCCGGCTCGTCGACGAAGGCCCGTAGGACACCGGGCTCGTGCAGGTTCAGCGTCCCCAGCCCCCTGACGGCCACGCACCCCGAGTGCAGGAAGCCGCCGGGGACGAAACGCCCCTCGCCGCCCCGGAACACGAGACGCGTCGTCCTCCCGTTCCCGCGCAGGACGAGCACCTCCTGACAGGGCCCCTCGGTACTGTGCCGATGGCGCACCGACCACACGTGAACGGCTGTTGCCCCTGCGACGGAACCGTCCACGACGAGCCTTCTGAGCCGGCGTTCGCTGCGCACCCGCCCACGGTAGTGCGCGGTGGCCGTATGCGCCCTACCGTCACGCCTGTGACGGTGGCAGGCTGCCGTCCATGGCGTCCAAGAGGGCACTGACGAGGAGTTGGCCGAGGTCTCGGCCGAAGCCGAGGGCCGGGCGAGGGGCACGGTGGCGGCGGCCGGTGCCGGCCGCGGTGTTCGCCGTGATCGCCGTGGGCGGGGCCGTGGCGTGCGAGCCGGGCTCGGTCGGCTCGGCCTCGGTGGCGCTCACGACCGACGAGACGGTCACACGGGAGCTCAACCGCCAGAAGGACGGGGTGCGTTGGCTCAGCTGCACCGCCTCCTACGGCGACGACGCGAGCGCGTCGTCCCGGTCCGCGAGCGCGAGCGAGAAGACCGTGGCCACCGTGGACTGCGACGGGGAGACCGAGAACGGCAAGGAGATCACCGTCACCGGAAAGATCACCCACGCCGTCAACGGCGCCTGTGTGCGCGGGGACATCACCGCGAAGGTGGACGGCAAGCAGGTGTTCCGGGTCGACGGCCTGGGCGACTGCGACGCCACCAGCCCGCCGGCGGTGGGCGAGCCCACGCACCGCGGCCCGCGGCCCACCGTCACCGTCACGGTCACGACGACCGTGTGGTGCGACCAGTACCCCTCCTGCCGCCCTGTCGAGGGCAAGTGATCCATACCCCTGTCCACGCCGACCGCGCTTGCATAGGGTGATCGGGTGACACAGCCTGCATCGATTGCCTCCGCCGCCTATTTCCGGTTCCCGCATCTGCACGGCGAGTTGATCGCCTTCACCGCCGAGGACGACGTGTGGCTCGCCCCGCTCGACGGCGGCCGCGCCTGGCGGGCCAGCGCCGACAACGTGCCGGTGACGATGCCCCGCATCTCGCCCGACGGCACCACCGTCGCCTGGACCTCCACCCGTGACGGCGCACCCGAGGTGCACATCGCGCCCGTCGAGGGCGGCCCCGGCAGACGCCTGACGTACTGGGGGAGCGGGAAGACCCAGGTGCGCGGCTGGACCCCGGACGGGAAGGTCCTGGCGCTCAGCACCCACGGTCAGGCCAGCCTGCGCCGCACCTGGGCCCGCGCGATCCCCCTCGACGGAGGACCCGCCACCACGCTGCCCTACGGCCCCGTCGGTGACATCGCCCACGGGCCGCGCACCGTACTGCTGTCCGCGACGATGGGCCGCGAGGCCGCCACGTGGAAGCGCTACCGGGGCGGCACGGCGGGCAAACTGTGGATCGAGCGGGAGACGGGAGACCCCGGAGCCGGCGAAGTCACCGAAGCCACCGAAGCTCCCGAAGCCCCCGCGCTCCCCGGCGAGTTCGTACGCCTGCACGCCGGCCTCGACGGGAACATCGAGTACCCGCTCTGGGTGGGGATGGGGGTCCCCCCTGTTCGAGCGGAGCCGAGAACCTGGGGGAGGATCGCGTTCCTCTCCGACCACGAGGGCACCGGCGCGCTGTACTCCTCCCTCGCCGACGGATCCGACCTGCGCCGGCACACCCCCCTCGGAGGGTTCTACGCCCGGCACGCCGCCACCGACGGCGCCCGCGTCGTCTACTCCAGCGCCGGGCAGCTGTGGCTCCTCGACGACCTGGACGGGGCCGAGCCCCGCCCGCTCGACATCCGGCTCGGCGGCCAGCGCGTCGACCTCCAGCCGTTCCCGGTGAACGCCGCCCGCTGGTTCGGCTCCGCAGCCCCCGACCACACCGCGCGCGGCAGCGCCGTCTGCGTGCGCGGCGCCGTCCACTGGGTCACCCACCGGTCCGGCCCCGCCCGAGCCCTCGCCGCCACCCCCGGCGTCCGCGCCCGGCGCCCGCGCACCTTCCGCGCGGACGGCGAGGAGTGGGTGGTGTGGGTGACGGACGCCGAGGGCGACGACGCCCTGGAGTTCGCCCCGGCCACCGGCCCCGCCCCCGGCGCGACCCCGCGCCGGCTCGCCGCCGGACAGCTCGGCCGGGTCCTGGGGCTCGCGATGTCGCCGGACGGCAGCCGCGCCGCGGTCGCCTCGCACGACGGCCGCGTCCTGCTCGTCGAGCGGGAGACCGGCGAGGTCCGCGAGGTCGACCGCAGCGCCGACGGCGACGTCTCCGGGCTGACCTTCTCGCCCGACTCCGCCTGGCTCGCCTGGTCCCACCCCGGCCCCCGCCCGCTCAGCCAGCTGAGGATCGCCAGCACCACCGACCTCCAGGTCACCGAGGCGACCCCGCTGCGCTTCCAGGACTACGCGCCCGCCTTCACCCTCGACGGCAAGCACCTCGCGTTCCTGTCGACCCGCTCCTTCGACCCGGTCTACGACGAGTACGTCTTCGACCTCGCCTTCGTCGAGGGCGCCCGGCCGCACCTGATCACCCTCGCCGCGACGACCCCGTCACCGTTCGGCCCGCAGCGGCACGGCCGCCCCTTCGAGACGCCGGACCGGGACGAGACCCCCGACAGCGAGGGCACCCCGACCACCCGGATCGACCTGGAGGGGCTCGCCGACCGGATCGTGCCGTTCCCGGTCGAGGCCGCCCGCTACTCCAACCTGCGCGCCGCCAAGGACGGGGTGCTGTGGCTGCGCCACCCGGTGCGCGGCGTCCTCGGCGCCACCAGGGCCACCCCCGACGACCCCGACCCGAAGACCGAGCTGGAGCGGTACGACCTCGCCCAGCAGCGCCTCGAGCATCTGGCCTCGGACGCCGACCACTTCGAGGTCAGCGGTGACGGCAAGCGGGTGCTGCTGTGGACCGACAGCCGGCTCAAGGTCGTCCCCAGCGACCGGCGCGCGTCGGGCGACGACGACAGCGACAGCAACATCACCGTCGACCTCGACCGGGTCCGCCAGTTCGTCGACCCGGCCGCCGAGTGGCGGCAGATGTTCGACGAGGCCGGCCGCATCATGCGGGACAACTACTGGCGGCCGGACATGAACGGCGTCGACTGGGACGCCGTCCTCGACCGCTACCGGCCCGTCCTGGACCGGCTCGCCACCCACGACGACCTGGTCGACCTCCTCTGGGAGGTCCAGGGCGAACTCGGCACCTCGCACGCCTACGTCACCCCGCGCGGCAGCTTCGGCGGCGGCGCCCGGCAGGGCCTGCTCGGCGCGGACATCTCCCGCCACGAGGACGGCAGCTGGCGCGTCGACCGCATCCTGCCCGCGGAGACCTCCGACCCGGAGGGCCGGTCCCCGCTGGCCGCGCCCGGCGTCGCGATCCGCACCGGTGACGCGATCGTCGCCGTGGCCGGACAGCCGGTCGACCCGGTGGCCGGACCGGCCCCGCTGCTGGTCGGCACCGCGGGCAAGCCCGTCGAGCTGACCGTCTCCCCGGCCGGCGGCGGCGACCCGCGGCACGCGGTCGTCGTCCCCGTCGCGGACGAGGAGCCGCTGCGCTACCACGCCTGGGTCGCCGACCGGCGGGCCCATGTCCACGAGCTGTCCGGCGGCCGGCTCGGCTACATCCACGTCCCCGACATGCAGGCTCCCGGCTGGGCCCAGATCCACCGGGACCTGCGGGTCGAGGTGATCCGCGAGGGCCTGATCGTGGACGTCCGGGAGAACCGCGGCGGCCACACCTCCCAGCTCGTCGTGGAGAAGCTGGCCCGGCGGATCGTCGGCTGGGACCTGCCGCGCGGCATGCGCCCGGAGAGCTACCCGCAGGACGCGCCCCGCGGCCCGGTCGTCGCCGTCGCCAACGAGTTCTCCGGCTCCGACGGCGACATCGTCAACGCGGCGATCAAGGCGCTCGGCATCGGCCCGGTCGTCGGCACCCGCACCTGGGGCGGTGTGGTCGGCATCGACAGCCGCTACCGGCTGGTCGACCACACCCTCGTCACCCAGCCCAAGTACGCCTTCTGGCTGGAGGGTTACGGCTGGGGCGTGGAGAACCACGGCGTGGACCCGGACGTGGAGGTCGTCCAGAGCCCGCAGGACCACGCGGCGGGCCGGGACGTCCAGCTCGACGAGGCGGTACGGCTGGCGCTGGCCGCGCTCGAGGAGACACCGGCGAAGACGCCGCCGACGGTGGAGTAGACGGCCCGGCGCCGGTGCCGGACGGAACCGGGCGGGCGACGGGATTTCCGCGTCCGCCCTCCGCGTCCGTCCGGGCCGTGCCCCGGCATGCCTGCCCGCCGCAGCGAGGGCGACTACGATGCCTTCGTACGTGATCACCACGCACCGAGGAGGGCCTGCCATGGCAGGGGAACCGCAGGACGACTGCCTGTTCTGCAAGATCGTCGCAGGGCAGATCCCGGCGACGATCATCCGGGAGACGGACACCACCGTCGCCTTCCGCGACATCAACCCGCAGGCGCCCACACACGTCCTGGTGATCCCGAAGGCGCACCACAAGGACGCGGCGGCCCTCGCCGCGGCCGCCCCCGACGTCGCGGCGGACATCCTGCGCGAGGCGCAGGCCGTCGCGGACCAGGAGCAGCTGGAGAGCCACCGCATCGTCTTCAACACCGGCAGCGGCGCCGGCCAGACCGTCTGGCACGCGCACGCCCACGTCCTGGGCGGCCGCGGTCTCCACTGGCCGCCCGGATAGGCAGCTCCCTTTGTCCGTACGCGAACTGGTGGTGCTCGGCACCGCCAGCCAGGTCCCCACCCGTCACCGCAACCACAACGGCTACCTGCTGCGCTGGGACGGCGAGGGCATCCTGTTCGACCCCGGCGAGGGCACCCAGCGCCAGATGCTGCGCGCCGGGGTCGCCGCGCACGACCTGAACCGGATCTGCGTCACCCACTTCCACGGCGACCACTCGCTCGGCCTCGCCGGAGTGATCCAGCGCATCAACCTCGACCGGGTCCCGCACCCCGTCACCGCCCACTACCCGGGCTCCGGGCAGCGCTTCTTCGACCGGCTGCGGTACGCCACCGCCTACCGCGAGACGGTCGGCATCACCGAGGAACCCGTCGGCGTCGACGGCCCGCTCGCCCGCACCCCCGGGTACACGCTGGAGGCGCGGAGGCTGTCGCACCCCGTCGAGTCGTACGGCTACCGGCTGGTCGAACCCGACGGCCGGCGGATGCTGCCCGACCGGCTCGCCGCGCACGGCATCAAGGGCCCGGACGTCGGCCGCATCCAGCGCGAGGGCACCCTCGGCGGGATCGCGCTGGAGGACGTCAGCGAGGTGCGGCGCGGCCAGCGGTTCGCGTTCGTCATGGACACCCGGCTCTGCGAGGGGGTGCACGCGCTCGCCGAGGGCTGCGACCTGCTCGTCATCGAGTCCACGTTCCTCGACGAGGACGAGGAGCTCGCCGTCGAGCACGGCCACCTGACGGCCGGACAGGCGGCTCGGGTGGCGCGGGACGCGGACGTGAAGCATCTGGTGCTCACCCACTTCAGCCAGCGTTACAGCGATCCGGAGGAGTTCGAGCGGCAGGCGCGGGCCGCCGGGTACGCGGGCGAGCTGACCGTGGCCCGCGATCTGCTGCGAGTGCCGCTTCCCAGGCGTCGCTGAGATCGCCCGTACGATGTTTCGATGCCCGTACCGAAAGCCGAACTGCACCTTCACATCGAAGGCACCCTCGAACCCGAGCTCGCCTTCGCCCTCGCCGCCCGCAACGGTGTCGACCTGCCCTACGCCGACACCGACGCCCTGCGCGAGGCGTACCGGTTCCAGGACCTCCAGTCGTTCCTGAACCTGTACTACGAGCTCATGGCCGTGCTGCGCACCGAGCGGGACTTCGAGGACCTCGCCGACGCCTACCTGGCCCGCGCCGCGGCGCAGGGCGTGCGGCACGCGGAGATCTTCTTCGATCCGCAGGCGCACACGGCGCGCGGGGTCGGCATGGGCACGGTGGTCGAGGGCCTGTGGCGGGCGCTCGGACGCAGCAAGGAGACGCACGGCGTCTCGACCCGGCTGATCATGTGCTTCCTGCGGGACGAGTCCGCCGAGTCGGCCCTGGCGACCCTGGACGCGGCGAAGCCCCACCTGGACCGGATCACCGGTGTGGGCCTGGACTCCGCCGAGGTCGGCCACCCGCCGGTGAAGTTCCGCGAGGTGTACGAGGCGGCCGCCGCGCTCGGGCTGCGGCGCGTGGCGCACGCCGGTGAGGAGGGCCCGCCCGAGTACATCACCGAGGCGCTGGACGCGCTCGGTGTCGAACGGGTCGACCACGGGCTGCGCTGCGTGGAGGACCCGGCGCTGGTGGCGCGGCTGGTGCGGGACCGGATCCCGCTGACCCTGTGCCCGCTGTCGAACGTCCGGCTGCGCGCCGTGGACACCCTCGCCGCCCACCCGCTGCCCGCGATGCTCGACGCCGGCCTGCTGTGCACGGTGAACTCCGACGACCCGGCCTACTTCGGCGGCTACGCCGGCGACAACTTCGACGCGGTGCGCGACACCCTCGGCCTCGGCCCGGAGCGGCTGCGCGAACTGGCCCGCAACTCCTTCCTCGCCGCCTTCCTGGACGACGACGAGGAGCGGCGGGGCCGGTACCTCGCCGAGGTGGAGGCGTACGTCTTCCCGTAGCCCTCACGCTCCCGCGTCCTCACGCTCCCGCGTCCCCACGTCCTCGTGTCCCCGTAGTCCCGTGTTCCTGTCGTCCGGTGCGTCCGGTGCGCGAACCGAGGGTGGTGCTCGATGGGCGGGCTGATCGCCACCAGGTACGCCCCCGACCACCAGGACAAGGTCAAGGGCCTGGTCCTGCTGGACGCCACCTCGCCCACCGCCGGCACCGACCTCGGGAACAGGATCCCCGAGTCCGCCACCGGCCCGGCCGGCGACATGCGCGCCCAGAACCTCTCGATGTTCGAGGGGCAGAACCCGGAGCGGCTCGCCTTCACCGACGGGGAGGTCCGTTCCGCCGGAGACATCCCGGTGCGGGTGATCCGGCAGGGGCAGCCCTACCTCGCGGACATGCTGCCCGAGTACGGGGCGGGCCTCGAGGAGGACTGGACCAAGGGCCGGAAGGCGTGGCCGGCGCTGTCCGGCACCAGTGAACCGAGCACCGCCGAGAACAGCGGGCACTACATCCACGTGGACGAGCCCGAGGTCGCCGCCGAGGCGATCGGGACCCTCACCGCACGGGCCGCCGGCTGACGCTCCGGGACCGGTTGCCGCCGACCCATTGACGACCTCTGTTCGCCTATCTAGCCTCTGTTCTCATACATGGATGGCGTTCATGGGGGGAGATGGCGCGGGTGAGCCTCGATACGGGCACGGACGCGGGCACGGATGCGGACGCGGACGGTGGCACAGGCCCGGACGCGGACGCGGAGACGGACACCGCGGCCGTGGTGCGGCGGCTGCGGGAGGCGATGGCGGGCGGTGTGCTGTCGTTCCCGCTGACCGCCTTCCACGACGACGGCACCCTCGACCCCGACGGGCAGCGCGCCTACCTCGCCCGTCAGCTCGCCGCCGCCCCCGGCGCCCTCTTCCCCGCCTGCGGCACCGGCGAGTTCTTCTCCCTGGACGAGGACGAGTACCGGCAGGTCGTCGCCCTCACCGTCGAGGCGGCGGCGGGCAGGGTGCCGGTCGTCGCCGGGACCGGATACGGCTGGCCGCAGGCCGTCCGGTTCGCGCACATCGCCGAGGAGGCCGGCGCCGACGCGCTCCTCGTCCTGCCGCACTACCTCGTCGACGCCCCCCAGGACGGCCTCGTCGCCCAGCTCGAGCACATCGCCGCCCGCACCCGGCTCCCGCTCATCGCCTACCAGCGCGGCCAGGTCGCGTACAGCCCCGGCTCGCTCCGGCGCATCGCCGCCCTCGGGAACGTCGTCGGCCTCAAGGACGGCCACGGCGACCTCGACCGGCTGCAGCGCCTCACCCTCGCCGCCCCCAAGGACTTCCTCTTCTTCAACGGGGCCTCCACCGCCGAGATCCAGGCCCGCGCCTACGCCGCCCTCGGCGTCCCGGCCTACTCCTCGGCCGTCCACGCCTTCGCCCCGGAGATCGCCGACGCCTGCTTCACCGCCCTGCGCGACGGCGACCACGCCACCGCCGACACCCTGCTGCGCGGCTTCTACGCACCCTTCGCCGAACTCCGTGACCGAGCCCCCGGGTACGCGGTGTCACTGGTGAAGGCGGCGGCCCGGCTCCGCGGACGCCCCGTGGGCCCCGTACGCGCCCCGCTCACCGACCCCTCGCCCTTTGACCTCACCGACCTCAAGGCCCTGCTCGCCGCCGGGCTGGACCTCGTAGGAGCCGCCCTGTGACCGCGCAGACCGCGTCAGCCGTGCCCACCGCCCGCGACCTGACCGTCACCGAGGTGCGGCTCACGCCGATCCTGGTCGCCGATCCGCCGCTGCTGAACACGCAGGGCGTCCACCAGCCGTACACGCCCCGGCTGATCGTCGAGATCGTCACGGCGGACGGGACCACCGGCGTGGGGGAGACCTACGGCGACACCAAGTACCTGGAGCTGGCCCGCCCCTTCGCCGAGCAGCTCAAGGGCCGCAAGGTCACGGATGTGAACGAGCTGTTCGCGCTCCTGGACGAGGTCGCCGTCGCGGCCGCCCGGGTCGACGACGCCGTCGACGTCGGCGGGCTGCGCGGCGTGCAGACCGCCGACAAGCTGCGGCTGTCCATCGCCTCCGCCTTCGAGGTCGCCTGCCTCGACGCCCTCGGCAAGAGCCTCGGCCTGCCCGTGCACGCACTGCTCGGCGGCAAGCTCCGCGACACCGTGGAGTACAGCGCGTACCTCTTCTACAAGTGGGCCGGCCACCCCGACGGCGTCCCGGCCGAGAAGGACGACTGGGGTGCCGCCCTGGACCCGGCCGGCGTCGTCGCGCAGGCCCGCGCCTTCAAGGAGCGGTACGGCTTCGGTTCCTTCAAGCTCAAGGGCGGCGTCTTCCCGCCCGAGGAGGAGATCGCCGCCGTCCGCGCCCTCGCCGAGGCCTTCCCCGGCCACCCGCTGCGGCTCGACCCCAACGGCGCCTGGTCCGTCGAGACCTCCGTCGAGGTGGCCGAGGCGGTCGGCGGCATCCTGGAGTACCTGGAGGACCCGACGCTCGGCACCCCCGCCATGGCAGAGGTCGCCGCCCGCACCGGCGTGCCGCTGGCGACCAACATGTGCGTGACGACGTTCGCCGAGATCAAGGAGGCGTTCACCACGAACGCCGTCCAGGTCGTCCTCTCCGACCACCACTACTGGGGCGGACTGCGCAACACCCTGAATCTCGCCGCCGTCTGCCGCACCTTCGGCGTGGGCGTCTCCATGCACTCCAACACCCACCTCGGGATCAGCCTCGCCGCGATGACCCACGTCGCGTCCACCGTCCCGGGCCTGCACCACGCCTGCGACTCCCACTACCCGTGGCAGTCCGAGGACGTCCTCACCGAACGCCTCACCTTCGAGGACGGCGCCGTGCGGGTGTCCGACGCGCCCGGCCTCGGCGTCACCCTCGACCACGACCGGCTCGCCGCACTGCACCGGCGGTGGCTGGAGGACGACGGCGCGCTCCGCGACCGCGACGACGCGGCGGCCATGCGGATCGCCGACCCCGACTGGCTCCCCCCGGCGGTGCCCCGCTGGTGAGGGGCCCGGTGGCACGCCGGATCCGGGAGCGGGGAGCGGCTCCGGCGTGACGGGCGACGCGTTGTCGGTGGCGTGGTGCACACTGGCCAGAACCGCACCAGGCCAGGGAGCGCATCGTGAAGGCGTCCACCACGTCAGCCGGAGAGGGAACCACCGACAGCGCCCCTCGGGATGTCATCGGCCACGCCGGCCTCCCGGCGGGGGCGCACTGTCAGCCCCAGGTCGACCCGCTCGCCGCGCTGCGCACTCCCGACGACCCGCCCTGGGACGTCTACCTCACCGGCACGGTCTTCCTCGACATCATCTTCACCGGGCTCGACTCCGCCCCGGTGCGCGGGACCGAGTCCTGGGCGCGCGGGATGGGATCGAGCCCCGGCGGCGTCGCCAACATGGCCACCGCCCTGGCCCGCCTCGGCCTGCGCACCTCCCTCGCGGCCGCCTTCGGCGACGACCACTACGGGGAGTACTGCTGGGACGCCCTGGAGCAGGGTGAGGCCATCGACCTCTCCCCGTCGCGCACCGTGCCCGGCTGGCACTCCCCGGTCACCGTCTCGATGGCGTACGAGGGGGAGCGCACGATGGTCTCCCACGGCCACGAGCCGCCCCCGGAGCAGCCCTCCCGCCCGTCGGACCCCACCGCCCGCAAGCGGCTCCCGCCCGGCGCGGACCTGCCGCCCTGCCCGCCCCGCGCGCGTGCCGCCGTCGCCTCCCTCACCCCGGGCCGCAGCGACGCCTGGATCGCCCGCGCCGCCGCGAAGGGCACCCGCGTCTTCGGCGACGTCGGCTGGGACGACACCGGCGCCTGGGACCTGGCCGCCCTGCCCGACCTGCGGTACTGCGAGGCCTTCCTGCCCAACGCCGAGGAGGCCATGCGCTACACCGGCACCGACTGCCCCCGCGCCGCCGCGCACGCCCTCACCGACCATGTGCCCGTCGCCGTCGTCACCCTCGGCGCGGACGGGGCGTACGCCGTGGACCGGCGCACCGGTGAGAGCGCCGAGGTGCCCGCCATCGCCGTCGAGGCGCTCGACCCGACCGGCGCCGGGGACGTCTTCGTCGCCGGCTTCGTCGCCGGCAGCCTGGCCGGCTGGCCGCTCGCCGACCGCCTCGCCTTCGCCGGCCTGACCGCGGCCCTCTCCGTCCAGGAGTTCGGCGGCTCCCTGTCGGCACCCGGCTGGTCGGAGATCGCCGCCTGGTGGCGCGAGGTCCAGTCCGTACGGGGCCAGGACCCGGCCGCCCTGAGACGGTACGCGTTCCTGGCGGACCTGGTCCCCGACGACCTGATCCGCCCCTGGCCCCTGCGCCGGGCGGTCCCGACGATCGGCTTCGGCCGCTCGGCCTGACCGGGCGACGGTTCTTCGGCGGCCCGGTCTCCCACGGCCGCCACCACGGCCGCCGGCCGCCCCGCCGTCCCCGAAGCCCCCGAAAGCCCCTCCGTCACTCCTCCCGCACCGGCCCGCAACCACACCGCTGTGAAAAGGCCTACGGGGTTGTCACTCCCGCGTCGTACCCTGGGAGTCGCGAGGCCGCCCTCAGCTGCGCGGCCCTGACGAGGAGGAACCGCAGGCCTTCAGCGCCGGCCCATGACTCAGACACCCACAGCTCAGACCCCCGCGCAGGAACAGGCGAGAGTACAGCTCACCGTCCCGGCCAAGCACCCCATGGTGACCGTGCTGGGCTCGGGCGACTCCCTGCTCCGCGTGATCGAGAAGGCCTTCCCGGGGGCCGACATCCACGTCCGGGGCAATGAGATCAGCGCGGTCGGCGATGCCACGGAAGTAGCCCTCGTCTCGCGCCTGTTCGACGAGATGATGCTGGTGCTCCGCACCGGGCAGCCGATGACGGAGGACGCGGTGGAACGCTCGATCGCGATGCTGAAGGCCAGCGAGAACGGGGAGAGCGACGGCCAGGAGACCCCGGCCCAGGTGCTCACCCAGAACATCCTGTCCTCGCGGGGCCGCACGATCCGCCCCAAGACGCTCAACCAGAAGCGCTACGTGGACGCGATCGACAAGCACACCATCGTCTTCGGCATAGGACCCGCCGGTACCGGCAAGACCTACCTCGCCATGGCCAAGGCGGTGCAGGCCCTGCAGTCCAAGCAGGTCAACCGCATCATCCTGACCCGCCCCGCGGTCGAGGCCGGAGAGCGCCTGGGCTTCCTGCCCGGCACCCTCTACGAGAAGATCGACCCGTACCTGCGCCCGCTCTACGACGCCCTGCACGACATGCTCGACCCCGACTCCATCCCCCGCCTGATGGCGGCCGGGACCATCGAGGTCGCGCCGCTGGCGTACATGCGGGGACGCACCCTGAACGACGCCTTCATCATCCTGGACGAGGCGCAGAACACCAGCCCCGAGCAGATGAAGATGTTCCTCACCCGGCTCGGGTTCGACTCGAAGATCGTCATCACGGGTGACGTCACCCAGGTCGACCTGCCGAGCGGCACCAAGTCCGGTCTGCGGCAGGTGCAGGACATCCTGGAGGGCCTCGAGGACGTCCACTTCTCCCGGCTGTCGTCGCAGGACGTCGTACGCCACCGGCTGGTGGGCCGTATCGTCGACGCGTACGAGCAGTACGACAGCGAGCACGGCACCGAGAACGGCACGCACAAGAGCGGCCGGGGCAGGTCCGGGCACAAGGGGAAGTAGACCGAGCAGCAGATGTCGATCGACGTCAACAACGAGTCCGGAACCGAGGTCGACGAGCAGGCGATCCTCGACATCGCCCGCTACGCGCTCGCGCGGATGCGCATCCACCCGCTCTCCGAGCTCTCGGTGATCGTGGTGGACGCCGCCGCCATGGAAGAGCTCCACATCCAGTGGATGGACCTGCCGGGACCGACGGACGTCATGTCGTTCCCGATGGACGAGCTGCGGCCGCCCGCGAAGGACGAGGCCGAGCCCCCGCAGGGGCTGCTCGGCGACATCGTGCTGTGCCCCGAGGTCGCCGCCGGGCAGGGCGCCGAGGCGCCGACGCAGCACACCATGGACGAGGAGCTCCAACTGCTCACCGTCCACGGTGTGCTGCACCTGCTGGGCTTCGACCACGAGGAGCCCGACGAGAAGGCCGAGATGTTCGGCCTCCAGGCCGCCATCGTCGACGGCTGGCGCGCGGAGAAGGGCATCGGCGGCCCGTCCCCCGCCCCGACCGTGTCATGAGCCTGCACCTCGTTCTCGGCGCGATCGCCCTGGTCGTCGTCGCCTGGCTGTTCGCCTGCGCGGAGGCCGGCATAGCCCGGATCTCCACCTTCCGGGCCGAGGAGGCCGCGCGCTCCGGCCGCCGGGGCAGCGCGGGTCTGGCCAGGATCGCCGCCGACCCCACCCGCTACCTCAACGTGGCGCTGCTGGTCCGCGTCGGCTGCGAGACGGCCGCCGCCGCGCTGGTCACCTACGTCTGCCTGCGCGAGTTCGACGGCACCGCCGAGGCCCTGCTGATCGCCATCGCGGTCATGGTCCTCGTCTCCTACGTCGCCGTCGGTGTCTCGCCGCGCACCATCGGCCGCCAGCACCCCATGAACACGGCCACGGCCGCGGCGTACGTCCTGCTGCCGCTCGCCCGGATCATGGGCCCGATCCCGAACCTGCTGATCCTCATCGGCAACGCGCTCACCCCCGGCAAGGGCTTCAGGCGCGGCCCCTTCGCCTCGGAGGCGGAGCTGCGCGCGCTGGTCGACCTCGCCGAGCAGGAGTCCCTGATCGAGGACGAGGAGCGCCGCATGGTGCACTCCGTCTTCGAACTGGGCGACACCCTCGTCCGTGAGGTCATGGTCCCGCGCACGGACCTGGTGGTGATCGAGCGCTACCGGACCATCCGGCAGGCCCTCACCCTCGCCCTGCGCTCCGGTTTCTCCCGGATGCCGGTGACCGGCGAGAACGAGGACGACGTCGTCGGCATCGTGTATCTGAAGGACCTGGCCCGCAAGACGCACATCAACCGGGACGCGGAGAGCGAGCTGGTGTCCACGGCGATGCGGCCCGCGTACTTCGTGCCCGACACCAAGAACGCCGGTGACCTGCTGCGCGAGATGCAGAAGGAGCACAACCACGTCGCCGTCGTCATCGACGAGTACGGCGGCACCGCCGGCATCGTCACCATCGAGGACATCCTCGAGGAGATCGTCGGCGAGATCACCGACGAGTACGACCGTGAGATCGCGCCGGTGGAGGAACTGGACGAGGAGCGCTACCGGGTCACCGCCCGCCTCGACATCACCGACCTCGGCGAGCTGTACGGCCTGGAGGAGTACGACGACGAGGACGTGGAGACCGTCGGCGGACTGCTCGCCAAGCGGCTCGGCCGGGTGCCGATCGCGGGCGCGTCCGCGGTGGTCGACCTCCCCGACGAGCGCCGGCTGCGGCTGACGGCGGAGGCGGCGGCCGGCCGCCGGAACAAGATCGTCACCGTGCTGGTGGAGCCGGTCGGCCCCGAGGACCCGGGGGAGTCGACCGACCCGTCCCGGGACGAGACGGAGGAAGCGGAGGAGGCGGAGCGGTCGGCATGACCCCGGCGGAACTGCGCGCCCTCTGCCTCTCCTTCGACGCGGCCGTGGAGGACTTCCCGTTCAACCCGGAGACCTCGGTCTTCAAGGTCCGGGGCAAGCTCTTCGCCCTGACGAACCTGGACGCGCGGCCCCTGAAGGCAAACCTCAAGTGCGATCCGCAGGACGCGGTCCGGCTCCGCGCCGAGCATCCCGGGCTGATCGTCCCCGGCTGGCACATGAACAAGCGGCACTGGAACACGGTGACCGTCGACGGCGGCCTCCCGGACCGGCTGGTCCGGGAGCTGGTCGAGGACTCCTACGACCTGGTCGTCGCCGGCCTGCCGCGCGCCGAACGCCTCCGTCTCGACCGTCCGTGAGGCGCGGGCTCGCGGCTCCGTGGCACGGCGCCGCGAGCCCGGCCCCGGCGCGGCGCCGCCGGCGGCCCTGGGGCGGGTCCGCGGGCCCGCGCTCCGTATGCTCGGGGCCATGACCGACAGCAGCGCGCTCGACCCCGAGGACCTCAAGATCGTCACCCTGGCCCGTTCCGCGCGGGCCCGCAACGGTGTGCCCGAGGGGGCCGCCGTACGGGACGAGAACGGCCGGACCTATGTCGCCGGGACCGTGGCCCTGGACTCCCTGAAGCTGACCGCCCTGCAGACGGCGGTGGCGATGGCGGTGGCGTCCGGCGCGCAGTCGCTGGAGGCGGCGGCGGTGGTGACGGACGCCGGTTCGGTGCCGGACACGGACCGCGCGGCGGTACGGGACCTCGGCGGCCCCGGGACCCCGGTGCTCCTGGCCGCCCCGGACGGGACGGTCCTGGAGACGTCGCCCGCGGGATGACCCCCCGGGACCTCCCTCCGAGAACCCCCGAGAACCTCCGGTGGAGGCCCGGGAACCGCCGGGGACCCTCGGGTGTCACCGAGGGCGAACGGTCCGGAATCCCACCCGGGACCTGCACGATCACTGCTTGATCACGGCTTGATCCCTCCCGCTTCCCGGGGTCGGGCATCTCGCGGGGTGCCCGGCCCTCGGGGCCCGGCGCGGGCGGGTGGTACGGCAGGGCTCCGGGGATCAGGGAGAATGGGCGGCATGAGTGTTCGTACCCAGTCATCCGAGCAGCCCGCCGAAGCAGTCCACCGGGCCGGCTTCGCCTGCTTCGTGGGCCGTCCCAATGCGGGCAAGTCCACCCTCACGAACGCTCTGGTCGGGCAGAAGGTGGCGATCACCTCCAACCGGCCGCAGACGACCCGGCACACCGTGCGCGGCATCGTCCACCGCCCCGAGGCGCAGCTGATCCTCGTCGACACCCCCGGCCTGCACAAGCCGCGCACGCTGCTCGGCGAGCGGCTGAACGACGTGGTCCGCACCACCTGGGCCGAGGTCGACGCGATCGGCTTCTGCATCCCCGCGGACCAGAAGATCGGCCCCGGCGACCGCTTCATCGCCAAGGAACTGGCCGGGATCAAGAAGACCCCGAAGGTCGCCATCGTCACCAAGACCGACCTGGTGGACGGCAAGGCGCTCGCCGAGCAGCTGATCGCCGTCGACCTGCTGGGCAAGGAGCTCGGGATCACCTGGGCGGAGATCGTCCCGGTGTCGGCGACCGCGAACCAGCAGGTCGACCTGCTGGCCGACCTCCTCGTCCCGCTGATGCCCGAGGGCCCCGCCCTCTACCCCGAGGGCGACCTCACCGACGAGCCCGAGCTGGTCATGGTGGCCGAGCTGATCCGCGAGGCCGCCCTCGAGGGCGTCCGCGACGAGCTGCCGCACTCCATCGCCGTGGTCGTGGAGGAGATGCTGCCCCGCGAGGACCGCCCCGCCGACAAGCCCCTCCTCGACATCCACGCCAACCTCTACATCGAGCGCACCAGCCAGAAGGGCATCGTCATCGGCCCCAAGGGCAAGCGCCTGAAGGACGTCGGCATCAAGTCGCGCAAGCAGATCGAGGCACTGCTCGGCACCCCCGTCTTCCTGGACCTGCATGTCAAGGTCGCCAAGGACTGGCAGCGGGATCCGAAGCAGTTGCGCCGCCTGGGGTTCTGACGCGGGGTGGGTGTGGGGCTCCGGGGGTGGGGTGAGGCGGTGTTCGGCACCCCTGCCGCGCGGCGGTAGCCGCATGTCGATGCAGCCTGGACCTGCACGTGAAGGTCGCCAAGGACTGGCAGCGGGATCCGAAGCAGTTGCGCCGCCTGGGGTTCTGACGCCGTCCGGGGTGCCGGGGACCGGGGCGGTTTCAGGTGCCGGACGGGCTCCGGTGCCGGTGCTGCTCGGCCAGTACCTCGCGCAGCCAGCCGTAGGACGACTTCGGTGTGCGCCGCAGGGTCTCGAAGTCCACGTGGACCAGGCCGAAGCGGCGGGCGTACCCCTCCGCCCACTCGAAGTTGTCCATCAGGGACCACACGAAGTAGCCGCGTACGTCCACGCCCGCCTCCATCGCCCGGTGCAGGGCACGGATGTGGCCGTCGAGATAGGTGATGCGGGCCCGGTCGTCGAGGCCCTCGTAGGAGCAGCCGTTCTCGGTGATGACGACCGGGGGAAGCCGGTCACCGTAGCGGGCGCGGAAGGCGGTGAGGAGTTCGGTCAGAGCCTCGGGGACCACCGGCCAGCCGAAGTCCGTCACCGGGTACCCCTCGATCTCCCGTACGGAAAAGGGAAGTTCGGCCGGCATCCGGACACCGCCGAAGTCGATCTCCGTACCCTGGGGGGCGCCCACCCGGGTCGGTGCGTAGTAGTTGACGCCGTACCAGTCGACCGGCTCCGCGATGATCCTCAGGTCCGCCTCGACGTCGCCCGGCATCAGGTCGCCGAGGCCGTCCGGGTAGCGGCCGAGCAGCACGGGGTCGGCGAACAGGCGGTTCAGGAGCGTGTCGTAGAAGTCCGCCGCCGCCACGTCCGCCGGGTCGGGGGAGGCCGGCCAGGTCGGACCGTGGGAATTGGCGATCCCGATGTCACCGGCGCCGGCCGCGCGCAGGGCGCGTACCGCCAGCCCGTGCGCGAGGAGCTGGTGGTGCGCCACCGGCAACGCGTCGAAGAGCAGCCTCCGGCCGGGGGCGTGGACGCCCAGCGCGTGGCCCAGCAGGGTGTGTTCGGCGGGTTCGTTGAGGGTGATCCAGCGCTCCACGCGGTCGCCGAGCCGGCCTGCGACCTCGGCGACGTACTCCGCGAACCGCTCCGCGGTGCCGCGTTCCAGCCAGTCCAGACCGGCCGGCAGGTCCCAGTGGAACAGCGTCGGCACCGGTCGTACGCCCGCCGCGCACAGCTCGTCGACCAAGCGGTCGTAGAAGTCCAGGCCGCCCCGCGCGCGCACCCGGGGCCAGGAGACGGAGAAGCGGTACGCGTCCACGCCCAGTCCGGCCAGGAGTGCCACGTCCTCGCGGTACCGGTGCACGTGGTCACAGGCCACCGCCGCCGTCGAACCGTCCCGCACCCGGTCCGGCTCGGCCGTGAACACGTCCCACACGGACGGTTCGCGCGCGTCCGCCGCACCCTCGATCTGGTGCGCCGAGGTCGACACACCCCACAGGAAGCCGTCCGGGAAACGGGGGATCGGGTTCGTCGCCATGGGGTGGATCATCCGTACCGGCGGCGAGGGAAGTCAACGCCCGTGCGGGGACGGGACCGCCGGTGCCTGTGCGGGCGCCGACGGCCAACGGCCCTGTGGGGAAGGGCGGTTACGCCCCCTCCTTGAGCACTCTGCTGATCAGCGCGCGCTGTTCCTCGGTCAGCCGGGGGTCGGCGCAGTACACCGACCTCCCGTCCACCGTGATCCGGTAGCTGAAGCCGTCCGGGACCCCGGCGGGCGGTGTCCCCCGGCCGGCGGTGACGGCCCGTTCGGCCAGGGCGTGCCACTCGCCGGCGTCGGCCCGGCCCGAGGTGTCCACCTCGGCCTGCCGCTCGATCCCCGCGAAGCCGCCCGTACGCCGCACCTGAATTCGCATGGTCCCTGTCTAGTACGAGAACGGGCCCGCGGCCCACCCCGGCGGTGCCGTGGGCCGCCCCGGTGTTCCTCCGGTCCCTGCCGGCGTCACAGCGTCGGCACCCCCACCCGCTCCCACGCCTTCGACACCGCCAGCAGCTCCTCGCCCTCGCCGAACCGCTCCCGCGCCGCCTTCACGCTCAGCGTCGCGAAGTCCGTGAACTGCGCGTCCTCCAGCAGTTCGCCGCCGGTCAGCACGTCGTACCAGACCTGCCCCGCCCGCTCCCAGGCGTTCCCGCCGAGGGCGGTGGCCGCCAGGTAGAAGGCGTGGTTGGGGATGCCGGAGTTGATGTGGACGCCGCCGTTGTCCCGGCCGGTGTGGACGTAGTCGTCCATCGTGGCGGGCTGCGGGTCCTTGCCGAGGACGTCGTCGTCGTACGCCGTGCCCGGCTCCTTCATCGAGCGCAGCGCCACCCCCGTCACCCGCGGGGCGAGCAGCCCGGCGCCGATCAGCCAGTCGGCGTCGGCGGCGGTCTGGCCCAGCGTGTACTGCTTGATGAGGGAGCCGAAGACGTCCGACACCGACTCGTTGAGCGCGCCGGACTGGCCGAAGTAGGCCAGGTTGGCGGTGTACTGCGTGACGCCGTGCGCGAGTTCGTGGCCGATGACGTCGACGGGGATCGTGAAGTCGAGGAAGATCTCGCCGTCCCCGTCGCCGAACACCATCTGCTCGCCGTTCCAGAAGGCGTTGTTGTAGTCGCGGTCGTAGTGCACGGTCGCGACCAGCGGCAGGCCCGAGCCGTCGATCGAGTCGCGGGAGAAGGCCTTGAGGAACAGCTCGAAGGTGGCGCCGAGGCCCGCGTAGGCGCGGTTGACGGTGGCGTCCTTGCCGGGCTTCCCGCCCTCCCCGCGGACCTTCGCCCCCGGCAGCGCGGTGCGGTGCCGGGCGTCGTGGATCGTCCGCTGCGGCTTGCCGGGCTCGGCCCCGGCGAGGGGCGCGACGGCCGTGGCGCCGACCACCGTGGTCAGGCGGCGCTGGGTGCGCTCGTAGGCGTCGCGCTGGAGGGTGCGGCGGGCGGGGCCGGAGAGGGCGGGGTCGTCGGCCCGCGCGAGCTGGTCCAGGACGTGCGGCGGGACGATGGTGCAGAAGACGGGCTCGTGGCCCCCGTTGGTCGTCATGCTCCGCACCATCGCACTGCGTCACTCAAATGTCACTATCAGCGACCGGATCCTCAGTCGTGAGGGGTGAAATGTGCTGCCAATCCCTGTATAGATGCACCTCTGAGTGGTATACGGCACTTTTTGTCCCCTTCCTCCCTCTGGTCCCGCATACTGATACGGACCCTCGCGCGGGAGTGCGTCTCGGTTAGGCTGCGGAGCATCATGCGTTTCGGGCTGCTTCTCCTTAGCTGCCGCGGCGAGGGCCTGTAGTCGAGGCCGACCCCCTCCCCGCGGAGTTTGGCGCTGCGCCGTCGGCCGTCCCTTCCGGTTCCCACCGGATGACCGCGGACCATCGAGGAGCCCACGCACCATGGCGAACCGCCAGCAGCCCAGCCCCATGCCGATCCACAAGTACGGCCGCTACGAGCAGGTCGACATCCCCGACCGCACCTGGCCGGAACAGCGGATCACCACCGCCCCCCGCTGGCTCTCCACCGATCTGCGCGACGGCAACCAGTCCCTGATCGACCCCATGTCGCCCGCCCGCAAGCGCGCGATGTTCGACCTGCTGGTCACGATGGGCTACAAGGAGATCGAGGTCGGCTTCCCGGCCTCCGGCCAGACCGACTTCGACTTCGTGCGCTCGATCATCGAGGAAGAGGGCGCGATCCCGGAGGACGTCACGATCTCCGTACTGACCCAGGCCCGCGAGGACCTGATCGAGCGGACCGTCGAGTCCCTGAAGGGCGCCCACCGCGCCACCGTGCACCTGTACAACGCGACCGCGCCGGTCTTCCGCCGGGTCGTCTTCCGCGGTTCCAGGGACGAGATCAAGCAGATCGCCGTCGACGGCACCCGCCTGGTCGTGGAGTACGCGGAGAAGCTGCTGGGCCCCGAGACGCACTTCGGCTACCAGTACAGCCCCGAGATCTTCACCGACACCGAGCTGGACTTCGCGCTGGAGGTCTGCGAGGCGGTGATGGACGTCTACCAGCCGGGCCCGGACCGCGAGATCATCCTGAACCTGCCCGCCACGGTGGAGCGTTCCACGCCGTCCACGCACGCCGACCGCTTCGAGTGGATGGGCCGCAACCTGTCCCGCCGCGAGCACGTCTGCCTGTCCATCCACCCGCACAACGACCGCGGTACGGCCGTGGCCGCCGCCGAGCTGTCCCTGATGGCGGGCGCCGACCGCGTCGAGGGCTGCCTGTTCGGGCAGGGCGAGCGCACCGGCAACGTCGACCTGGTCACCCTGGGCATGAACCTGTTCTCCCAGGGCGTCGACCCGCAGATCGACTTCTCCGACATCGACGAGATCCGTCGTACGTGGGAGTACTGCAACCAGATGGACGTCCACCCCCGCCACCCGTACGTGGGCGACCTGGTCTACACGTCCTTCTCCGGCTCCCACCAGGACGCCATCAAGAAGGGCTTCGACGCCATGGAGGCCGACGCGAAGGCCAGGGGCGTCACCGTCGACGACATCGAGTGGGCGGTGCCGTACCTGCCCATCGACCCCAAGGACGTCGGCCGCTCCTACGAGGCCGTCATCCGCGTCAACTCGCAGTCCGGCAAGGGCGGCATCGCCTACGTCCTGAAGAACGACCACAAGCTGGACCTGCCCCGCCGGATGCAGATCGAGTTCTCGAAGATCATCCAGGCCAAGACGGACGCCGAGGGCGGCGAGGTCACCCCGGCCGACATCTGGTCGGTGTTCCAGGACGAGTACCTGCCCAACCCGGGCAACCCCTGGGGCCGTATCCAGGTCAAGAACGGCCAGTCCACCACCGACCGGGACGGCGTCGACACGCTCACCGTCGAGGCCGCCGTCGACGGCGTCGACACCGTGCTGACCGGCAACGGCAACGGACCGATCTCCGCGTTCTTCGACGCCCTGCAGTCCATCGGCATCGACGTACGCCTGCTCGACTACCAGGAGCACACGATGAGCGAGGGCGCCTCCGCGCAGGCCGCCTCGTACATCGAGTGCGCCATCGGCGACAAGGTTCTGTGGGGCATCGGAATCGACGCGAACACCACCCGCGCCTCGCTCAAGGCGGTCGTCTCGGCCGTCAACCGGGCGGCCCGCTGAACAGCCGCTTCGAGGGGTTCGACGGCCCCGCCCGCCACTTCCGGCGGGCGGGGCCCCGTCGTTTACCGGCCATATCGGGTGGAGGTCACGGAAAGGCCTCGTCCGAGGTGCTGACTCAGCCTCACCCATGTGGCTAACATCACGGGGCACGGCGATGAGGCCGGGGCGATGCGGAGGTGCGACGTGCTGCCAGGACGGGGACCCGACGGCCGTGCCGCCGTCGCCAGACTTTCGCGCCTGCTGGGCACCCGGACCGCGTGGACGGCCGTCGGCGACGGTGAGTTCTTCTGCCCCGGCTGCGGCGGCGACCGCAACTACCAGCGGCTGACCGGACAGCGCCGTTTCGCGCTGCTGGGCGTGCCCCTGCTGCCCCGCGGCGCGACCGGCCCGGTGGTCGAATGCGCCGCCTGCCGCCGCCACTTCGGCACCGACGTCCTGGACCACCCCACCACCACCCGCTTCTCCGCGATGCTCCGCGACGCCGTGCACACCGTCGCCCTCGCGGTGCTGGCCGCGGGCGGCACCTGCGCGCGCGGCCCCCTGGAGACCGCCGTGACCGCCGTCCGCGCGGCCGGCTTCGACGACTGCACCCAGGACCAGCTGGCGGCCCTCGTCGAGGCGCTGGCCGCCGACACCGGCCGCTTCACCGGCGAGCCCTGCACGGCGGGCCTCGCCATCGAACTGCACGAGGCCCTGGACCCGCTGGCCCCGCACCTCGCCGCCGCGGGCCGCGAATCGATCTTCCTCCAGGGGGCCCGCATCGCCCTCGCCGACGGCCCCTACACCCCCGCAGAACGCGACACGCTGTCCACCATCGGCGCCGCCCTCACCATCTGCGCGACCGACGTGACCCGCCTGCTGACGGCGGCACGGACACCGTCCTGACCCTCCCGGGGGCCGGCCCGGCTCCCGGCTCAGTGGAATCCGGTGAGGCCGAGGTGCATGATCAGGCGGTCCTGGCCGGGGCCGAAGTAGTCCCGGCGCAGCCCCGCGTCGGGCTGCTCGGGACGAAAGCCCAGGGACCGGTAGAGCAGGACGGCCGCGCGGTTGGCGGGTTCCACCGTCAGGCGGACCTGTTCGATGCCGCTGTCGCGCAGCCGTGCCAGGACCGCCACCATCAGCTCCCGGCCCAGTCCGTGGCGGCGGCGGTCCTCGGCCACGCACAGGCCGAGGATCCAGCTCTCCCGGCTGAGCGCGGTGGTCGCGGCCAGGACGTAGCCGCGCAGGTGTCCCTCGCCGTCGTCGAGGACCAGGAGGTGCTCGGCGTACATGTCGTAGAGCTGGCGGAACAGGAACGCGGGGTACGCGACCTCCTGGAAGACCGCCTCGTCGAGCCGCCGGAGTTCGGGCAGGTCGGATTCCTGTGCCGTCCGCAGGACCAGGGGCCGGGGGTCGGGGAACGGGTCCGGTTCCCTGAGGTACCCACGGCGGTCCAGGGCGTGCTCCAGCGGTTCGGCGGTCATGCCACCCCCAGTCGGGACGTGCGGAACGTTCGGATGCGTGGACATGCGGACGGCATGCGAACACGCAGCCGTCAACACCGGCAGCCCTGCGGAGACTCACCCGTGAGGATGAGGGACCCGGTGGCGGCCGGTGACTCCAACTCGCTACAGTGAGCGTCCAACTCACTGCGAGCAAGGGCGAGTTAAGGTTTGTCGGCGAAGTGCTGACGTGCGCCTGTCGTGCGCCTCTTCGTCCAGGGCTGGCCGGTTCCCGGCTCTCCAGGTGTTCTGTACCGGTTTACCGTGCGAATACCGGCAGACTCTGCTCCACCTGCCGACGTCCGCGAGGGCAGGCATACAGAGCGCAGGGTTTTGTCCGGTACTGACGGGAACAGGGAACACGACAGGGTGATGATGGATCGCAACGCCGACGCGCCATGGGCGCAGTTCGATCCCGAGGTCTACGTCGACCTCAACTACCGCGTCCCGCTCGAGGTCGACCTGCTGATCGTGCGGTTGATGCGCGACTACTTCAGCAAGTGCTTCGCCGGAGGCGTCCCGGACCCGATGCGAGGTGTCGACGTCGGAGCCGGCGCGAACCTCTATCCGGGCCTGTCCATGCTCCCGTGGTGCGAAAAGATAGTCCTCCTCGAGTACGCGCAGCCGAACGTCGAGTACCTGGAGCGGCAGACGTCCCCCAAGGGCTACGACGAGGCCTGGGACGCGTTCTGGAACGAGCTGGGCGAGGCTCCCGCCTACGCCGCCGTCGAACCGAGGAGCCGGTTCAGCGAGATCGTCCGCGTGGAGCGGGCCAACCTGCTCGACCTCGACGGACAGCGGCGCTGGGACATCGGGACGATGTTCTTCGTCGCGGACTCGATGTCCGAGTGCCCCGACGAATTCCGGAGGGGCGTACGGTGCTTCATGGACGCGCTGACCGAAGGAGCCCCCTTCGCCGCCGCGTTCATGAAGGAGTCGGTCGGCTACCAGGTCGGCGAACACCGCTATCCGGCCTACCGGGTGAACGAGAAACGGGTCCGGGAGAGCCTGGAGCCCTTCGCCTCCGAGCTGGAAATCCACGATCTGCACCACATGGTGCGGCCGGGACACGAGGGAATCATCCTTGCCCTGGGACGGCGCAATTCGGAGGTTGCCGTCCCCTAGGAACGGGGACCATGTCTGAACACAGGGCAACCAGATCTGTACGAGGGGTGCGGGGATGCAGATCAAGCCACGGCAGCATCTGCTGGACATCTGGCGGGCCGCGGCCCGCCATTCGTTCGACGACGGAAAGCTCGTCTGGGGGGACACCGACGGGCTGAGCTCCGTCGCGGACGCGGAACGGCTGCTCTGTCTGCTGTACCCCGCCACCGAGGTCCCCGCGTTCCGTCTCGACCAACCGGACACCACCGAGCGGGACGTCCTGCGCGCACTGGAGCGGGTCGGCAGCCGGCTCGAGATCCCGCCCAACCTGATCACCGTCCTGTCCCAGTTCATGCGCACCCACACCGGGCCGGACGACAGCCCCACCTTCTCCGGCGGGCACTACTTCAGGCCGACCGACCCGAAGCAGAAACTCACCCACGAACAGACCCAGCTGGGCGTCGTCGACGCCTACTCCATGTCCGTCACGCTGTGCCTGGCCACCCTGGGATTCCTCAAGGTCTACGAGGAGAACACCACCCGGCCCGAGGTGCGCAGGTCGCTCGGTGAACTGAGAGAGGCCACCAACACCCGGCTGACCGCCGCGATGGTCAGCCTGCTGCGCTCCTTCACCGTCAACGTCTTCGACGCCGAGTCCGAGCAGGGCCGGCGGCTGATCCAGGTCATCGGGCAGAACAAGCAGTCCGACCGGGCCGTGCTCCAGCAGTTCTCCCGCAAGTTCCGCCCGCTGCGCGCCACGATCATCGAAAGCCTCAGCCGCGGCATCGAGGTCGACGAGAGCATCCGGGACGAGAGCCAGCTCTTCGAGTGCGGCTGGGCCTGGGGCGTGGTGAAGGACGCGCCGACCGTCGTCGACCTGGACGTCCCGGTCAAGGGCCAGCCCGACGGCATCGCCGACCGGCTGCCCTACGTGTACTTCACCGTCGTCGCCCTGGACGGCATCCAGGACCTGTTCTCCGAGCGCACCCTCACCCTGGGGCTGCTCGACGCCGACCAGCAGAAGCTCGCCGAGGCGTTACGCCTGCGCTGGGAACTCAGCCAGCAGTACTGGTCGGCCATCGCCCGCTTCGGCACCGAGCGCTGGCCCCTGGAGGACCTCCCCTGGCAGACCACCGGTCTGCGGCTGGAGTCGGAGTACTTCTCCCTCACCGTGGCGGCCATCCTCGTCCACGACCTGATCCGCCGGAAGGCGACCGACGACGACCTCACCCGCACCGTCGCCATCATGGAACGCCTCGCCGACAGAGGCCGCGTCACCAGCCGGATGACCAGGAACGACCCCACCGTCGGGCTGCACCACCCGGGGGTCACCATGCCGCTCGCCGGGTCCGAGAGGTCCGGCGCGCCGCTGGAGTGGCGGATGACCGACTTCTCCGCCCAGCTGCTCAAGCGGATCATCCAGCTCGCGGCGCTCTCCCGGAACATCGAGGCGCAGGACCGCCTGATCCGCCTGGGCGAGCAGGCCTTCGAGCACCTGTGGGACCGGCGGATCGAGGACGGCGACGGAGCCGGCCTCTGGGACAACGCGGCAGCCGTCTTCCCGGACGCGGCCCTCGGCCGGCGCCTCTCCTGGAGCATCACCGAGCGCATCACCGAGTGCCTGGTCGCCGCCCGCAGCCTGTACGAACAGCAGCCCATCCGCAGCCCCGAACTGGCCGAGCTGGCCCGCGAACTGCTCAGCGAGGCCGCCCACCTGTTCGGCAAGGAACAGCTGGAGGCCTCCGCCACCGCCGACGGCAGCCGGGGACGGGCCATGCGCAGCATCGAGAACCGCCTGGACCGCGCCCGCGACCTGGTCGACGAGCGGCCCGCCACCGCGTTCGCACTCGCCCTGCCCGTGCTCCAGGAACTCGACACCCTGGCCCAGGCCCGCGGTGCCGCCGCAGAGGAGATGTGAGCCGTGCTCGTCTTCGCCGCCTCCGACAAGGGAGGCACGGGCCGCTCGGTCACCAGCGCCAACCTGGCCTACCAGCGCGCCCTCACCGGTGACCACGTGGCCTACGTGGACTTCGACTTCGGCTCGCCCACGGCCGCCGCCGTCTTCGACGTACCGGGCGCGATGCGCGGCATCGCGGAGCGGGGCCTGCACTCCTACCTGGAGGGCGAGGTCCCGGAACCGGCCAGGATCGACATCTGGCGGCAGACCGAACACCCCCTGCTGCACACCCGGCCGAACCAGTCCGGCCGGCTGGCCCTGCTCCCCGGCGACGCCGGCGGCGGCGAGTTCGTCACCGGCGAGGAGACCCTCGACCGCTGCGTCGACCTCCTGCTCAGACTGAACGGCGAGTTCGACCTCACCATCGTGGACCTCAGCGCCGGGCGCAGCTACGCCGTGGACATGGTCCTGGCGGCGACCGCCCACCCCCGGATGCGCTACGTCCCCTTCCGCTGGCTCGTCTTCCACCGCTGGACCCGGCAGCACGTGATCGCCGCAGCCGGACTGGTCCACAAGGAACACGGCATCATCCGGGGCGGCGTCGACCGCGGGCACGACGAGGAGACCCTGCGCGGCGCCGTCCGGTTCGTACGGGCCGCCGTGCCCGACCCCGACTCGCCGCTGTGGGCCCAGGGTTCGCCCGCCCAGGCGGCCTGGATGCAGTCCTGCGACGACGCCCTGCGCCGGCTCGCCGCCGAGCACCGCATCGGCGACAGCGTGGTGCTCGGCGCCGTACCGCTGGAACCCGTCCTGCAGTGGCGCGAGCAGCTGATCACCGAAGAGGACGTGCTCTCCACCCAGATCGCCAACAAGGAGACGCTCGAGGCGCTGGAGGAGATCGCACGACGCCTGACCGACGACTCCTGCTGGGGGCGGCCATGACGGACGCAGTGTTCCGCGAGACCACCGCCGAACCGCGCACCCAGGCGGTGCCGCTGTCCCACCTCTCCCTGGAGCTGGGCCACCTCTACATGGAGGACTTCGAGGCCGGTCCGGAACACCTGCGGCGGCACTTCGCGCAGGTACGGCCCTGGGCGGACGCGGCGCGGGCCGCGGCGGCCGCCCAGACGGGCGGCAGACGCCCCCGGATCAGCACCTGCTTCCTGATCGACGACTACTTCACCCGCTTCTCCAGCCCCGCCGAACTCGTCCCGCTGCTGCTGGCGGAGGCGGACCGGGCCGGGCTGGCCGTCGACTACCTGGCACGCGAGTCCGGCTGCGCGGTCGCCGGCAAGGTGCCGGTCGCGGAGGCGGTGGCCGGACGGATCGTCGAGGAACCCCCGCCCGGCAGTTACGGCCTGCGCCCGCCGGCCGCGCAGACCGGCTGGCTGGCCAACGGCGAGCGCAGCCCCGTCGCGCGCGCCCCGCAGGCGATGAGGGAGGCCGCCGCCTGGCAGCCGCCCAAGGAGACCGCGTCCCGCCGCCACTCCGTCTTCCTGGACGTGGAACTCTGGAGCGACGCACCCGACGGGCAGCGCACCTGGTCCTGCCCCTTCCTCGCCGCGGTCTGGCAGCTCTCCCGCCTCGGCCTGCTGCGCACCGAGGGCGAGGCCGTCCTCGAACCCCAGCCGCACACCGCCGACGGCTTCCCCGAGGACTGGGACGAACTGCCCCCGCTGCTCCGGCTCAACCCCCGGGCGGACCCGTTCGCCGCGTACCGCACCTGCTCGGTGGTACCCAACCGGTTCCTGCCCGTCGAGCACGCCGTCCGCGTCATCCTCGACCAGACCGAGGTGGACCCCGAAGCGCTGGGCCAAGTGGCCCGCCGGTCCGCCGGGGAGAAGGTTCCCGTCCCCGACTCGGTCGCCGACCGCGTCTCCTACGTCTTCTACGCGGGGCCGTGACATGGGGCCGGCGAAGACCGCACCGCGTGTCGTGCTCGCCTGCGGCGAGGTCCGCACCTCACTGCTGCCGGCCCTGCAGGCCCTAGACAGCCGGGCAGCCGCCCAGCTCCTCGGACTGCGCGCCGACGAACGCGTCCTGCTCTCCGAGCGCCCCAACCTCTACGGGCGCTCGCCCGACACCCTCACCGGCGTCGACTGCCCCCTGCCCAGCGCCAACGGCGCCCGGGTCCGCGTCGTCGGCACGGTCGCCGCACGGGCCGCGCTCACCGAGGGACGCCTGCTCCAGACCTCCGCCTACTTCAAGGTGCCCGCCGCCGGTCCCGACCACCGGCGGCCGTGGGGCCACTACCTGGTACGGCCCGGCGTGGTCGAGCCGTTCGGGAAGCTGCCCCACGAGGCGGTGGCCGAGGGCGTGCTGAACGGCGGGCGGCACGGCGAGCTCGACGTCGGCCTGATCGCGGACGGACTGCACACCAGGCTGCTGCGCCACCCCCTGCTCGACCACCGGCCGCCCCTCCGGTCCCGCCCCACCCGGCTCCGCTGGGTGGCCCTGCCGGCGGAGCCGGGCGCCGGCCCGTCGATCGAGCGGTTCACCCTCGCCGAGGACGAACTGCGCACGGTACGGCTGCGGGTGCCCGAGGGCACCACCGGCGAGGGGCTCGCCGGGCTCTGCGACGACCTCGCCCTGCACGACTGGCTGCTCACCACCGTGGTCCGCATCCTCGACGGCATCCGGCTGGGGGCCGGCACCGGGGCGGCCGGAGCAGCACCGGCCCGGCAGCGTCCGAGGCAGCGTCCGGGGGCGGGCGAGGAGCTTCCCGCCGTGGTCAGGGCGCTGAGGCCCGCCGTCGACCATCTGCTGCACCTGTGGATGCCGCGGGCCCGGGTGGCGCAGGACCTGGCGCCGCTCTGGGACGCGCTGGAGGAACGGCCCGGCTTCACCCGGCAGTGGCAGACCCTCGTGCAGCGCATCCGCGACCAGCTCACCCTGCACGCGATCCCGTCCCCCCACAGGGAGGCGGACATGGGTCCCTGACCGGACACCGGGCAACCGCCGGACCCGGCCCCAAGCACATTTCCGCACCCCGAACCGACGCGTATCCCAACGGGGGGAAGAGCGAGATGAGCACGGCACCATCACCTGAGTCCGAGGGCACCCAGCCCGCACCCGGCACGGCGATCCCCGCGCAGGCGGGACCGCCGGACGACCCGGGCAGCACGGAGTTACCCCCTTCGGCAGACGCACGCGCCGCACGCGACACGCCCGACGCGTCCGGCACGCCGGGCAGGCGGCCGGGCCCGGCCGCGTTCGCCTGGCAGCGCCCGCTGCCGGCCGCCCTGATCCTCGGCCTCCTGGCCTGGGGCGTCGCCGCACTGCTAGCCCCGGACGCCGGTACGGGACGGCAGCTCGCCGCCGCCGCGCTCTGCGCCGGCGCCGTCGTGGCCGTCCAGTACGTCCTGGGCCCGGACCGCGAGGCGCGGGAGAGGCAGGACAGGGACGGGCGGGAACGGGAGAGGCGGGCGGAACGCGTCCTGACCGGGACCGCCACCGAGGTGGAGAACACCGTGCGGGACGGTCTCCAGCGGTACGACGACGCCCTGAAGACCGGTCTCACCCGGCACACCGAGGAGATGCGGACCGACCTGAGCCGGCACGCCGAGGACATGAAGCAGCTGGTCGAGAACCGCTTCGCCCAGCTGGACCGGGCCCCGGAGCCCTACCCGCCGCTGGACCGGGTCCGCATGGACGGCGTACCCGAACTGGCCCAGCGCTTCGCCGACGTCCTGGCGCCCGGATCCCCGCTCCTCTACTCCTTCATCCGGCTGGAGATGCAGCGGGTGATCGAGCACATGTCGGCGCTCACCCGGCTGACCGTGGAGAGCCACGGGGAGAACCACGACTGGATGCTCAGCCTCACCCACGTCGCGGAGCAGTCGATCTGCGCCATCAGCACGTCCGTCGACCGGGAGTTCTGGAACAGCGAGCCCGCCGGCCGCTACCTCGACGCGCAGAAGCAGGCGATCGAGGAGCACGGGGTGCCCGTACGGCGGCTGTTCCTGCTGGAGAGCGCCCGCGAACTCGACGACCGGCTGCTGCGGCTGTGCGACGAGCAGGAGGCGCTGCGCATCGAGGTGCGGGTGGCGGTCCTGCCCGAACTGCCGCCGCACATCCAGCGCGGCACCGCCAACGACTTCATCGTCTACGACGAGGAAGTCTCCTTCGAGATCGAGCAGGACCTGCGCGACGTCAACGTCAGGACCCGGCTCATCGCACGTCCGGACCATGTCCAGGACCAGATGAAGCGCTTCTGGAAACTCTGGGAGGCGGGGATGAGCATCCGCGAACTGGAGGTGCGGGTCGACGACGAGGAGGACGGCACCTGGATGGTCGACCGCACCTGATCCGCCGCCCCGCACGGCGTCCTCTCCGCGGCCCTGTCCCGGCTTGTCTCCGCCGTCCCGCCTCCGCCCGGCCGCCGTCCCCGTTGCTCCCCGGGGAGTAGCCCGCCTCCCGCGCCACCCTCCGCAGTACCGGCCGGCTCGCCCTCACGCCCGACGTATCGGCCCTTGCGCGCCGGGAGTCTGGAGAGCGAACCGGGCAGAGCCGGCCGAGCGGAGGGAGACGGGGACATGGGGGCCGTAAGGACACGTGCGGGGCGGGGGCGGGCGGTGCCCTGGGTGGTGGTCGGGCTGTGGCTGGCCGTGCTGGTGCTGGCCGGGCCGCTGGCCGGGAAGTTCGGCGAGGTGCAGCAGAACCGGGCCGTCGACTATCTGCCCGACAGCGCCGACTCCACCCAGGTCGCCCGGATCCAGGAGGAGTTGCCCGGGGGCGAGGCCACCGACCTGGTGCTCGTCTATCACCGGGACGGCGGGCTGACCGGGGCCGACCGGCGGATTGCCGCCGAGCAGGTCGCCGAGGTGGAGAGCACCTACGAGTTGGCGAACGAGCCGCGGGGTGTCCCGTCCGAGGACGGCAGCACCCTCATGTTCCCGGTGTCCAGCACCGGTCCCGGCCAGGACGAGGAGGCCCGGGACGCGTTCGTCGACGGGGTGCGGGAGACCGTGAGCGGCACCGGCGGCCTGAGGGTCGAGGTCGGCGGGACCGGCGCCCTCCAGACCGACCTGCTCAAGGTGTACGAGACGGTCGACGGCACCCTGCTGTACGCCACCCTCGGCGTCGTCACCGTCCTGCTCGTGCTGATCTACCGCAGCCCGTTCCTGTGGCTGGTCCCGCTGACCGTCGCGGGGGCGGCGGCAGGGCTGGCGATGGCCGCCGGGTACGGGCTGCACAAGTTGTTCGACGTCACGGTCACCGGGCAGAGCGGCGGCATCATGACCGTGCTCGTCCTCGGCGCCGGCACCGACTACGCGCTGCTCCTCGTCTCCCGCTACCGGGAGGAACTGCGGCGCCACGAACGCCCCTACGACGCCATGCGCGTCGCCCTGCGCGGCTGCGGGCCGGCGATCCTCGCCTCCTCCGGCACCGTCGCGGCCGGGCTGCTCTGCCTGGTCGCCGCCGACCTCAACAGCAGCAGCGGCATGGGACCGGTCGGCATGATCGGGGTACTGGCCGCGCTGGTCGCCATGACCACCCTGCTGCCCGCCGTCCTGGTCCTGCTCGGTCGGCGGGTGTTCTGGCCGCTGATCCCCGCCTTCGGCAGCGAGCCCAGGGCCCGCCGGTCGCTGTTCGCCGCCATGGGCACCTCGGCCGCCCGCCGGCCCACCGCCGTCCTCGCGGGCGGGGCCGTCCTCCTCGGCACCCTCGCGCTCGGCACGCTCAACCTCACCGGCGACCTCAAGCAGGAGGACGCCTTCACCGACCGGCCGGAGTCCATCACCGCGATGCGGACCCTGGCCGAGAAGTATCCCGAGCGCAGCAGCCGCCCCGTCACCGTCATGGCACCCGCCGGCCGGGCCGGCACCGTATTGGAGACGGCCCGCGCCACCGGCGGGGTCGCGGACGCGGCCGCCGGACGCAACGGATGGGGGTCCCCCCGCTCGAGCGAAGCCGAGAGTGGGGGAGGCTGGACCGAGATCTCCGTGTTCCCCACCGCCGCGCCCGAGTCCCCGGGCGAGACCCGCACCATCGAGGCCCTGCGCGACCGGCTCGACGGCCGGGGCAGCTACGTCGGCGGCCCCAGCGCCCAGCAACTCGACCTCGCCGCCGCCGAGTCGAGGGACCGCTCGGTGATCGTGCCGCTGGTGCTCGCCGCGGTGTTCGTCATCCTGATGGTGCTGCTGCGCAGCCTGGTCGCGCCGCTGCTGCTGCTCGGCGCCGTGGTCGCCGTGTGGGGCGCGGCCCTCGGCATCGGGGGACTGGTCTTCGAGCCGCTGTTCGGCTTCGCGGGCACCGACCCCGGCCTCGGACTGCTCTCCTTCGTCTTCCTCGTCGCCCTCGGCGTCGACTACGGCATCTTCCTGATGCACCGGATGCGCGAGGAGTCCCTGGCGGGCGTCGAACCCGAGGCCGCCGCCCTCACCGCGCTGCGCACCACCGGCGGGGTGATCGCCTCCGCGGGCATCGTCCTCGCCGCGACCTTCGCCGTACTGACCACCCTGCCGCTGGTCGGCATGGTCGAACTCGGCTTCGTCATCGCGGTCGGCGTCCTGCTCGACACGTTCCTCGTCCGCACCTATCTGGTGACCACGGCGAGTGTGCTGCTGCGCCGCCGGATGTGGTGGCCCGGCCGGCTGTCCCGGCCCGCCCCGAAGCCGGTACGGGAGGAGAAGGGGGAACGGGAGCCGGAGCCCGCACGGTAGGCAGGCGGCCGGCACCGCACCGGCGCACAGACGAAAGGGTGCCCCTCCCTCACGGAGGGGCACCCTCCTCCCGGAGGATGAACCCGTGCAGGCACCCACGACCACGGCCCCCGCACCGCCGTCCCCGGCGAGGACCGCGGCGGCCGAGCGGCCGCACCTCGGCGAGCGGATCCTGGCGGAAGCGGCCGAGCTGGCCCGCACCCGGCGCGCCGACCTCGTCGTCATGGACATCCGGATGCCCGACCTCGACGGCATCGAGGCCACCCGGCTGATCGCCGCCGACGAGGACCTCGCCGGGGTGAAGGTGCTCGTCCTGACCACCTACGACACCGACGAGAACATCGTGGACGCGCTCCGCGCCGGCGCCTCCGGCTTCCTGGTCAAGGACACGCGGCCCGCCGAACTCCTCGACGCGATCCGCACCGTTGCCGCCGGTGAGGCGCTGCTGTCACCGGGGCCCACGGCACGGCTGATCGCACGGTTCCTGCGCAGTCCTCGGATGCCGGTGACGGCCGGTCCCGAGTGCCTGTCGGACCGCGAGCGGGAGGTGCTCGCGCTGGTCGCGCGCGGGCTCAACAACACCGAGGTCGCCGAGGCGTTGGGGCTGAGTCCGCTCACGGCCAAGACCCACGTCAGCCGGATCATGGGCAAGCTCGCGGCCCGCGACCGGGGTCAACTGGTCATCGTGGCCTACGAGTCGGGGCTGGTCGCACCGGGCACGCAGTGATGGAGGGAACGGATGCCACGCCCTCCCGTACGCCTCGTTTCGCCTTGCCTCGCGTCAGAGGGCGTGCTGCAGCCAGCGCTGGATCGTGTCGTTGATGTTGCCGGGCAGGGCGCTGAGCCTGTCGATGGCCTCGCGGTCCTCGGGGAGCGGCGGGATCCCGGCGGCGGTCAGGGCCGCGTGGAGTTCCAGCCGGCGCCGGTCCTGCGGATCGATGGCGATGTCCAGCCGCTCCGGTGGGCGCGGCGGTGCGATCGGGAAGTCGCCGTAGGCGCTCCCGTCGAAGGCGTACGGGTCGACGTAGGTGTGGTGGGGGCCGTACTCGTACGAGGTGGCGGTCACGTCGGTCTCCAAAGAATCGCGGTTCTACCTCACAGGAGACCGCCTTGGAGCCTGCCACGGGAACCGCCCCGCCGAAACGTCACGCCAACGGCGTCATAGCCAGGTCATCCTCCGGTCGGACCAACCGCTCAGCGGAAAAGCGGGAGTTGGGAGGAGTTGGGCGGGGTCGGAAGCGCCCCACGGCACGGACGACTACGACATATTCGCGCGCTTCCCCCTGTATACCCACTAAGGCGTGAATCACTCCGTAGCCGTACAACTGCTCAGCTTCCTCACGGGTTGTACATCCGCATCGCACGAACGACCTCGAGGGAACGCCGTGAACGAGCGGTACCCGCAGCGGCCGCAGCCCGGAGGGGGCGGGTGTCGGTCGGCGAGGCGTCGGAGAAGGCCGCCGAAGGCGAGCAGGCACAGGGCACGAAGACCCGGGCCGAGGAATTCCGGAGCTGTGTCGCCGGGTCCGGCGCACCCGCGGAGAAGGAGGCCGTCGAGCACGTCACCAAGGTGACCGGCGCCCCCCCCGTCCGGGCAACGGGCGTGTTCCTATGGGGGATTACCTTCGGGCCGGACGCCCCTCAGTGACGGCGCCCATGAATTCCGTCCAGGCCGTCGCGCCGATGACCAGGACGGGGCCGGCGGTCACTTTGCTGTCCCGGACGGGGACGATGCCGGGGAAGCCGTCGGCGACTTCGACGCAGTTGCCGCCGTTCCCGTCGCTGTAGGTGCTCTTGCGCCAGCGTGCTTCGCTCAGGTCGTACTCGCGCATCGTCTGAAGCCCTCCGCCGCCGATTGGATCAGGGCCAGGGACAGCTCTGGTGACAGCGCGTCCGCCCTGAGCAGATCGTATGCCGACTGTGCTCGCTGCACCACGGCTGGATCGTCCAGCAGGTTCCCCGAATACACGGCTTCTGTATAGGCGGTGGCGGGTGCGTCGTCGAACTCCATGAGTCGAAGATCCCCTGTCATCACGGGATAGGCGCCAGCCGTATACGGCAGCACCTGCACCAGCACCGACCGCTCTCGCGCGAGCCCCGCGACCTGCTTCAGTTGCTCCGCCATGACTGCCGCCCCACCCACCGGGATGCGCAGCACGTTCTCGTGCAGGATCGCCCAGTACACCGGCCGAGAGGCGTCTTTGAGGATGCGCCCTCGTTCGATGCGTCCCGATACCTTCTCGTCGACCGACTCCTCCGGCGCAAAGGGGTTCATGGCTAGCGTGACCGCCCGCGCATAGGCCGGTGTCTGCAACAGTCCGGGAATCAGCGCCGGCGCGAACTCGCAGATCTTCGTCGCCAGTGTCTCCAGCTCCGCCGCCTTGGCAAAATAATCCGCATACCGGCGGTCGTCGATCAGCTTCCTGCACAGCCGCTCGAAAATACCGCCGGTTTGCAGGGTGTCGTCGATCCGCTGGGCCACGTCCAATTGCGGTTTCCGAATAGCCTGTTCGAATTGGCCGATGTAGCCCCCCCGAAACGAACACCCGCGCCCCCAGCTCCACCTGCGTGAACCCCGACTCCTCCCGGCGTCGCCTCAGTTCCGCGCCGAAGAACTCCCATGCCGCTTGGCGTGAACCGTTGGCCATTGCTGACCCCTTTCCCAACCCCTTTGTGCAGCCCATTACTTGTAGGGTGCAAAACTCTTCCGAGTGTAGGTTCCGGAGGGCACCTTAAGGACGGGAAGCGTGAAAGCCGAAGAGAAGGGGACCAGGGTGAAGGAACGGCACTCGGCGCTCTGCGTCGAAGAAGCGGAGGACGTGGTGAAAGAATTGCGGGCGTTACTCGCGAAGACCGGAATTACTCTGCCGTCACTGGGGTTGGACCCGGTGAGTCTTGCGCGGGAGGCGCCCTGTCCGCTCGTCGACCTGGGGCGATGTTCCGTGGAGACCGCACGGCGGCTCGCGGCCGTGATGGCCGTGGCAGCTCGATGAAGCCGCCGGTCGGCGTGTACGTCGTGGACACCCGGACCGAGAGGATCGGCATCGTGATGGGGCATGAGGGGCCCTACATCCAGCTGAGACCGTACGGCGGCGGCCGGGAGTGGGACGCCGAGCCGGTCGAGGTGCGCCGGGCGACGCCCGCCGAGCGGCTGCGCGCGGCGACCGCGTACGCCAACGCGCGCAGCCGGGGGGAGCTGCCTTGACGTAGGGCCTGCCGGCACCTGTCCGCCCGTGGGGTCCGGGGTGCGTCGGCCCCACGGGTTTGCGCCGGGCGATGAAGCAAATGAAACATGATGAAAAGCTTTTCATTGCTTCGGAGTTGGCCGGACCGGTTCAGTGAGAACGCGTTGACCTGGGGAAACTCGCAGCGCTGTACGGTTGTATGAAATTTCTACGGCACATGTGTTGACCCGGATCCACAAAGGATTTCAGACTCCTCCCACGCAGATCGGAGGGTCAAGTGCCAACAACGATCCGGGACGTGGCGAAGGCCGCAGGGGTCTCGCCGGCCACCGTGTCCCGTGCGCTGGGCATGTCGGAGCTGGTCACGCCGGCGACGCGGGAGCGTGTGCGCGCCGTGGCCGCCCGCCTGGGCTACGCCCCCAACCGGGCCGCACGCGGCCTGATCACGGGCCGTACGGGCAACGTGGGACTGGTCGTGCCCGACCTGCTCAACCCGATCTTCCCCAGCGTGATCAAGGCGGTCCAGGCGCGGGGCCGCGAGAGGGACTACGCGGTGTTCATCGCCGACACCGACGAGAACGCCGCGGCGGAAGGGGACCTGGTCCGCGCGCTGGCCCAGCAGGTCGACGACACCACGAGCCGCACCGTGCTCGAGAGGACCACCTGCGCTACTTCATCGTGTGCGACGATCTCGAGCCGAAGGATCTCGAGCAGCGCAACAACGAGTTCCAGGAGCTTGCAGAGGCCTCACGGCTCGGCATCCCGGTCGTGATGACGTCCAACCGTTCCTAGTCAGTGAGCAGGAGTGGGTCCTGGACCCATTCCCGCTCACCGCGGACATCCCGAACGGTGGTGGGTGTCCTGGTCGCCCGCGTTCGCTCCGCGTCCGGCGGCACGGATCGGGTCCGTGGTCCGGGAAGGCGGCGGCGGGGTCCCTCACGCCCGGGGGTATCCGGTCCGGCCTGGACGGTCCGATGCCCGTGCCCATCACTCCGGTGTGCACGGGGCGGTGTCGTCCGACGCCGGAGGGGATAGCCCTGGGCGCGTCGCCCGATCGCGATGCTCGCCGCATCGTGCCGGGTGGTCCTGCGAGTGCTACTGGTCAGCGGTTTCTGCCAGTGCTGGGCGCCCCACTTCGAGGTGTAGGCGGGGTCCACGGCAACGATGGTGATCCCCGTCCGGTCGGCCATCGAGACCAGGCGGGCGCGGAGCCGTCCGGTGGGCAGGCCGGAGATCAGCCGCCGAAACCGCTTGTGGCGGCCGTGCTTCTCCCGGGTCTTCTCCGCCGCGAAGTCGAGGTCTTCGACCGCGATTGCCTTCACGCCGCATGCCCTAGCCCAGTGCAGCAGCTGGGTCAGGGCGTGGCGGACCTGGGCGTCCCGGTGCTCGGCGGTGCCGGACAGGTCGTAGGAGAAGCGACGCGGGCTGCCGGTCGGGTTGCCGTGGACATCGAGGCGCCAGGCGGCCAGGTGGTCGGCGTTGGTGTCGACACCGATCAACCCGTCGGTCAGTGTACGACTACGCGTACCGGAACGCGGCGGGCGACAGGTACTCCTACGGCTTCGGACTGGGCCTGGGCCTCGACTGACCCGGCCTGCCCCGACGCGGTGCCGCGGGGGCCCGGCGCGTACGCGAGAATGGACGCATGAGTCTGTTCCGCGACGACGGCGTAGTGCTGCGCACCCAGAAGCTGGGTGAAGCGGACCGGATCATCACCCTGCTCACGCGCGGTCACGGTCGCGTACGCGCCGTGGCGAGGGGCGTGCGCCGGACGAAGTCCAAGTTCGGCGCGCGCCTCGAACCGTTCTCCCATGTGGACGTGCAGTTCTTCTCCAAGGGGAGCGAGCTGATCGGGCGCGGCCTCCCGCTGTGCACGCAGAGCGAGACCATCGCGCCGTACGGCGGCGGGATCGTCACCGACTACGCCCGCTACACCGCCGGAACGGCCATGCTGGAGACCGCCGAGCGGTTCACCGACCACGAGGGCGAGCCGGCCGTCCAGCAGTACCTGCTGCTCGTCGGCGCCCTGCGGACCCTCGCCCGCGGCGAGCACGCACCGCATCTCGTCCTCGACGCGTTCCTGCTGCGCTCCCTCGCCGTCAACGGCTACGCCCCGACCTTCGGCGACTGCGCGAAGTGCGGGATGCCCGGACCGAACCGGTTCTTCTCGGTCGCGTCCGGCGGTTCCGTCTGCGCCGACTGCCGGGTGCCCGGCAGCGTCGTGCCCTCGCCGCAGGCCCTGGAACTGCTCGGCGCGCTGCTCGCGGGAGACTGGGAGACGGCGGACGCGTCCGAGGCGCGGTACGTCCGGGAGGGGAGCGGACTGGTGTCCGCGTACCTCCACTGGCACCTGGAGCGCGGACTGCGCTCCCTGCGGTACGTCGAGAAGTAGCGAACATCCGGAACACCTTGAGGGAGACGAGAAGAACATGGCCGTACGCGGGTTCCTGGGGCGTCAGCGCCGGGAGTACAAGACGCCGGTACCGCACCCCTCCGGCGCGCGGCCTCCGAAGTTTCCCGGTGAGCTGGTCCCCAGGCACGTGGCGATCGTGATGGACGGCAACGGCCGCTGGGCCAAGGAGCGGGGCCTGCCGCGCACCGAGGGCCACAAGGTCGGCGCCGAGCGCGTGCTGGACGTGCTCCAGGGCGGTATCGAGATGGGCGTCGGCGCCATCTCGCTGTACGCCTTCTCCACCGAGAACTGGAAGCGCTCGCCGGACGAGGTGCGCTTCCTGATGAACTTCAACCGCGACTTCATCCGCAAGTCCCGTGACGAGCTCGACGAGCTGGGGGTGCGGGTGCGCTGGGTGGGGCGGATGCCCAAGCTGTGGAAGTCGGTCGCCAAGGAACTCCAGGTCGCGCAGGAGCAGACCAAGGACAACGACCGGCTCACCCTGTACTTCTGCATGAACTACGGTGGCCGCGCCGAGATCGCCGACGCGGCGCAGGCACTGGCCGAGGACGTGAAGGCGGGGCGTCTCGACCCGGCGAAGGTCAACGAGAAGACGCTGCAGAACTACATGTACTACCCGGACATGCCGGACGTGGACCTGTTCCTGCGGCCGAGCGGTGAGCAGCGCACGTCCAACTACCTGCTGTGGCAGAGCGCCTACGCGGAGATGGTCTTCCAGGACGTCCTGTGGCCGGACTTCGACCGCCGGGACCTGTGGCGAGCGTGCCTCGAGTTCGCCTCCCGCGACCGCCGCTTCGGCGGCGCGATCCCGAACGAGGAACTGCTCGCCATGGAGGGCAGGCAGGAACAGTGAGGGAGTAGGCGTGGACACGGCGAGGGGCGCGGAGATCATCTCCGCGCCCCTCGCCGTGCCCGGGGTCTCAGGTGCCGCTCGCCGCCGCCGCGCACTCCGCGCAGGTCCCGAAGATCTCCACGGTGTGGGCCACGTTGACGTAGCCGTGCTCGGCGGCGATGGCCTCCGCCCAGGTCTCCACGGCCGGGCCCTCGACCTCGACCGCCTTGCCGCAGCTGCGGCAGACCAGGTGGTGGTGATGGTCACCGGTGGAGCAGCGGCGGTAGACGGACTCGCCGTCGGCAGTGCGCAGCACGTCCACCTCGCCGGCGTCGGCGAGGGACTGCAAGGTGCGGTAGACCGTGGTGAGCCCGACCGAGTCGCCCTTGTGCTTGAGCACGTCGTGCAGTTCCTGCGCGCTGCGGAACTCGTCGACGTCCTGGAGCGCAGCCGCCACAGCGGCCCGCTGCCTGGTGGCGCGGCCCTTCACAGGCGGTCCAGCGGTGGTCACCGGTTTCCTCCTCAGTCTGCCTCTGCTCTGCCGCGGCCATTGTGCCAGGCCGGGCAGGAGGGAGTCAGGCGTCGGCCTCGCCGGGCGGTTTCCGGCCGGCCGGTACGGCGCACTCGGCCGGGTCCGGCGCGGGCCGGTCCGCGGCCAGCGCGCGGGCGCGGCGGCGGGCCAGCGGGGTGGCCAGTACGGTCAGTGCGATGAACGCGGCGATCGTCAGCAGCACGATCGTCGCCCCGGGCGGCACGTCCTGGTAGTACGAGGTGACCGTGCCGCCGATGGTCACGCTCACGCCGATCGCGACGGCGATGGCGAAGGTGGCGGCGAAACTGCGGCTGAGCGCCTGGGCCGCGGCCACGGGCACGACCATGAGCGCGCTCACCAGCAGCAGGCCCACCACGCGCATCGCGACGGTGACGGTGACCGCCGCCGTGACCGCGGTGAGCAGGTTCAGGAACCGCACCGGCAGGCCCGTGACCCGCGCGAACTCCTCGTCCTGGCTGACCGCGAACAGCTGGCGGCGCAGACCGACGGTGACCAGCACCACGAACGCGGCCAGCAGACAGATGGCCGTCACGTCGGACTCGGAGACCGTCGACAGGGAGCCGAACAGGTACGAGGTGAGGTTCGCGTTGGAGCCGGTCGGAGCGAGGTTGATGAACATCACGCCGCCCGCCATACCGCCGTAGAACAGCATCGCGAGGGCGATGTCACCGCGGGCCTTGCCGTACCAGCGGATCAGTTCCATCAGGACGGCGCCGAGGACGGAGACCAGGGTCGCCATCCACACCGGCGACCAGGAGAGCAGGAAGCCGAGGCCGACGCCGGTCATCGCGACGTGCCCGATGCCGTCGCCCATGAGGGCCTGGCGGCGCTGGACGAGGTAGATGCCGACCGCGGGGGCGGTGATGCCGACCAGGACGGCCGCCAGCAGCGCCCGCTGCATGAAGGCGTAGTTCAGGAGGTCCATCAGCAATCAGCTCAGCAGTCCCGTGCGGATCGGTTCGGCGCCCGCCGGTGCGTGCGGGTGTACGTGGTCGTGGCCGGGCAGCGCGTGCTGGCCGACCGCCTTCGGGGGCGGGCCGTCGTGCAGGACGCAGCCGTCGCGCAGGACGACCGCCCGGTCGATCAGGGGCTCCAGCGGGCCCAGCTCGTGCAGGACGAGCAGGACGGTGGTGCCCCGGTCGACCTGCCGGCGCAGTATCCCCGCGAGCGCCTCCTGGCTGGCCAGGTCGACGCCCGCCATCGGCTCGTCCAGGATCAGCAGCTCGGGTTCGGCGGCGAGCGCGCGGGCGATCAGCACCCGCTGGTGCTGGCCCCCGGAGAGCGCGTCCACGGAGTCCTTCGCCCGGTCCGCCATGCCGACGAGGTCCAGCGCGTGGCGTACGGCCTCGCGGTCGGCCTTGCGGAACACGCCGAAGCGGGTGCGGGAGAGCCGGCCGGAGGCGACCACCTCGGTCAGTGTGGCGGGCACGCCGCCCGCGGCCGTGGTGCGCTGCGGGACGTACCCCACGCGCGCCCAGTCGCGGAACCGTCGCTGCGGGGCGCCGAACAGCTCGATCTCGCCGGAGCCGGTCTGCACCTGGCCGATGACGCTGCGCACGGTCGTCGACTTGCCGGAGCCGTTGGCGCCGAGCAGGGCGACGACCTCGCCGCGGCGCACGGTGAGGTCGATGCCGCGCAGGACGGGGCGCGAGCCCAGCTCGGCGTGGACGCCCCGCAGGGATATGACGGGCTCGGCCTTCGGCGTCGATATGACGGGCTCGGTCTTCGTGCTCATGCTGCCGTCCTCCGGTGGGTCGGTCGGCCGGCCGGGCGGCGGGTCACGCGGATCCCAGGGCCGTCTGCAGGGCCTTCAGATTGGACTCCATGACCTCGAAGTAGTCGTCGCCGCGGGAGCTGTCGGTGATGCCCTCGAGCGGGTCGAGGACGTCCGTCTTCAGTCCGGCGTCCTTGGCGACCGTCTTCGCGGTGTCGTCACTCACCAGTGTCTCGTAGAAGATGGTGGTCACGCCGTCGGCCTTGGCCGTCCGGGCGAGCTCCTTCACGCGGGCCGCGCTGGGCTCGGACTCGGGGTCGAGGCCGTTGATGGCCTCCTCGGTCAGTCCGTAGCGCTCGGCGAAGTAGCCGAAGGAGGCGTGGGTGGTGATGAAGACGTCGGTCTTCCGGTCCTCGAGGCCCGCCTCGAGCGTGGTGTCCAGCTCGTTCAGCTTGCCGACGAGGGTCTCGGTGTTCTTCCGGTAGTCGGCGGCGTGGTCGGGGTCGGCCTTCTCGAAGGCCTCGCCGACGCCCTCGGCGACCTCGGCGTACTTGACCGGGTCGAGCCAGACGTGGGGGTCCTTGCCGCCCTCGGTCTCGTGGGAGTGGCCCTCGTGCTCGCCCTCGTGGGCGTGGTCCTCGTCCTCGTGGCCGTGCCCGTCCCCGGCGCCGTGCGCCTCCAGGGTGGTCAGGGTGGCCGCGTCGATCTTCGTCCTCACCCCGGACTGGCCGATGGCCTCGTCGATGTTGGGCTGCAGGCCCTTGAGGTGGAGCGCCGCGTCGGTCTCCTCGAGCTGCGCGGTCTGCTTGGCGCTGATCTCCAGGTCGTGCGGCTCCTGGCCGGGCTGGGTCAGACTGGTGACGTTCACATGGTCGCCGCCGATCTGCTCGGCCAGGAACGCCATCGGGTAGAAGGAGGCGACGACGTCGAACTTGTCGGTGTTGCCCGCGGCGGCGCTGTCGGAGGAGCAGGCGGACAGGGTGCCCAGGGCGAGCGCGGTGACCGCGGTCGCCGCTGCGGCGGGTATGAGGCGTCGTCGTACGTTCATGACTCCCATTTTCAACTAATATGGAAACCGTTGTCAACAAGGCGGGTGAGGGGCCCGCACCAGGGGGCCCCGGGCTCCTGGTGCGGGCCCCGAATTGGTCGGGGGGCAGGGCCCGCCGGTAGCCTGAGTGCTTCGCTGGAAGCAATCTCGCTTCGTCGCCCGTCGTCGTAATGAAGAGAGCACCGTGGCCGCCGACAAGATCGACACCATCGTCAGCCTGAGCAAGCGCCGAGGCTTCGTATTCCCCTGCAGTGAGATCTACGGCGGCCAGCGTGCCGCCTGGGACTACGGGCCGTTGGGTGTCGAGCTCAAGGAGAACCTCAAGCGTCAGTGGTGGCGCTACATGGTGACGTCGCGTGAGGACGTCGTGGGTATCGACTCGTCGGTGATCCTGGCCCCCGAGGTGTGGGTCGCCTCCGGTCACGTCGCCACCTTCTCGGACCCGCTCACCGAATGCACCGCCTGTCACAAGCGGTTCCGCGCGGACCACCTGGAAGAGGCGTACGAGGAGAAGAAGGGCCGCGCCCCGGAGAACGGCCTCGCCGACATCAACTGCCCCAACTGCGGCAACAAGGGCCAGTTCACCGAGCCCAAGCAGTTCTCGGGCCTGCTCTCCACCCACCTCGGCCCGACGCAGGACTCCGGCTCCGTCGCCTACCTGCGCCCCGAGACCGCCCAGGGCATCTTCACCAACTTCGGCCAGGTGCAGACCACCTCGCGCCGCAAGCCGCCCTTCGGCATCGCCCAGGTGGGCAAGTCCTTCCGCAACGAGATCACGCCCGGCAACTTCATCTTCCGCACCCGCGAGTTCGAGCAGATGGAGATGGAGTTCTTCGTCAAGCCGGGCGAGGACGAGCAGTGGCAGGAATACTGGATGGAGCAGCGCTGGAACTGGTACACCGGCCTCGGCATGCGCGAGGAGAACATGCGGTGGTACGAGCACCCGAAGGAGAAGCTCTCCCACTACTCCAAGCGCACCGCTGACATCGAGTACCGCTTCCAGTTCGGCGGCAGCGAGTGGGGCGAGCTCGAGGGCGTCGCCAACCGCACCGACTACGACCTCGGCGCCCACTCCAAGGCCTCCGGCCAGGACCTCTCCTACTTCGACCAGGAGGCCGGCGAGCGCTGGACGCCGTACGTCATCGAGCCGGCGGCCGGTCTCGGCCGGGCGATGCTCGCCTTCCTGCTCGACGCGTACGTCGAGGACGAGGCGCCCAACGCCAAGGGCAAGCTGGAGAAGCGCACGGTGCTGCGCCTCGACCCGCGCCTGGCCCCGGTGAAGGTCGCGGTGCTCCCGCTCTCCCGCAACCCGGAGCTGTCGCCGAAGGCCAAGGGCCTCGCCCAGGCGCTGCGGCAGAACTGGAACATCGAGTTCGACGACGCCGGCGCCATCGGCCGCCGCTACCGCCGCCAGGACGAGATCGGTACGCCGTTCTGCGTCACCGTCGACTTCGACACGCTCGAGGACAACGCGGTGACCGTGCGCGAGCGCGACACCATGAAGCAGGAGCGGGTCTCCCTCGACCAGATCGAGGGCTACCTGGCGAGCCGGCTGGTCGGCTGCTGACGCCGTAGCACCGCCGACTGCGTCGGGCCCGCCCCGGACAGCGCTTCCCGCGCCGTCCGGGGCGGGCTCATCTCTCCGTGGGGTCCACCGTCGCCTGGTGGGCCTCCACCAGGTGTTCCTGTGCCTTCAGCCAGGGCAGGAACTGGGCGCGCCGGCGCCAGTCACAGGTCTCGCAGCTGATCGTGCGCTGCACACCGGTGCGCCGGACCCGTACGACGTGCTCCCGGCCGTGCTGGTCCCAGCGGCTGACTTTGCTCGTGTCGATCTGGGGCATGAGGCCTCCGGCATCCGCGGTCGTTGTCGCCGTACCTGTTGCCCCCGATCGGGGACGACAAGGAGTCTGCGGCAAGAACAACATCAACGGGGGCTCTCCGTAGGCGAATTCGGTGGAGAACCGGCCCGCGCGGGAGCGCGCGCCCGGTGACGCGCGAGCGCACGCCTTCACACGGGGCCGTGTGCTCAGACGTCCGCTCCGGCCGCCTCGCGGATCTCCGCCGACTCCAGCCGCTCGGCCGTCCGCCGCGCGGTCGCGCGGGCCCAGCGGCCCGAGGTCGCCGCGCCCACCACCAGCACCGCGAGCCCGCACGCGGTGAGGATCCACCAGCCGGGCCGCGAGGCCTCCACGAAGCTCTCCGCGTACGACGAGGAGCCCACCCCGGCCGCCAGCACCGCGCCGATCACCGCGACGCCGAGCGCCTGGCCCAACTGCCGGCTGGTGGAGGCCACCGCCGAGGCCACCCCGGCCTGGGCGCGGGGCATGCCGGAGACGGCGGTGTTGGTGATGGGCGCGTTGACGAAGCCGAAGCCGACACCGAACAGGACGTACCCGACGACCAGCGTGGCGTTGGACGTCTCGGCCTCGAAGAGGGCGAACAGGAACCCGGCCGCCGTCATCGCGCCGCCCGCGATCAGCAGCGGCAGCCGGGGCCCCCGGTTGCCGACCAGCCGGCCGGAGAGCGGGGCGCACAGGAACGTCGGGAGGGCCATGGGGAGCATCCACAGCCCGGCCTCCAGGGCGCTCAGGCCCCGTACGTTCTGCAGGTAGAGCGTGGACAGGAACAGGAACCCGCCGAGCGAGGCGAACGCGCTCACCGCGATCACCGTGGCCCCGCTGAACGGTGCCGAGCGGAAGAAGCGCAGGTCGATGAGGGGTTCGTGACGCCGGGACTCGTAGCGGAGCAGGGCGATCAGGGACACGAGCGCGAGGGCGCCGAAAGGGACCGTGACCAGGAGCGGCGCGTGCGGCGCCTCGATGATCGCGTACGTCAGCGAGCCGAACAGGGCGATGACCAGCAGCTGGCCCACCGGGTCGGCGCGGCGGGCCTTCGGCGCCCGGGACTCCGGGACGAAGCGCAGGGTGAGGACGAGGGCGGCGAGGCCCACCGGCAGGTTGATCCAGAAGATGGAGCGCCAGCCGACGGAGTCCACCAGCAGACCCCCGACCAGGGGCCCCGCCGCCATCGACAGGCCGACGACCGCGCCCCACGCGCCGATCGCGCGGGCGCGCTCGCGCGGGTCGGTGAAGGTGTTGGTGATGATCGACATGGCGACCGGGTTGAGCATCGAACCGCCCACCGCCTGCACCATGCGGAAGGCGACCAGCGCGTCCAGGTTCGGCGCGAGCGAGCACAGCAGCGAGCCGAGGGTGAAGACGACCAGGCCCGCCGTGAAGACCCGTCTGCGGCCGATCCGGTCGGCCGTGGAGCCGGCGAGCATCAGCAGCGACGCCAGGACGAGGGTGTACGCGTCGATGGTCCACTGCAGACCCGAGGTACTCGCGTCCAGATCCCGCTGGAGCGACGGCAGGGCGACGTTCAGGACCGTGTTGTCCAGACTCACGAGGAGCAGACTCATGCAGCAGATCGCGAGTACGAGGAGACGTCGGCGCGGGCTGAGCTCGGACATGCACGCCATCGTACGCGCGGTTCAATAGTGCGGCTAACTAATGACCGGTGCATCCTCGGTATGCGGGACAATGGGGGAATGTCCACGCCCCCCTCCACCCCGAACCCGGCCGCGACGTCGGACCCCGCCCCGGCCCCGTCGGACCTGACGATCGGCCCGTACGCGGTCCGGCCGCCCGTCGTGCTGGCCCCCATGGCCGGGATCACCAACGCGCCCTTCCGCACGCTCTGCAGGGAGTTCAGCGGCGGCAAGGGGCTGTTCGTCAGCGAGATGATCACCACCCGGGCGCTGGTCGAACGCAACGAGAAGACCATGCAGCTGATCACGTTCGACGCGAGCGAGACACCGCGCTCGATCCAGCTGTACGGCGTCGACCCGGTGACCGTCGGCAAGGCCGTCCGCATGATCGTCGAGGAGGACCTCGCCGACCACATCGACCTCAACTTCGGCTGCCCGGTACCGAAGGTGACCCGCAAGGGCGGCGGCTCGGCCCTGCCCTACAAGCGGAACCTGCTGCGCTCCATCCTGCGCGAGGCGGTCGCCGGCGCCGGGGACCTCCCGGTCACGATCAAGATGCGCAAGGGCATCGACGACGACCACCTGACCTACCTGGACGCCGGCCGCATCGCGGTGGAAGAGGGCGTGAGCGCCGTCGCCCTGCACGGCCGCACCACCGCCCAGCACTACGGCGGCACCGCCGACTGGGACGCCATCGCCCGGCTCAAGGAGCACGTGCCGGAGATCCCCGTGCTCGGCAACGGCGACATCTGGTCCGCCGACGACGCGCTGCGGATGGTGCGCGAGACCGGCTGCGACGGGGTCGTGGTGGGGCGCGGCTGCCTGGGCCGGCCGTGGCTGTTCGCCGACCTGGTCGCCTCCTTCGAGGGCCGGGACGACTTCCGCCGGCCCATGCTGCGCGAGGTCGCCGACGTCATGGTCCGGCACGCCACCCTGCTCGGCGAGTGGATCGGCGACGAGGCCCGCGGAGTGATCGACTTCCGCAAGCACGTCGCCTGGTACCTGAAGGGCTTCGCGGTCGGCTCCGAGATGCGCAAGCGGCTCGCGATCACCTCGTCCCTCGAGGCACTGCGGGCCGGGCTGGACGAACTGGACCTGGACCAGCCCTGGCCGGCCGGCGCCGACGGTCCCCGCGGCCGGACGTCCGGCAACAACCGGGTGGCGCTGCCGGACGGCTGGCTGAAGGACCCCTACGAGTGCGCGGGCGTCGGCGAGGACGCCGAACTCGACACGTCCGGCGGCTGAGCCGGCCCGGCCCGGAACAGGGAGCGGGGCGGCGCCGGTTCAGCCGCCGGCGGGGTGCGGGACGGAGCCGTACGCCTTCAGGAAACGGTCCCGGAAGGCGTCCATGCGCCACACGGGCGCGTCCCGGTCCGGCCTGAGTCCCTCCGTCCAGTTCCAGTCGGCGACCTCGTCCAGCACCTTCGGGTCCTTGGCGACGATCGTCACCGGCACGTCCCGGCTCGCCCGCAGGCCGCTGACCCGGGCGATGGGCTGGTGGTCGCCGAGGAAGACGAGGACCGTGTCGTCGGTGCCGTAGCGCTCCAGCCACCGGGTGAGGGCGGTCACCGAGTACTCGACCGACTTGCCGTACTCCTGACGGGACTTGGTGGTGTCCGCCACGATGTCGCCGGGCTGCTTGCCCGCCTTTTGGACGGGGCCGAAGACGGAGCCGTCGCCGAGCTCGTCCCAGCCGACCATCTCGGGGACGGGTGCCCAGGGCTGGTGGCTGGAGGTCAGGATGATCTCCGCCATCAGGTTCTTGCCCCCGTCGCGCCTCTTGCCGTGCTCCAGGCGCTGGAAGGCCTCGAGCGCGTACTGGTCGGGCATCGTCGACCAGCTGAACTTGGGCCCCCGGTAGCCCATCCCGAAGGCGTCGTAGACCGTGTCGAGGCCGTACCACTCGGCCTCGGGCCAGCCCTTCTGGACGCCCGGCATGACGCCGACGGTGTCCCAGGCCCCGGTCTTCCCGAACGCCTTGGTGAGCGTGAGGCGGTCGCTCGCGGTGGCGGTGCGGTAGCGCTGCTGGTTGTCGATCCACAGGCCGGACAGCGCCGTCGAGTGCCCGAGCCAGCTGCTGCCGCCGAACGTCGACGACGTCAGCCAGCCGCTGCGCGCCGCGAACCCCGCCCCGGCGAGCGACTCGGTGCCGGCGTCCAGGGTGGCGGTGACGCCGGGGGCGATCACCGGGTCCTCCAGGGCGGTCCGGCCGTAGCTCTCGATGAACGTGATGAGGACGTCCTTGCCGCGCAGGTCCGGCAGGAGCCGGCCGGACGGCGTACCCGCGAACGGGTCCGTGCGCGCCACCTTCTCGAACGCCGCTTCGTCGCGCAGCGTGTCCCGCACGCGCTTGCCCTGCACCTTCAGCGCGGCCGCCGCCCGGTCGGAGGCGACCGGCACACCGGACACCTGCAGGCCGAGGGCGGTACAGGTGATCCACACGGTGCCCGCGATCAGCGCGCCCCGGGTGGCCCGCGCACGGTGCCGGGCCAGCAGGCCGCTCAGCCGGACCGCGGCGAGTGCCATGACGACCACCAGGAGCAGGGCGAGGAGGACCGCGCCCACGGCGGCGGCGGTGGCGGTGGCGCCGCCCATCGAGTCCTCGACGTAGTGCTGCGCGTCGTCGAGCAGCCCCCAGTCGAGCACCACGTTGAAGCCCCGGCCCAGATACTCGTTGAAGCCGATGTCCAGCACGTTCAGCAGGGTCAGTACGGCGATGCCGGCCCCGTACAGCGCCGCCGCGACGATCCGCGGGCGGCGCGGCAGGGCGAGCAGCAGCACCGCGCCGATGATCGCCTCGGCCGGAATCCGGGTGAACCGGCTGGGGCGCAGGGCGCCGGCGGTGTTCGGCAGCAGGAGCGCGCCGACGATCAGCGCGGCGGCGAGGCCGTGCAGCGTCCAGCGGGCGGCACGCGCGGCGCGGGGGTACTCCTCGCGCAGGCGGGCGCAGCGGGCGCGGAGGGTGCGGAAGGCGTGGAGGCCGGGCTTCCTCGAGGTCTCTTCCCCACGCCGCTCTTCCGTCCCTTCCTCCGGGGGCGGGTGCGGGTGCCCTTCTCCCCGCGGGTTCTCTCCGGCCGTCCGTGGCGGTTCGGCCGTGCGGGCCGGTTCGGTGGCGCGGGTCGGTTCGGTGGCGCGGGCCGGTTCGGTGGCGCGGGCCGGTTCGGTCGTGCGGGCCGGTCGGCGCAGGCGTGGGAAGACAGGCACCCGGAGGTCCTTCCGTGCAAAACCCGGTGAGGTGGCGGACCCGGCGTGGGGGTCCGGATCCGCCGTAGTTCCGTACGGGCGCGCTGACCGGCGCGTTCAGCGCGGCGGGGGTACGTTCGGAAAACAGGGAGCAAAGGCCGGGCACGCCGTCCGTGGAGCGCAGGTGAGATGCCTGCACCACTGCCCGCGCGGCCGTCGGGGGAGTCGTACGGGGCACGTCCGCATGGTGAAATCCCGGCGACTGTGGCAGCGTGATTCTCGCCACCCCTGATAAGGGTTGCGCTCAGATGAGCGAATTATAGGCGGGTGCACTTCTCAAAGGATGGCACTCGGTGCCATCCCTCGATCGTTCATCGAGCGAAATCAGACGTGCCGGTTAGCGCTCACATGAGCGACCAGATGGGCCAATCCGGGACCGACGCGTTCAAGAAGTGAAAACATGCGGTTGTGGCGGCTTACCAAGCCTTGACTTTCGATCCCGTGGCGGCGGAGTGGTCGCAGGCGCATGACGCACGTGTGGACGTACCCAGATGCCTTTGATCTGGGTATGTTCCTGCCCGTCAGGGCAGCCACCGCGTCCTCGAGGAGTCGAGACCCGTGTCGGAAAACAAAGATCCCCACGTAGGCCAGCAGGGTCACAGCGTTGAGGGCGTGAAGTTCGTCTACGACTTCACCGAGGGCAACAAGGACCTCAAGGACCTCCTCGGCGGAAAAGGTGCGAACCTCGCCGAGATGACCAATCTGGGTCTTCCCGTCCCTCCCGGCTTCACCATCACCACGGAAGCCTGCAAGGTCTACCTGGAGAGCGGCACGGAGCCGGCGGCACTGCGTGACGAGGTGAGTGCGCACCTCGACGCCCTCGAAGCGGCGATGGGCAAGAAGCTCGGCCAGCCCGACAACCCTCTCCTCGTGTCGGTCCGCTCCGGAGCCAAGTTCTCCATGCCGGGCATGATGGACACCGTCCTGAACATCGGCCTCTCCGACAAGTCCGTGCAGGGACTGGCCAAGCAGGCCGGCGACGACCGCTTCGCCTGGGACTCCTACCGGCGCCTCATCCAGATGTTCGGCAAGACCGTCCTCGGCGTCGACGGCGAGCTGTTCGAGGACGCGCTGGAGGCGGCGAAGGCGGCGAAGAAGGTCACGGTCGACACCGAGCTGGAGGCCGCCGACCTCAAGAAGCTGGTCACCAAGTTCAAGAAGATCGTCAAGACCGAGGCCGGCCGGGACTTCCCGCAGGACCCGCGCGAGCAGATGGACCTCGCCATCCACGCGGTCTTCGACTCCTGGAACACCGACCGGGCCAAGCTCTACCGCCGCCAGGAGCGCATCCCGCACGACCTGGGCACGGCCGTCAACGTCTGCTCCATGGTCTTCGGCAACCTCGGCCCCGACTCCGGCACCGGCGTCGCCTTCACCCGCGACCCCGCCTCCGGGCACCAGGGCGTCTACGGCGACTACCTGCAGAACGCCCAGGGCGAGGACGTGGTCGCGGGCATCCGCAACACCGTGCCGCTCGCGGAGCTGGAGCAGCTCGACAAGAAGTCGTACGACCAGCTGATGCAGATCATGGAGACGCTGGAGAACCACTACAAGGATCTCTGCGACATCGAGTTCACCATCGAGCGCGGCCAGCTGTGGATGCTCCAGACCCGCGTCGGCAAGCGCACCGCGGGCGCGGCCTTCCGCATCGCCACCCAGCTCGTCGACCAGGGGCTGATCGACGAGGCCGAGGCGCTCACCCGCGTCACCGGCGCGCAGCTCGCCCAGCTGATGTTCCCGCGCTTCGACGAGGACGCGAAGGTCGAACGGGTCGGGCGCGGCATCGCGGCCTCGCCGGGCGCGGCGGTCGGCAAGGCGGTCTTCGACTCGTACACGGCCGTCAAGTGGTCCCGCTCCGGCGAGAAGGTCATCCTGGTCCGCCGCGAGACCAACCCCGACGACCTGGACGGCATGATCGCCGCCGAGGGCATCCTCACCTCCCGCGGCGGCAAGACCTCGCACGCCGCCGTCGTCGCACGCGGCATGGGCAAGACCTGTGTGTGCGGCGCCGAGGAGCTCGAGGTCGACACCAAGCGCCGCCGGATGACCGTCCCCGGCGGGCACGTCGTCGAGGAAGGCGACCTGATCTCCATCGACGGCTCCACCGGCAAGGTCTACCTCGGTGAGGTCCCGGTCGTGCCGTCCCCGGTCGTGGAGTACTTCGAGGGCCGGATGCACCCGGGCGCCGACGACGCCGACGAACTGGTCGAGGCCGTCCACCGGATGATGGCCTTCGCCGACCGCAAGCGCCGGCTGCGCGTGCGCGCCAACGCCGACAACGCCGAGGACGCGCTGCGCGCCCGCCGCTTCGGCGCCCAGGGCATCGGCCTGTGCCGCACCGAGCACATGTTCCTCGGCGACCGGCGCGAGCTGGTGGAGCGGCTGATCCTGGCCGACACCCAGAACGAGCGCGAGGAGTCCCTCAAGGCGCTGCTGCCGCTGCAGCGGAAGGACTTCGTCGAGCTGTTCGAGGGGATGGACGGCCTCCCCGTCACCGTCCGGCTCCTCGACCCGCCGCTGCACGAGTTCCTGCCCGACATCACCGAACTGTCGGTCCGCGTGGCCCTCGCCGAGTCCCGCCAGGAACCGCACGAGAACGAACTGCGCCTCCTGCAGGCGGTGCACCGGCTGCACGAGCAGAACCCGATGCTGGGCCTGCGCGGCGTCCGGCTCGGCCTGGTCATCCCCGGCCTGTTCACCATGCAGGTACGGGCCATCGCCGAGGCGGCGGCCGAGCGCCGGGCGGCCAAGGGCGACCCGCGTGCCGAGATCATGATCCCGCTGGTCGGTACGGTCCAGGAGCTGGAGATCGTCCGCGAGGAGGCCGACAAGGTCATCGCGGAGGTCGAGGAGGCCACCGGCACGAAGCTGAACCTCGCCATCGGCACGATGATCGAGCTGCCGCGCGCCGCGCTGACCGCCGGCCAGATCGCGGAGGCCGCGCAGTTCTTCTCCTTCGGCACGAACGACCTCACCCAGACGGTGTGGGGCTTCAGCCGGGACGACGTGGAGGCCAGCTTCTTCACCGCGTACCTGGAGAAGGGCATCTTCGGGGTGTCCCCGTTCGAGACCATCGACCGGGACGGCGTCGGCTCCCTCGTGAAGCTCGCCGCCGAGGCCGGCCGCGCCACCCGCCCCGACCTCAAGCTCGGCGTCTGCGGCGAGCACGGCGGCGACCCGGAGTCCGTCCACTTCTTCCACGAGGTGGGCCTGGACTACGTCTCCTGCTCCCCGTTCCGCATCCCGGTCGCCCGTCTGGAGGCAGGCCGCGCGGCGGTCACCTCGAAGGGCAGCGACCACCGCTGATCCCTGAGCCCCCGCCCTCCGGGGCGGACTGAACCCCGGAGCCGTTGCCTGTCACCCGACCACCCTCACCGATCGGCAACGGCTCCGGATCACGAAGAGAGGGCGGCACCCGTGCGGGGGTGCCGCCCTCTCCTGTGCGCCGTCGCAAGCCGTGGCGCCGGGAGCCGAACGGGGGCCGCCCGGGGGCGGACCGGGTCTCCCTCCCGAGGGGCGGCCCCGGCCCGAGAGGCCGTGGCCCGGGGGCGGGGCCGTTTCTTTCGCCGCCCGCACGAGTTCCAAAGAAGTTGTTGCAAGGATCTCTTTGCAAAGCTATCTTTGTGTACATGGATGAGCCTCAGGAACCGCAGGACCCGCAGGTCCGCAGTCTCGATGCCCGCTCCCTGCGCGGGCTTGCCCACCCCCTGCGCATCCAGCTGCTGGACATCCTGCGCTTCCGCGGCCCGGCCACCGCGTCCCAGCTCGCCGCGGAACTGGGCGAGTCGAGCGGGGCGACCAGCTACCACCTGCGCCAGCTCGCCGTGCACGGTTTCATCGAGGACGCCCCCGAACGCGGCAAGGGCCGGGAGCGGTGGTGGAAGGCGGCCCACAAGGGCCTGAGCTTCGACGACGCGCTGCTCACCGACGCCGATCCGGACGTGCGCGGGGCCGCCGACCTGTACCTCCACGAGGTCGCGACCTCACAGGGCCGGGACCTGTCGACCTGGCTCGGCAATCGCCTGACCTGGCCGGGGGAGTGGAACCGGACCTGGGACATGAGCAGCGCGACGCTGCGGCTGACACCCGAGCTGACCCGGGAACTCGTCGAGAAGATGCACGAGCTCGTCGAGACCTACCGCGACCGGGCCGCCGGCGAGGACGACGCCGACACCGCCCAGGTGCGCATCCACACCCGAGCGTTCCCCCTCGCCACGGACTTGACGGACTCCACGGACTTGACGGACTCCACGGACTGAAAGGCCACGACCCGATGCACACCGAGATCCACCTCGCCCTGCACCGCATCCGCGCCGCCGAACTCCGTACCGAAGCCGACGCGTACCGCCTCGCCGCAACGGCCCGGTCGGTTCGGCATCCTCGGCCCTTCCGCGCCCGTCTCGGCTGGACCCTGGTGGAGGTCGGCCTGCGTCTGGCCTCCGCCCCCGGGCCGGCGGTCGCCGTGTCGTAGATCTCGCGCTCGTGAGGGGACCCCCGGCCTGCGAAGGGCGAGGATTCCCGGCATGCGATACATGCGACACGCCAAAGGCGCCCTCACCGTCGTCGCCGCCACCGCGGCCTGCCACACCTTGATGTCCACCGGCTACGCGTGGTCCCGCGACAGTGCGGCCGCGAGCGGAGACACGATCTTCGCCGGTGCCTTCGAGTTCTTATTCACCATGGCAGCCTCCTGGACCCTCATGCCCCTCCTGCTGTGGGCCGGTATGGGGGTGACGGGGGAGACCGGCAACGCCGTGCTCGTGCTCGTCGGCGGGCTGGTCTGGGTGGGGGTCTCCTGGTACTTCACCGACGACATCGACCGCCCGGGCGGGCACATACCGGTCCTCGCCCTCACCGCATACGTTCTTCTCTGCACGGCGCTGGCCGGGGTGGGGCCGGGACCGAGCCCGCTGAAGCGCACCCGTCAAGGAGGCGCCACTGCCTCATGAGGGCCGACCGACGTGCTGGACAAGGAAGAGGCCGAGAGCGGGGCCGCGGAGTTCCTTGCTGCTGAAAGCAGGCCGTGAGGGCTGTCCTCCCGCGTCGGGATCATCTCCGAGAACTGCCTCGAGGAACGCGACCTGCTCCGGTCGGCCGCAGGTGCGGGCGGCTTTCCCCGGCCGCCGGGGGGCCTCGATGTGCGCGATGCCGGATCACGCTGCGGGGCTCCGGGGAGGACACACCGCCGCCAAAGCGGGAGCACTTCGACCGCCACTGTCCTGATGCCGCTCGTTTGAGCTCTTATGTGACACATGGCGGCCGACTGCTCACGTTCTTCCGCAAGGCGCCCGTCTCCGGCCCCGCACCATCGGCACCGCGGAGATGGCGACGTTCCCGGGGCGGGTGAGAGGACGTTCGTGCCGCGCTGCCCAGCGCCTCGGGTGAGTGCCGTGGGGCCGGGACGGCGTCTCTGTGGCCGTTGAGCGTTCGGCGTGGGGGGGGGGGGCCGGGGGGGGGGGGGCGCCCCCCGCCGGGGGGGGCGGGGGGGCCCCCCCGGCCGGGGCCCCGGGGCGCCCGCGCCCCCCCCCCCGCCCGCCCCGGGGCGGGGGGCGCCGCCCGCCGG